>JBAXEJ010000102.1:0-6421 GCA_037140475.1 Gallionellaceae bacterium
GCGCACGGTGGCAAATGAGACAAAGCATTTTGAACTAACAATCCATTACGAAAGCCTGATAGCGAGGGCAATCCGACTGGCCCGATTGTGCGTGGCGTGACGATGGTGATTGATAAGCTATCAGGTATTCCGATTCGTGGCGGCATCGCCAAGAACGACTCGATGCTGCGAGTAGATGTTTTCACTAAGACAGGGAAGTTTCATCTTGTGCCGGTATATGTGCATCACGCGGTAGCGAAGGCGCTGCCGAATCGTGCCATTGTTGCTTTTAAAGATGAGAATGAATGGACGCTGATTGATGAGAGCTTTGCGTTTTATTTTTCGCTGTACCCAAATGACTTAGTCCAGGTAACACTAAAGAAAGAAACTCGCTTGGGATACTACGCAAGCACCCATAGAGGGACGGGGTGCATCAACCTCTGGGCACATGACCGAAATCTCAATGTTGGCAAAGATGGAAGCATCGAAGGCATCGGCGTTAAAACCGCATTAGGCATCGAAAAATTTAACGTCGATGTTCTCGGCAACCGTTACCCAGCGCCGCCGGAGAAACGTCGTGACTTGGCGTAGCGTCGTCATTTCGCGCCCAGCCAAGCTACGGCGCGAACAATTCCGGCTTGCTATTGAGCAGGAGCAAACTGCGCTTGTGCCGTTTGAAGACATCGCAGTGATCGTACTGAATCACCGCGAAATCACGCTCACCCATCCGGTGCTATCGGCCTGCGGCGAATACGGCATCAGCCTCTTCGCCACAGGCGACACACATCATCCCAGCGGTGTGTTCTTGCCTTTCCTTTCCCACTCGCGCTCCACCCGCTGGATGCGTCTGCAACTCGATTTACCGCGCCCGGTCGCCAAGCAGACTTGGGCTTCTATCGTACGTCAGAAGATTGCTAACCAAGCCGCCTGTTTGCAACTCACGGGGCGCGAAGGAGTGGATAGGATGGACTCTTACGCCCGGCGTGTGCGCTCTGGCGATATCGGCAATCTGGAAGGACAAGCCGCTGCATTTTATTTTGTACAACTGTTCGGCAAGGGCTTTCACCGTGAGCAGGCACGCTTTGCCAATGCTGCGCTTGATTACGGCTATGCGGTGTTGCGCGGCACGATTGCACGGGGCTTGGTAGCACATGGCTTGCTGCCTTCCCTCGGCCTCTTTCATGCGAGCGAACAAAACGCATTCAACCTCGCCGATGACGTGATCGAACCTTTTCGCCCAGTGGTGGACTTGTTTGTGGCAAAGCACATGTCGTTGGCTGGCGATGAGTTAAATCCGCAAGACAAAGTATCGTTAGTCGGACTACTCAATGTGGATGTAGGGATGCCACGAGGCAGGATGTCTGTGCTATCCGCCATTGAGCAAACTATCGAGAGCTTGGCACGCATCTACGACGGGGGTAGCGAATCGTTGCTGGAACTGCCGACCCTCATCCGACTGGAACAGCACCGATTGGAATGTTGAATCATGAGAGCACATTCGCAAACCCCAGTTTCGTCATTCCCGCGTAGGCGGGAATCCAGTCTGAATAAAGGCGCTGGATTCCGGGTCAAGCTCGGAATGACAAGGTAAACATGAGCGAGGAGACACGACGGTTTATGCGATTACTTGTGCTCTTCGATCTACCTGTTGTCACCAAGGCCGAACGACGCGCCTACACCCTATTCCGCCGCTTCCTGATTAACGACGGCTACGACATGATTCAATTTTCGATCTATGGCCGCATTGTGAATGGCAACGACGCGCTGGAAAAACACATGAAACGATTGGTGAATAGCTTGCCACCAGACGGCTCGGTGCGCTGCCTGACTGTCACTGAAAAGCAATATGCGAGTATGAAACTACTGGTCGGCCTGCCGCTTTTTCAAGAAAAAGCACTCAAGGTGAACCAAATGCTGTTGTTTTAAGTTCGGATTTTTCAAGCATAACGCCCGTCCAGCCTAAGCTGGGCGGGCGTTTGCGTGAGACCTAGTGTAGTTCATCCGGGGTGAGAGAGGGAGCTACAACGCCGCTAATGCTTCTAAAATGGCGCTTGGTAGTGTAGTTCATCCGGGGTGAGAGAGGGAGCTACAACCTTGATTCCGCAGCAGAGGGAGTTATCAAGAGTGTAGTTCATCCGGGGTGAGAGAGGGAGCTACAACGGTACAACATTGTTCGCACCGTTATAGCTTAGTGTAGTTCATCCGGGGTGAGAGAGGGAGCTACAACTTGGTCCACGCAGAGGACTTCACCTCTGCAAGTGTAGTTCATCCGGGGTGAGAGAGGGAGCTACAACATATGGAAAAGCAAATGTTCATGGAGATTGAGTGTAGTTCATCCGGGGTGAGAGAGGGAGCTACAACATGGCAACGACTCAAGACCTATGGCGGCAAAGTGTAGTTCATCCGGGGTGAGAGAGGGAGCTACAACCATCGAGCGTATTGGCCCAGTGCGGCAGAAAGTGTAGTTCATCCGGGGTGAGAGAGGGAGCTACAACACATAGCGGTAGGTGCCATTCTTGATTGGCAGTGTAGTTCATCCGGGGTGAGAGAGGGAGCTACAACGCCGCACAAGCGGATAGTTCTCCAACTGGTAGTGTAGTTCATCCGGGGTGAGAGAGGGAGCTACAACCCATCCTCAGTGCTTTCAGAGAAAGCGGATAGTGTAGTTCATCCGGGGTGAGAGAGGGAGCTACAACCCGCCGATTTGCATTGTCCGCTCGGGGCGCAGTGTAGTTCATCCGGGGTGAGAGAGGGAGCTACAACATGAGCCTCGATGCTGCAACTGTTGCTTCTAGTGTAGTTCATCCGGGGTGAGAGAGGGAGCTACAACTTCCTTGGTGATGGCACTCCTGTCGATGTTAGTGTAGTTCATCCGGGGTGAGAGAGGGAGCTACAACGACGATAAACGAAACCACACTTTCACATCCAGTGTAGTTCATCCGGGGTGAGAGAGGGAGCTACAACTAAGAAGCTCACACCCCGCAAGGGGGCGTCACTTCTTAGTCGCGCTTCGCGCGGTTTAGCAAAATAAAAAAAGGGCCGATTTTTCTCGGCCCTTTTTTGTTTTAACAAATTCAAATTACTTTTTTCTGTTCTCAATCAGCTCATGCATGATCGGCGCAAGGATGATTTCCATCGCCAAGCTCATCTTGCCGCCAGGCACAACCAAGGTATTAGCGCGCGACATAAATGAATCATGAATCATGTCCAGCAGATATGGAAAATCCACGCCCTTTGGAGTGCGGAAACGAATCACCACAAAACTTTCATCTGGCGTTGGAATGTCGCGTGCGATGAACGGATTAGAGGTGTCCACTGTCGCAATACGCTGGAAGTTAATGTCTGTGTAAGTAAACTGTGGTGCAATAAAGTTAATGTAATCAGGCATACGGCGCATGATGGTATCAACAGTGGCCTCAGCAGAATAACCACGCTCTGCTTTGTCACGGTGAATTTTTTGAATCCACTCCAAGTTCACCACTGGCACAACACCGATACTCAAGTCCACAAACTTGCCAGCATCAATATTTTGTTTTTCATCTTTAGCCAAACCGTGCAGACCTTCGTAGAACAGCAGGTCAGAGTTTGATTCGATGTCTTCCCAAGGTGTAAATACGCCAGGAGTCAGGTTAGTGAGGTTGAAATGTTTATTGTGCTCTACCGCCTCTGCATCGCTATGCACGTAGTAGCGACGTTTGCACATGCCGGTTTCGCCATAGACTTTAAATGTTTCTTGAATTTTATCGAAGTGATTGGCCTCTGGACCAAAGTGACTGAAAGTATTGTGGCCGGCTTTCGCTGCTTCGGCAGCGGCGGCGCGGAACGCCATACGATCCAAACTGTGCAAGCTATCGCCTTCGATTACTGCGGCGGTGATTTTTTCGCGACGGAAGATATTTTCAAATGCGCGCTTAGCGGTAGTCGTACCAGCACCAGATGAACCAGTTACAGCAATAACAGGGTGTTTACGTGACATGTATATTTCTCCTGAGGTAGTTAAAAATTATTTTGGGAATCGTTATTTTCGAAGCATTCTAGCAGAAGCATTCCAATGCCGCTAACGTGACCGTAACGCCTTCTTTGCCTGCGCCTGCCGCCACAATGGCGGATATAATGCGAGCCTATTTTTAGCCACAATTAAAAACAATTAAGCCATGCAACAGAACTATTCGCCCAAAGACATCGAAGCCGCCGTTCAGCAACAGTGGGAATCCGCGCAAGCCTTTCGCGCTTCCGACACCAGCGCCAAGCCGAAATATTATTGCCTTTCGATGTTTCCCTACCCGTCCGGCAAGCTACACATGGGCCATGTGCGCAACTACACCATTGGCGATGTGCTAAGCCGCCATCACCGCATGAAGGGCTTTAACGTGATGCAGCCCATGGGCTGGGATGCATTTGGCCTGCCTGCAGAAAATGCCGCGATGGCCAACAATGTGCCGCCCGCCGCATGGACTTATTCCAATATCGAATACATGAAGCAACAGCTGATGTCTTTGGGACTAGGTGTTGATTGGTCACGCGAAGTCACTACCTGCAAACCCGACTACTACCGCTGGGAACAATGGCTATTCACTCGACTCTTCGAAAAAGGCGTGATTTACAAGAAAACCTCTACCGTGAATTGGGACCCTGTAGACAACACCGTGTTGGCGAATGAACAAGTGATCGATGGGCGCGGTTGGCGCTCGGGCGCTCAAGTAGAAAAGCGCGAAATCCCGATGTATTTCTTCCGCATCACGCAATATGCGAACGAGTTATTGCAAGGCTTGGATACGCTCTCTGGCTGGCCAGAACAGGTGAAAACCATGCAGGCCAATTGGATCGGCAAGAGCTATGGTGTGCGCTTTGCGTTTCCCTATGGCAACAATGAAAAGTTGTGGGTTTACACCACCCGCGCTGACACGATTATGGGCGTGACCTTTGTTGCTGTCGCCGCAGAACACCCGCTGGCCACACTCGCCGCAAAGAAAAATCCAGCGCTCGCTGCTTTCGTTGAGGAATGTAAACACGGTGGCGTGGCGGAAGCCGACATTGCCACGATGGAAAAGAAAGGTATGCCCACCGACATTAACGTCACACATCCACTCACGGGTGAACAAATTCCGGTGTGGGTCGGCAATTATGTTTTGATGAGCTATGGCGAAGGTGCCGTGATGGCGGTGCCCGCGCACGATGAGCGCGATTTTGGTTTCGCCAAAAAATATCGTTTACCGATCAAGCAGTCTATCGCTGTGAAAGACCAAACTTTCAGCGATGCGGCCTGGCAAGAGTGGTATGGCGACAAAAACGGTGTTTGCATCAATTCAGAAAAATATGATGGCCTTGATTTCAACCAAGCCATTGATGCCATTGCCACTGATTTAAGTTCATTGGATTTAGGTGAAAAGAAAGTGCAGTTCCGCTTGCGTGACTGGGGCATTTCACGTCAGCGTTATTGGGGCTGCCCGATCCCGATTATTCACTGTCCGACTTGCGGTGATGTGGCCGTGCCAGATGATCAGTTACCTGTGAAATTACCCGAGGACGTCGTGCCTGATGGCGCAGGCTCTCCACTGGCCAAGATGCCCGACTTTTATGAATGCACATGCCCTAAGTGCGGAGGTAAGGCCAAGCGTGAAACCGACACCATGGACACTTTTGTGGAATCGTCTTGGTATTACGCGCGCTACGCCAGCCCGCAGTGCGAAACGGGAATGGTAGATAAAACAGCGGCACAAAAGTGGTTGCCGGTAGATCAATACATCGGCGGCATTGAGCACGCGATTTTACATTTGTTGTACGCACGTTTTTTCCACAAATTGATGCGTGACGAAGGTTTGGTACAAGGTAATGAGCCGTTCAAAAACCTGCTCACTCAAGGCATGGTGGTTGCGCCGACGTTCTATCGCGACCTACCTGCGGGCAAGAAACAATGGATCAATCCCGCTGATGTTGAAGTGGAGATGGATGCGAAGGCTCGGCCCATCGGTGCCAAGTTAAAGAGCGATGGACAACCTGTCGTTATCGGTGGCACCGAAAAAATGTCCAAGTCAAAAAATAATGGCGTTGATCCACAAGCCATTATTGATGCATACGGTGCAGACACAGCGCGCTTATTTATGATGTTTGCAGCCCCCCCAGACCAACAACTAGAATGGTCAGATGCAGGCGTGGAAGGCTCATTCCGTTTTTTACGCCGCGTGTGGAATTTGTCTGCTGATCTAAGTGAGGTAAGTAAAGCTTCTAGTGATTTCAGTCAACTTTCTGCTGACGATCAAACCTTGCGCCGCGAAATACACCAAGCACTCAAGCAGGCGAATTTTGACTTCTCTCGTCATCAGTTCAATACGGTGGTCTCTGCCACCATGAAAATATTGAACGCACTGGAAAAGGCTAAAGCCAGCGCTGCACAATCGGTATTAAAGGAAAGCATCTCGATTTTGCTGAGATTACTCTCTCC
>JBAXEJ010000103.1:0-6196 GCA_037140475.1 Gallionellaceae bacterium
TTGCGAATTACCGAGGTGCGTTACATCAAACGAAAGCATCATGAACTGACCGACAAAATGGTGAAAAATAATCCGGGTGTTAAGTCGTTAAGCTACTGTGATGCTTGCCACTCTCAGGCTAGCCAGGGTGTTTTTGATAAAGACTTTGTAAAAATTCCTAATTTTGCTAAGTGGGAAGATTGAGTCTAATTGATGAGCCTGATGAAAAATACTCGTGACACTTTGCAAAAATTTCTTTTCGAGCATGCGCCAGTACGCGGTGAGATTGTTCATCTCGATCAAACTTGGCAGAGCGTGCTCGATCGCCATGACTACCCAAAAGTTTTGCGTGACTTGATGGGGGAGCTATGCGCTGCCGCCGTGCTACTCGCCGCAACGCTCAAACTACAAGGCTCGTTGGTGCTGCAGATACACGGCAAAGCTGCGGTGAAACTATTGGTGGTGGAATGTACGGGTAGCTTGGAATTGCGCGCAACTGCAAAGTGGGAGGGTGACATCAGATCTGGCACCTTGCGCGAATTGGTGGGCGATGGTCATTTTGTGATCACGCTTGATCCCAAAGACGGTAATCAGGCGTATCAAGGCATTGTGGAGCTGGAAGGCGAAAGCGTGGCGGAGATTTTGCAAAACTACATGACACGTTCAGAACAGTTAGATACTCGTTTGTGGCTAGCGGCGGATGAGCAGCATGCGGCGGGAATGTTGCTGCAAAAACTACCTGAACAAAAAGGGCATGATGCCGATGCTTGGGATCGTGCGACGCAACTTGCCGATACGGTGAAACGTGAAGAGTTGCTTTCTTTGGCGGCGACGGAGTTGATTCATCGCTTGTACCACGAAGAAGACATTCGCTTATTTGAGGCACAAGGGGTGGTGTTTAATTGCTCTTGCTCACGCGACAATGTGGCGCGTATGTTGAAAATGCTGGGGCGGCAAGAAGTCGATGAAATCTTGGCAGAGCGCGGTGATATCGAAGTTTTTTGCGAGTTTTGTAATGAGCAATATTTGTTTGATGCGATTGATGCCGAAGCGGTTTTCGCGGATGCGATATCGAATAACGCAACACGGCACTAGTGATTTATGAAATACAACTTGCTTGGTAAAAGTGAATTAAAAGTTTCCGAAATCGCATTAGGTACGATGACTTTCGGTGAGCAAAATAGCTTGGTGGATGCTTGTGCTCAGCTTGATTATGCGGTTGCTCAAGGTGTGAATTTTATTGACACCGCAGAGATGTATCCCGTACCAGGTAAGGCAGAAACTCAAGGCCGTACTGAAGAATTTGTCGGTCACTGGCTTAAAAGCCAAGCGCGCGACAAGATTGTTTTAGCCACCAAAGTGGCAGGCCCTTCACGTGGTTTTGGATGGATTCGTGGCGGCCCAACGGGTTTAGATCGCGCAAATATCACGGCCGCAATTGAGACTAGTCTAAAGCGCTTACATACTGATTATATTGACCTTTATCAATTGCATTGGCCGGAGCGCAATGTGCCGATGTTTGGCAAAATTGATTACGACTCCAAGCTAGAACGCGCTTGCGTTTCGATCGAAGAGCAGCTCACCGTGCTGAGTGAGCTAGTGCAAAGCGGCAAGGTGCGCCACATCGGCATTAGCAATGAAACAGCGTGGGGTGTGGCGGAGTTTGTAAAAGTTTCTGAGCGACTTGGTTTGCAGCGCGTGATCTCAATTCAAAATCCCTACAACCTGATTAACCGCGCTTTTGAGATGAGTTTGCATGAGATGTGTCACCGCGAACAGGTGAGTTTATTGGCCTATAGCCCGTTGGCGTTCGGGCTGTTATCTGGCAAATACTTAGATCCGCAAGCATCCGGCAGAATGACGATGTTTCCTGCTTTTGGTCAGCGTTACCAAAAACCTAATGTGAAAAATGCTGTGATGGAGTATGCCGATCTGGCCAGAGCACATGGCTTGTCACCCGCTACGATGGCGCTTGCATTTGTGCGAAGCCGTTCGTTTGTAGCCAGCACGATCATCGGTGCGACAACGCTGGCTCAGTTGCAGGAAAATTTACAGCAGATAGAGTTGAGCGATGAACTGCTCAACTTAATTGACGCGCTACATTTGAAATATTTTAATCCTGCGCCTTAGAGTCCTAGCGAAGCCAGCAAATCATCCACTTCATCTTGCCCATTGACACTGCTATCCTTGGCTTGCTGACCTGGCCCTGCGGTTAATCCTTCTGTGCTAATGAGAGAGTCTTTCGCATCGGGAGCATATTCTTTCAGAATGTCGAGCAGGATACTTTCGATTTCGACCGCAGCATCGACGATCTTGTTGACCATTTGCCCTGCAACATCACGAAACTCTTGCGCTTCCATAATCTGCATCAGGTTGTGATGCAGGCGTTCATCGGCATTGGCAATTTCACCCAGCTTAGTAATCGTTTCCTCAATCAGTGCTTGATGTTGCCCAAAGCTAGCATCGGCTAGGCGCATGGATAAATCACCACACATAGCCCGACTTTGGTTAGTTAAAGGCAGGGAGTCTTCCACTGCGCTGATGGTTTTTTCTGAGGCTTCATGCATTGATTTATCAATGAAAGAAAGGCGCTCGCGTGCATCGGGCATCGTTGCCGCAGATTTTTCCAAACTACGGGTGTGCCCAAGTTCTTTCAGAATGCGATGTAGTCTTGCAGTTGCGATGCCGATCTTTTCTACCCTAGCATCGGGTAGTGCGGTGCGTTTTTTACGTGGGGTAGCTGTGGTCATGGTGTCGCTCACTTTCCCATTGTCGCAAAAACTTTTTTCAACTTCTCATCCAGTGTCGCAGCGGTGAAGGGTTTAACCACATAACCCGATGCACCGGCTTGAGCAGCTTCGATAATGTTTTCGCGTTTTGCTTCAGCGGTGACCATTAGTACGGGTAAGTGTTTGAGAGCCGCATCACCGCGAATTGTTTTTAATAACTCAATGCCGGTCATATTCGGCATGTTCCAATCGGAAACGACAAATTCAAAGTTGCCTTCACTGCGCAATTTGTTCAGTGCATCGACACCATCTTCTGCTTCGGTGACGTTGGAAAAGCCAAGTTCTTTCAACAGATTGCGCACAATACGGCGCATGGTTGAAAAGTCATCAACGACTAAAATCTTCATGTTTGGATCAGCCATACCTAACTCCGATTACGTTTAATTTTTGCAAGCTTACCTGATAATCAAATATGCCGCAGTTCATGGCGCGTATTTTATTCATGCCGTCTAACTAAGTCGATAGGTGTAGCGCTTGAGCGACCACTTCGCGAGTAAGGTGTGGGGCGAATAATTCGATGAAGTGGTAACCGAATCCACGCAAATATTGATTTTTGCGGATGGCGATGCGTGTGGTGCTAGCTTGAAATAAATGTCCAGCATCAATTATTTTTAGCTGCTTGTCTCGATCTGCAACGAAGGCCATTTGTGCCACGATTCCCACACCAAGACCGAGCTCTACATAGGTTTTAATCACGTCAGCGTCGATGGCGGTGAGCGCAATGTTGGGTTCTATTCCTGCAGCGTTAAAGGCTTGGTTGATTTTGTTGCGTCCGGTGAAGGCAAAGTCGTAAGTAATGATGGGGAACTGCGCTAGCTTTTTGAGCGTCAATTTCTTTTCTTGAAGCAGTGGATGTTTGGGTGGTACGACCACACAGTGATGCCATTCGTAGCAGGGGAGGGTGACGAGTTCATCGTATAGCGCCAAGCTTTCAGTGGCGATGCCGATATCTGCCTCGCCGCTCAATATCTGTTCTGCGATTTGAGTCGGGTTACCTTGATGTAGGCCGAGTTTTACATTGGGATAACGCTGCGTGAAGGCTTTGATAATGGGGGGCAGGGCATAGCGAGCTTGGGTGTGCGTGGTGGCGATGGTCAGGCTGCCACTGTCTTGCGTGCGAAACTCTTCGCCGACGAGCTTGAGATTTTCTGTTTCACGTAACAAGCGTTGCGCGATGCCGAGCGCCGCTTTGCCCGGCTCTGTCATGGCGACAATACGCTTGCCGTTACGCACGAAAAGCTCAACACCTAATTCTTCTTCTAATAATTTGATCTGCTTACTTACCCCGGGTTGCGAGGTGAAGAGCGCATTGGCCGCGTCCGAGATATTTAAATCACACCGCACGATTTCATTTAAATAACGCAACTGCTGTAAGTTCATGGAATTATCTATATTCTATTAAGTTATAAAATACTAACATAAAAGTATTTAAACATATAAAGCGAGCAACCTAAAATGCGCGTCATTCAACTGATTCGAGGCATTTTATGGACTGGCTTTATACCGTTTCTGGCTTTTTAGTCGGACTGATTGTCGGGGTGACCGGCGTCGGTGGCGGTTCTTTGATGACGCCGTTACTTGTGTTGGTCTTCGGTGTATCTCCCGCTACGGCAGTGGGTACTGATCTGCTCTATGCCGCATTGACTAAATCGGTGGGCGGTTGGGTGCATAGCCGCAATGGCTCAGTGGACTGGAAAATTGTGCGGTTGCTGAGTTTAGGCAGCTTACCCTCTGCATTGCTGACGATTTTTTTGCTGAATTATCTAGCGCTGGATGAAAAAGCGCTCAAGGGATTAATCACTAGCGTATTGAGTATTGCTTTGCTGCTGACCGCTATCGCGCTTTTGCTTAAAGAGTGGATCAAGAAAATCGCAGCCAAAGAAGATGGCGCGATCTATCAATTAAATCATCGCCATTTATCGACAGCAACTATCGCAACGGGCGCCATCGTCGGCGCCTTAGTCACCATCTCCTCTATTGGCGCGGGTGTTTTAGGCACGGTAGCCCTTTTGTTTCTCTATCCGAAATTAACTGCGGTAAAAGTGGTCGGCACGGACATCGCCCATGCGGTGCCGCTCACGCTGGTGGCGGGCTTGGGGCACATGGCCTTGGGTACCGTTGACTTCATTTTGCTAGGGAGCTTATTGCTTGGTTCTTTGCCCGGTATCTATATCGGCAGCCACTTGAGTGCCAAATTCCCCGAAAAAATATTACGCCCCTTGTTAGCCACGATGTTGCTGATTATCGGCAGCAGATTAGTTTTTTATTAAAAGGAAGAACATGAGTATTAATAGCAACGATTTATCAGATTTGGCGGAAATTGACCGCTTTGAGCAGTCCATTATTGCCTTTAATAAAGGTGAGATTGACCCAGATCGCTTTACCTCTGTTCGATTGCAGCATGGGGTTTATGGTCAGCGGCAGCAAGGCGTGAATATGTTGCGCGTTAAATTACCGGGCGGGCGTTTGCGTGCGGAGCAACTAACCGCGTTGGCAGACATCACCGAAAAATACTCTCAACATGGCATTGCTCACATCACCACTCGCCAGAGTATGCAGATTCATTTTATTCCTCTGGCGGATATGCCTGCGGCAATGCGCAGTATTTCTCAAGTAGGGCTAACCTCACGCGAGGCTTGCGGTAATGCCATTCGCAATATGACTGCCTGCCCTCTGGCGGGCGTGTGCCCGAAAGAGCATGTGGATATATCCACTCATGTGCAAGGCGCAACGCTGCACTTTTTGCGTAATCCGCTCAATCAACAATTACCCCGAAAATTTAAGATTTCGTTTTCGGGTTGCGAGGCAGATTGCGCTCAGGCGTTGATACATGATTGCGGCATTGTCGCCGTGAATAAAAACGGTAAGCACGGCTTCAGCATTCGTGCAGGTGGCGGCTTGGGGCATAAACCACGCGAATCCATTTTGGTTGAGGAGTTCATCACTGAACAAGAGATGTTGTTCTCGCTAGAAGCCTTGGTGACCTTGCATAACAAATATTCAGACCGCACCAAGCGGGCGAAATCGCGCCTTAAGTTTTTGGTAGAACGCTTCGGCGTAGCCGGGTTTCTGGAAAAGTATCGCGAGGAATTTGAGCGCACTAAACAGGCGTTGGCACATAAGCCATATCCACAAGGCGAGTGGCGTGAAGCTAGTGCGGCTGAGGCTCCGGGTCAGGGCGCACCTCGAAAATTGTTTGCGCAAAAACAAAATGCCCTATTCGTGCTGCCGATCGCGTTGCCAGTTGGCGATTTAAAAGCCGATCAATTGCGCGGCATAGCAGCACTGCTGAGTGAACACGGTTTAGATGAGCTTCACGCAACACAAGATCAAAACTTAGCAATTCTCAATGTGCCGCAAGCTAAGGTTGCGGTGTTGCGTAGCGGTTTTACGGTGCTTGGCTTGAAAGAGCCAGAGGCTGGCGATAG
>JBAXEJ010000104.1:0-6179 GCA_037140475.1 Gallionellaceae bacterium
TGAGGGCAGGCATCTGACAACCCTAAACAGCAAGAGTCTGTGACGGGGAAACCTAAAACGACTCCTTTTAGTTCAAAAGCAGACAAAGTACAACATATTGTACTTTCGAGAAAGATGCGTACAACACGCTGATTTCAAGGAAGCACTCAGCAGGATTGGATGTCGAAATCTCTGCAATCTAACCTCAGAATGCAAATAGTCTTTTTTCTAATACGTTAGTCACAAAATTGACTAGAAATTTTTAATATTATTACGCGGCATAAACGTACAACTGAGACTTGCAATCCCTACCAAGAATCGTACTAATACAACCAATCATTCAGTATATTTACAACACCTTTAGGGCAGCCGAGTGAAACGAAGCCAATTTTAGGTGTTTTGATTTTTTTCATTTTTCCAACCTCATCATCACTCTGCAATAAGTACGTTCATCAGGGCGACCGTACTAACGCCCAGAACGATCAATGTAACTTGTTGAATGGTGTCGCGAAGCTGAGTGCGTTTATGCAAACCGGGGATCAAGTCAGCGACCGCTACATAAATCATGCTGGATGCGGCCAGCGCCAATAAAGAAGGCGTCCATGACTGCATCGTTTGCAAGGTGAGATAACCCAATATGCCCCCCACGACAGTGGCAAAACTGGAAATTAGATTGACTTGAAATGCACGTAACTTGCTGTAGCCGGAATGCAAAAGAATAGCGAAGTCACCTACCTCTTGCGGAATTTCGTGCGCGATGATGGCCAATGAGGTGACGATGCCAAGCTGAATGTCCGTGAGGAAAGCCGCTGCGATGATGATGCCGTCTACGAAGTTATGAAAGGTATCGCCGACCATAATCATCATGCCGCTACGCCCATGATCATGTTTGACCTCTTGCGCCTCGTGCACTTCACAGTGGTCGTGATGGCAATGCCGCCACAACACTAATTTTTCTAAGATGAAAAACAACAAAATGCCAGCGAGTACGGTTGCGCTGACGGTGGTGCTATCGGGGCTGAGTTTGATTGCCTCCGGCAGGATGTCTAAAAATACCGCACCCAATAAAGCGCCAATCGCGTAGCTGACCAATGAGCCAATTAAATGTGGGCGGGTATTGAGCGTGAACAACGCTGCGCCCACTACACTCAACACACCGCCAAAAATGCTCGCGGAGATAATCCAAGCTAAAACGCTCATGTATCAATACGGTTAAAGAAAGAGGCGCGGATTATACCGAAGGGAAGAGACAATTACCTTTAGGCGGGCTTCTTTGCATGTGCAGGGCGAAATGCAACACACTGTGCAGGATCACTTTCCAAATAAGCGCCTTCGATGAGGTCGATGCAATAAGGAACTGCTGGAAAAACGGCATTCAAACAGTCGTTAATCGCCGAAGGCTTGCCGGGTAAATTGATAATCAAACTTTTGCCGCGAACACCTGCGGTTTGTCTCGACAGAATTGCCGTCGGTACAAATTTTAAAGAAGCGGTGCGCATAAGCTCACCAAAACCGGGCATCATTTTTTCGCACACAGCTTCGGTAGCCTCGGGAGTAACGTCACGCAATGCAGGGCCGGTGCCGCCAGTTGTCACAATTAAACTGCAACCTTTCTCATCGCTGAGTTTTTTGATTGCAGCTTCAATCTGCGGCTGCTCATCAGGGATCACCATTGCTTCTGCTTGCCACTCACTCGTTAATACTCGTTTAAACCAAGCCTGAATTGCGGGGCCGCCTTTATCTTCATATTCGCCACGACTGGCGCGATCTGAAATGGTGAGAATGCCGATTTTTGCGATGGTCATGTGATGCTCCTAAATACCGTTATGCTTTTAAAAAATTGCTACACGCCTGCATTACACTCAGTGGCGACAATGTTTATACCCTTGCGTTAACAAAAATTGCGCGGTGTTTTTATAACAGCCAAGCGTTCTGCAAGTACAATGTAGGCGGCGACATTATCAGATTTTATATTTCAATTGTCGTGGAAAATAACCGCCCCATGAATTCTTTACAAGACACCTTCGGACGCAAAATTGAATACCTACGATTATCGGTTACCGATCGTTGCGACTTGCGTTGCTCTTATTGCATCCCGGAGGGATTTCACGATTTCGAAGCCCCTGCAAATTGGCTCACCTTTGATGAAATCGAGCGCGTTATCGCGATCTTTGCACGCCTCGGTGTCGCGCGCATTCGCTTAACCGGTGGAGAGCCGTTAACCCGTTCGCGCATTGCTGACTTGGCAAAACGCTTGTGTGTTTTGCCCGGTGTCGAAGACCTTTCACTTTCTACGAACGCCACATTACTCTCACGCTATGCCAACGATCTGCACGCTTCAGGCGTGTCTCGCTTAAACGTGAGTTTAGATTCGCTCGATGCTGCGAAATTAGCCAGCATCACTGGGCGCGATTGCTTGCGACAAATATTGGATGGGCTACAGGCAGCTAAGCTCGCTGGCTTTTACCCCATCAAAATTAATATGGTGGTGCTCGGCGGCGAGAACGACCATGAAATTGAAAACATGGTTGCCTACTGTATGGAACAAGGTTTTACTTTGCGTTTGATTGAAACCATGCCGATGGGCAGCACTGGGCGCAACGCTAAGTACGTCAATTTGCAACAGGTTCGTCAACGCTTGCAAGAACGCTTTTCTCTCGTTGATGGAGTTTCTACAGGTGGCGGCCCAGCCCGCTATTTACAATCTCAAGATGGTGCGTTCTCGTTGGGTTTTATTACACCGATCTCACAACACTTCTGCGATACCTGCAATCGCGTTCGCCTTTCGGCAGATGGCGTTTTATATCTGTGCTTAGGGCAAGAAGATACTTTAGATCTACGAACGCTGATGCGTAACGGTATGGATGATGCAGGATTAGAACAAGAGATACATAACGCGATTGCAAAAAAACCTGAGCGTCACGAATTCAAAGAACAGCCAGACAAAATCATTCGCATTATGAGTCAGACCGGTGGTTAGCCACCGTCCAACTCATAAAATAACTCAATTAAATCAAGTAGCTTTAACTACAATCTTTGGAAACGCGGCACTATGGTCTTGCGCCATATCAGCCACTTTAACTGCAATGCGACGCGCGATTTGCTTGTAAGTTTTTGAAATCGTACCGTCTGGATCTGCGACAACGGTAGGAGTGCCTGAATCAGCCTGTTCGCGAATCTTAATATCCAAAGGCAAGCTACCTAAAAACTCTGTGTCGTAATCCGCGCACATTTTTTCTCCACCACCCGCACCAAAAATATGTTCTTCATGACCGCACTTGGTACAAATATGTGTACTCATATTCTCAACAATACCAACAATCTTGATGCCCACTTTTTCAAACATCTTCAAGCCTTTACGCGCATCGAGTAGCGCGATGTCTTGCGGTGTTGTCACGATCACTGCGGCCGTTACTGGCACTTTTTGCGCTAAGGTAAGTTGCACGTCACCGGTGCCCGGTGGCAAGTCCACTACCAAGTAGTCAAGGTTGTCCCATTTAGTTTGATGCAAGAGTTGTTCAAGCGCCTGTGTCACCATTGGGCCGCGCCAGATCATCGGGGTGTCTCCATCGATCAGAAAGCCAACTGACATTGACTGCAAACCATGACTCATCATCGGCAACATTTTTTTATCGTCAGCCGCTTCAGGATGACCGCTGATGCCTAACATCGTTGGCTGCGATGGTCCATAAATATCGGCATCCATCATCCCTACGCGAGCGCCTTCAGCGGCCAAAGCGAGCGCCAAGTTAACCGCAGTCGTGCTTTTACCTACGCCGCCTTTACCACTGGCAACAGCAATAATATTTTTTACACCATCAACTAATTTAACACCGCGCTGCACCGCATGAGGCACAACCTTGCTCGATACATTCGCCTTAACTTGTCCAACGCCAGACAAGGCACTTTTAAGATGCGCTTCAACCATCAGCTGAATCTCGCCGAAAACACTCTTCGCGGGATAACCCAACAAGATGTCCAGTGAAACCTCATTACCGCTCACCTTGATGTTTTTTACTGACTTACCTGAGACAAAATCTTTTTTTGTATTTGGGTCAATCAGTGCTTTCAACGCATTTTGTACATCTATATCTGTAAAGCTCATCACTCACTCCTAAAATGAATCTGGCGAAAAACATTCCGCTTTGGTTGACAAAAACGGTCGACATTATACTCAATAAAAATGCCTCGTCAGAGACATTCATTAGCCATGTCGGCCTTTATAGCATTGAGCTGATACATGCACGATTTCCGAATAGGGAATCTGCTCAAATGTTTCCCATTTTTGCAAAGCGAGGTCGACTAAAGCATCGACATTTTCCACTTCGCAGCTCTCAGCGAGAATATATTTCAACCCTTGCAACCCACCACATTGAATGCGCATTGACTGGGCGTGTGTGAGCGGAATATCGTCCCGCAACCTTTTTTGGGCAAAGGAAAAACCGTGGATCAGATGCTCATGCAAAATATTGCAACGGGAAAGTCTATCCGCGCTTTTGCAGGTAATCGCCTCTCGTTCGGCGATATCTACTTTCTGCATGTAATCACATGAAACACACCGCGCCAAAATTCCTTTACGAAAAGCGCACGGCTGTGGCACTACGCCAACATATGCCTGCATATATGCAGCTTTATCCATACTGCTTAATCGTCGCCCAACTCTGGTGCCGGCTCACGCACTTGATTTAATAAATCATCAGCATCAATTTCTGTTTCTGCATGGATCATTTTAATGACCGATGGAGAGTCCTTGGCAAGTTCAGCACGTATCTGCTTCACTCTGACAGACGCCTCTTTATAGGTTTCATACTGTTCTAATTTTTTGAGCTGCCTAAAAGGTTGCTCGTTAATACTGTAAATAAAGTAAGGCATAACAAAAGTTCACCCAAATAAAATTAATTGCGCTTCAAAAACGTAATGACATTGGAACCTGGTGCATTTTTAGTCCCACAACTTCCTTCGCCAACGCCTGCCTCTTGCTCTGCTTCATGCAGTAGATTAATCACATCTACATAATGCTTCTGTTTCACCATCATTAGCGCAGTAAAGCCACCTTCATTTTTCGCAAGCACATCTGCACCTGCCTCTAACAAAGCGGCTACCACATCGGTTTCACCATAGCCCGCCGCCAACATCAGCGGACGGACGCCATAGGTAATCGGCGCCTCAATATTAGCCTTCGCTGCAATCAATGCCTTAACGACATCAGCAAATCCACGATCTTGATCGGCATTGTATGAAGCTTTCATCAATGCCGACCAACCTCGTTCGTCAGTGGCGTTCACGTCCGCACCAGCTTCGATCAGCGCTTTCACCAGCGGTAAATTGCCACTATGCGAGGCCACCATCAAAACCGTTGCCCCCTCACTATTGCGGGAATTTACATCTGCGCCAGCGGCCAATAGTTTTTGCGCCGAGGCAAGATCACCTTTCGTTACAGCTTCAAATAACTCTGCGGACATGACGTCTCCTATATAACTTATTTTTTAACCGTGTTCTGCAACACACTTTCAATCGCGCCTGGGCACTCTTTGATCTTCATGAAACTGTTCGCCCCCATCATGCTCAAGTCAGGAAAACTAAGCGCGATACGGAACTTGGCTGAAAACGCATACACCTTTTTACCTTTTACAATCACTTCATAAGGTAGGTGCGCTGTTGATTTAATTGGTTGGAAGTCGATCGTACTCATGATGAATTTATCATCCGCCAAGGGATTAGCACCACCACCCTTCATCGCCACACCAAACACAGACTCTTCTTTTCCGGGTACATCAATACGGAAAACTTTTTTCACGCCGTTAGCATTGCTAGACAATTTTGTATCAACTGCCTGCACAGCCTCTTGATAGCTGCCGTATTCAGCAAGCTCATCTTGATCATCAAAATAGGGCATGCTCATCATGTAGTGGTATTTTCCTAACTCTTTAGCAGTTAGACCTTTAGCACCAAACTCTTCCACTTTGCCAAGTGCAGCACCCAGCGCTGCAGACACGCCAGCCAAATCACCCTTCATGCGATACACCTTAGCCATGTAAGTTGGATTGGTGTAACTCACTTGAATTTCTTTATTTGCTTCAGTCACAGATACGCGTTGCGCTGCGCCATAAGCACCTGCATCAGATGCGGCCGCATTTTGCTTCATCGCATCGTTAGTCACGATGATGATGTTGGCGCCGGCAAAAGGTGCATATTCACCC
>JBAXEJ010000105.1:0-6050 GCA_037140475.1 Gallionellaceae bacterium
GTTTTAGCGGCATAGAAAGTTCCAATGAAATTTATCGACGAATCCAAAATTGAAGTAATCGCAGGCGACGGCGGCAACGGCGCGGCGAGTTTTCGTCGCGAAAAATATATCGCCAAAGGTGGCCCTGATGGCGGCGACGGTGGCTGGGGTGGCAGCGTTTTTGCCATGGCTGATCGCAACATCAATACGCTCGTAGATTTTCGCTTTGCCAAACATCATCGCGCCAAGAATGGTGAGTCTGGCCGTGGCGCTGACTGTTATGGTAAAGGCGCCGATGACATCATCCTACGCATGCCAGTTGGTACAGTGATCACCGACATTAATACCGGCGAACTCATTGCGGATCTTTCTCAGGACGGAGAAAAAACGCTACTTGCGCAAGGTGGTAAAGGTGGACTAGGCAACCTGCATTTCAAATCCAGTACCAACCGCACGCCACGTCAATGTACGCCAGGTGAAGAGGGTGAACGTCGTGAACTGCAACTTGAACTAAAGGTATTAGCCGACGTCGGTCTGCTAGGTATGCCAAACGCGGGTAAATCAACGTTCATTCGTGCTGTATCCGCAGCTCGCCCTAAAGTGGCCGACTACCCATTCACCACGCTTCACCCCAATCTAGGTGTTGTGCGCGTGGATACCGAGAAAAGCTTTGTCATCGCCGATATTCCCGGTTTGATCGAAGGCGCAGCTGAAGGTGCTGGCCTAGGGCATCAGTTCTTACGTCACTTAGCGCGTACTCGTTTATTGCTGCATCTGGTTGATGTAGCCCCTATGCACGAAGGTGTCGACCCCGTGTATGAGGCGCATGCCATCCTTAATGAATTAAAAAAATATGACGAAGCGCTGTTTGAAAAACCACGCTGGTTAATTTTGAACAAACTTGACTTGCTACCAGAACCGGAAGAAACAGTCGCAGCTTTTCTCAAAGCGTTTGGAGATGACACTCGTCATTTTGCCATCTCTGCGATCAATGGTCAGGGCTGTAAAGAACTAACCTACGCCATCATGGAACACTTAGAGCAGGTTGCCGAACAAGAGCGTGAGGCTATTGCGGCGAGCGCACAGGAAAGCGCAATTAACCTCGAAGCAGAATAATACTCACTTCATGAAAACCGCACTCCTTCAAGCAAAGCGCATTGTCGTCAAAGTCGGCAGTAGTCTTGTCACCAATCAAGGCGAAGGCTTAGATACCGTTGCCATCGGCAATTGGGCGCAGCAAATTGCCACCTTGCGTGATCGTGGCTGTGAAGTTGTGCTGGTTTCTTCAGGGGCCATTGCCGAAGGCATGCAACGCCTAGGTTGGAAGCAGCGCCCCAGTGCCGTGCATGAATTACAGGCCGCCGCTGCGGTCGGTCAAATGGGCTTGGTGCAGGTTTATGAAAGCTGTTTCAGCAAACATAAATTGCGTGCCGCGCAAGTATTACTTACCCATGCAGACTTGGCCGATCGTGAACGTTATCTGAATGCCCGCTCAACGCTGCGCACCCTTCTCACCTTGGGTGTTATTCCGATCATTAACGAAAATGACACTGTCGTTACCGATGAAATTAAATTTGGCGACAATGACACCCTCGGTGCGTTGGTGACTAATTTGATCGAAGCGGATGCGCTGATTATTCTCACCGATCAAACTGGGCTCTACAGTGCAGACCCGCGCAAAGACCCAAACGCAACGCTTGTTAGCCTTGCCCAAGCCGGTGAAGCCTATCTTGAAACGATTGCAGGTGGGGCAGGTAGCTCCATCGGGCGCGGCGGCATGATCACCAAAATTCTTGCCGCAAAACGTGCCGCACGCAGCGGTGCCCATACCGCCATTGCCTCAGGACATGAGCGGGACGTATTGCCTCGCCTGTTGCAAGGTGAAAGCATTGGCACACTCCTCACCGCATCGGCTCTCGCGCTAGATGCACGCAAACAATGGCTCGCGGATCATTTGCAGGTCACTGGAAAAATTAAATTAGATGCTGGTGCAGTAAGCGCTCTTCGTAATGAAGGAAAAAGTTTGCTACCGATTGGCGCAACTGAAATCAGTGGCGAATTTCAACGGGGCGCAGTTGTTGCTATCCTCGATGAAAACGGAGCGGACATTGCACGTGGCTTAGTCAATTACAGCGCCGACGAAGCGCGCCGTATTGCTAGGCACTCAAGTAACGAAATCGAGGCTATCCTTGGCTACATTGACGAATCTGAGTTAATTCATAGAGACAACCTAGTCCTACTGTGAAGAAGTAAAACTAGGTTGTGGCGTAAATAAACTTGCGTACAATATTTTCACTTCTCCATTGCCGCCACTCGCCATTGGCGACTAAGTGGACTTAGCTGTCGATCAAAGTTTGAAAAATTTGACGCCTCTCAGTCAGTGTAAACGACCTTGTTACGTCCAGATTCTTTAGCTTCATACAGTGCCTTGTCAGCTAGGCTGAGCAACATATCCAGATGTGGATCTTTAGCCTTCAGTGATGTCACTCCAATCGAGACAGTGAAATTTATTGGTAGACCACTCTCAATGGTGACTTCCGTGCTTTCAATGTTTGCCCGCAATCTTTCGCCAACTTCAACTGCCATTACCTTATCAGTTTCCGGCAGCAAAACAGCGAATTCCTCACCCCCAATGCGTCCAACAATGTCCACTTCTCGGAGAGTTTTACGGCAAATTTCAGCGAGCTTGATTAAAACGGTATCGCCAGCCTTGTGTCCGTACGTGTCATTGACCTTCTTGAAAAAATCAATATCCATCATGAAAAGGGAAAGACTATTTTTATATCGCACTGAACGTGATAGCTCCACTTCAGCGAGATGCATAAAGTGACGTCGATTGTTAAGGCTAGTCAAATAATCAAGATGAGCTTGTCGCTCCAATTCCAACTCATATTGCTTTCGTTCCGTGATGTCCCGCACCACCGCTTGCAGTACATGCTTTCCACTTATATTAAGTGAATTTAGCAATACTTCGGCCGGAAAGCTCTGTCCGCTATCCAATCGTATGTGCATCCATTCAAAACTATTAGTCGACTCGCGCTTGGCTTTAGCTATCTGCTTTTGTGCGAGCGATTCAGAATTTTCACCACAGGGTTGCAGTGGTGGCGAAAGTTCAGCTGGGCTCTTGGTAAAAAAAATCGTTTTTGACGGACAGCCAAATATTTTTAAAGTGGCCGAGTTGCAGTCGAAGAAGCCACGTTCGTCCACAAGCATTACCGCGTCACTGGTGCTTTCGAATAATGTCCGCAGTCGAATTTCTGAATCCTTAATTAACTGCTCATCGCGCTCCCATGTCATCAGCAATACGCCGATGACGACCAGTAGCGTAGAGATAATAGAAATCAGAAATGTGAGTGTCTGAATCGGGTTGGACGTGGTGATGGAGGTCAGGGTGAACTGTCCATTTAGTGCACCAATAAGTCGCAACAGCATTACCAATGAAAGAAGCATTGAGCCAGTCATGATGACATATTGCCCTCTGCCTTCGAAATGACCTCGGCATCGGTAAGCAAAGTATGTCAGTAGAACTCCCTGAAATAACCATAAGCAAGCACTCAGTACGGTACGTGCTTGCAGGTCGTCAAGAAGCAAGCTAAAGCCAATGATGACAACTCCCACGGGAGCCCAGACAAACCACTTGCGCGGCTGTCGAGCGTTGAAGTTCTGCAATCCTTCCGTAAACAGAGAGAACATGAATGCAATAGCTGTATTAGCTATTACGATGCTGACAAAGTCGCTAATTTCACCGCGCAAACTGAATAAAAAATATGCAAATCCATGTAGCGCAATGCCTAAAGCCCACGGCATCAAACCCTGTTTACGACGATAGCTAACTGCAGCAATTGCGATGGCGAGCGAGAAACTCAACGCAATAATGATTATAAATATGGTGGGGATGTGAGCTTGCATTAGGGTGCCCAAGGTTTTATGTAAATGTGGCTTTACAATTGATGCATTCTATCCTCTGACGAATTCGCAGGTTGCTAGAATTATTAGGCGAGGAGGGAGCATATACTCCCAAAGGCCCTAGGTGCTTGGGGTAATGAGCGTCTCTTTCGTCCACATTGTTAGCGTTCGCGACCGTCAGCTAACTTGCAACCTGATTTTGGGGTCGTGAATGACCGGTGTGCGGCGATGAGTATTAAGGCGCATCGGACAGCTTCGTGGACTAAGCGGTCAGTAATGAATGTCTTGAAATCAGTCATTACTGATTTTTAGTTTAGCCTGAATTGCAAAGTCATCTTAATCAAAAAGCTGTTGCCACCACCGTTTTCGACTGTTGGTAAGCGGAGGATGGTTTTCAATGCGCGAAGGAGGCTGAATGCTCAACAGCCAGGATGGAGATGAGCCTCGCGTGCCTTCATAACACGAGCTACCAATATAATTAGGGTCATACACTTTAATTAAAGTCGGCGCGTCAAAATTATCTACATAGACGATGCCACAAAAATGATAGTCATGGTCTTTACGAAGTAGCGCATTTAGAGCATCAAGGCGCATAGCCAAGACTTCTCCGCCAAATGCTGTCGTTGGAACTTCTTCACCAACTTGGTAAAAAAACCATTCCCCTGCCTTAACTTTGTCCAGTAATGCATCTAATTCAGCCCACTTCAACACACCGAAAAACGGTTCATCTACTAGGCGTGAATGAAAACTGTCCATGGAAATATTACTCATTCCAATATCCTTATAGTTTGAAAATAGATTTGTTAAAGTTGTGTCTAGCTCACTAAATTCTCATGATGCTTATCAATACTTATTTATCAAATTAGAAAAATATTAAAGTAGTAATAACTTGGTGGCGCGCTTTTTAAAGCATGAAAGAATTTGACCAATTGCCGCAATATTTTTAACGAGGCCAATTTTATGTTATCTTTTAAAAGTTGATAATACGCTTGCCGGTTAACAGAATGTTTCTGATTTGTTGATAATATGCTGATAGAGAACATCTCCGATTTAATGGTATTTACTCATGCAGTAAAGGGGGGAAGTCTCAGTGCGGCTGGGCGTGAGCTCGGAATTTCGCTCGCGGTGGCGAGTAAGCGCCTTCAGCGTCTGGAGGAACAGCTTGGGGTACGTCTGCTCAATCGCTCCACACGCCAGCTCAGCCTGACCGATGAAGGAGCGGAGTACTACCACTACTGCGTGCGCATACTCGCCGAACTGGAAGAGGGCGAGGAACTAGTGACACGTGGCAGCAAGGAGCCCAAGGGCAACCTCAAGATCACTGTCCCCGCCGCCTTTGGACGCTTGCACGTTGCACCGCTGGTGCCTGAGTTTCTAACGCGCTATCCGGAGATCAAGCTCATCCTGCATCTCACCGACAGTACGGTGGATATCATCGATCAGGGTTACGACCTGGCGGTACGCATCGGTGATTTGAAGGACTCTAGCCTCATCGCAAGATCGATCTGCCTGGATCGCCGGGTGGTCGTTGCCACGCCATCCTATCTGGCCCGATACGGCGCGCCGCGCACTCCGCAGGAGCTGGCCGAGCACAATGCTCTGCTGTTTGCAGGAATGGACCATTGGAGCTTCACGGGCCCGAGTGGAGAGGTGGTGAGCATCAAGGTCAGCGGCAACCTGGATACTAACAATTGCGATGCCTTGCGCGAGACGATCTACGCCGATCTCGGGCTGGCGCTGCGGCCGCTGTGGGATGTATGGCAGGATCTGCGCGATGGCAGGCTGGTCCGGCTGCTGCCTGCTTATATACCGCCCGCCTATCCCATCAATGTGGTTTACCCAAGCAGGCGACTTACGCCGAAGAAGACCCGATTATTCATCGAGCACCTACTGCGACGGTTTGGTCCCACTCCCTATTGGGATGATCTTGCCGGCCAAGTATCGACCGGTTCGGCCGAGTAGCGGGCATACCCAGTTGTATCCCCAAGCGTCGCCTTAGTCCACTGACCTGCCGGATGCTCGTCAATATTCTACGCCGTAATGCTGTCATCGAACTTTCATCCATGAAACTGCCATATAGCGGACAGTGATCAGCGTCGCTTAAGGGTCGAAGGACTAAACCGCTTCGCGGTATGGGAGCTACGTAGCCAAGATTGAAGTGAGTT
>JBAXEJ010000106.1:0-6027 GCA_037140475.1 Gallionellaceae bacterium
GATAAAGCCATCGGCATCATCCTTTCCGGCACGGCCTCAGATGGCACGCTCGGGCTACGCGCCATTCTCGGTGTGGGCGGTGTGTGCATGGTGCAAGAGCCGGCGACTGCCAAATATGAAGGCATGCCGCAAAGTGCCATCAATGCCGGCTACGCCACGCATATCTTGGCGGTGGATGCGATGCCGGCAATGCTGTTGCAACTTGCGCGCCAAACGGGCTATCACAACAAAGGGCAGCCGCTTTTAACTGAAGAATCATTGAGTGGGCTGAACCAAGTGCTACTGCAAATACGCAGCAGGACCAGCCATGATTTCTCACATTACAAAAAAAGCACCATCGGTCGCCGCATCGAGCGCAGGATGGCGCTGCACCACATCGAGGACATCGCGGTGTATGCGCGCTTCCTCAAACAAAATCCCAACGAGGTGCATACCTTGTTCAAAGAACTGCTGATCAACGTCACCAGTTTCTTCCGCGATGCAGAAGCCTTCGTTACGCTCAAGCAAGACATATTGCCCGCCTTGCTGGCAGACAAGCCGGATGATTATGTATTTCGCGTGTGGGTGGCGGGCTGTTCAAGTGGCGAAGAAGCCTATTCCATCGCCATCGCCTTGCGTGAGTTGATGGACGAGGCGCACAAAAATTTTAAAGTGCAGATCTACGCCACCGATCTGGACGAAGATGCCATCAACACCGCACGCAGCGGCAGCTATCCTGCAAATATCGAGCAAGATGTCTCACCCGAGCGTTTACGCCAGTTTTTTACCAAGAGCGACCACCGCTACAAGGTCAAGAAAGACCTGCGCGAGATGGTGGTGTTCGCCGTGCAGAGCGTGATCAAAGACCCACCGTTCACCAAGCTCGATTTACTCAGTTGCCGCAATCTGATGATCTATCTCGAAGCCGAGTTGCAGAACCGGCTGATCCCCAATTTTCACTACGCGCTCAAACCAGGCGGCGTGTTATTTCTGTCCAGTTCAGAAAGTATCGCGGGCTATACCGACCTGTTCAAACCACTCAATCGTAAGTGGAAGTTTTACCGTGCCAGCAAAACTTTGATCAAACCCAGCATCATCCTCTTAGGGAGTTCCGTCATGTCCCCAGCCGAGCCCACCGTGGCTCCCCCTAGTGCAGTCAATCCGCCCTTGTCAGTCAATGTCGCCACGCTGAGCAATCGCATCCTGTTGCAGTCATATGCGCCTGCATCGGTCACCACAGACAGTCTCGGCAATATTCTCTATGTGCATGGTGATACCAGCCGTTTCTTGCGCCAACCTGCGGGCGTGATCACCACCAACTTGCTGGATATGGCTCGTGAAGGACTGCAAATGGAATTGCGCACCGCCTTGCACGCAGCCGCGCAAGGCACACCCACGCTGGGACGAGAAATGTCACTCAAAACAGAGGCGGGAACATTGATGCTGAGTTTCAGCCTGCGCCTGTTACCTTCTGTCGCACCGGAAGCCAAGAGTGAAGAGCGCTTGCTGTTGGTGAGCTTTCAAGAGTTGGCGGAAGTCGCCAAGCCAGCCAGAAGCAAAAATGGCGAAAATATTCCCCATGCAGAAGAGGCGACGCAAATCGAAAATTTGGAACGCGAACTTGCCTACTCACGCGAGAACCTGCAAGCCAACATCGAAGAGCAACAAGCGAGCAACGAAGAGCTTAAATCGACCAACGAGGAATTGCAGTCCACCAACGAAGAGCTGCAATCGACCAATGAAGAATTAGAAACCTCCAAAGAAGAACTGCAATCGCTGAACGAAGAAACCCTCACGGTGAACAGCGAGCTGAACAACAAGATCGAGCAGTTGAGCGATTCGCAGAACGACTTGAAAAACCTGATGGATAACATCAATGCGGGCATCGTGTTTCTGGACTATCACCTGAATATTCGCAGATACACGCGCGATGCAGTCAAGGTGTACCGCTTGATCCCCACCGATGTGGGACGACCACTGGGCGACATCACCTCCAATCTGCAAGGTGAGAATCTATTGGGCGAACTGCATACCGTGCTGAAAACACTGATCCCGCGAGAGCTCGAAGTGCAAACCGGAGATGGCGTTTGGTATCTGGCGCGCATGCAACCCTACCGCACCTTGGACAACGTCATTGATGGCGTGGTGCTGTCCTTTTTCGACATCACCATAAGACGCCAAGCCGAACAAGCCAAACTTGCAGTATCGCAACTGGCGCGTGAGCTGGCCGAAGGCATTGTTGATACCGTGGTTGAGCCGCTCATCGTGCTGAATCAGGACTTGCAGGTGATCTCGGCCAGCCGTGCTTTCCTTCAATATTTTCAAGTCACGCCGGAGCTGACCGTGGGTCGCAAGCTGTATGAATTAGGCAACGGTCAATGGAACATTCCCGCCTTGCGTGAGCTGCTTGAAAACATCCTGCCGCAGCGTCAGGCGATGGAAGGCTACGTGGTGGAACACGATTTTCCCGTTCTGGGCAAACATCGCATGATACTCAACGCGCGCCGCATCAAGACTGACCTGGGCGATACCGAGTTGATCTTGTTGGCGATGGTGAGTGTGGAAAAGAAGGGATAGCCATGAACCCTAACGACACAAACAATCTAGCTGACTCTACCTTGCGTGCGCAGGCGGAGGCGCAACTCGCCAACAGCCAGCCGCACGAAGTTTCGGCTCGCCCCGCCGAAGAGTTACTGCATGAGTTGCGCGTACACCAGATCGAACTGGAGATGCAGAACGAAGCCTTGCGCCAAGCACAGCAGGCGCTGGAAGAATCGCGCGACCGCTTTGTTGATCTGTATGAATTCGCGCCCGTCGGCTATCTCACTCTCACTGCGGAGGGCATGATCGCCGAGATCAATCTGACGGGTGTCACACTGCTGGGGCGGGAACGCGAGAAGCTGCTCAACAGAAGTTTGCGCTCTTTGGTCGCACGCGAAGATCAAGATAGATGGGTACGTCATTTCATGGGTGTGAAGAAGCACACGGAAAAGATTACTATCGAACTATCTATTCAGCGCGGTGATGGCTCTGTGTTTCAGGCGCAACTCGATAGTGTGGGCAACGCGGCAACAGTGCGCATCACCTTGAGCGACATCAGCGAGCGCAAGACTTATGAGTCGGAACGGGCAATCCAACATCAGTTACTGGTGACTGAGCATGCGAAGTTGATGGAATCAACCCAGCAACTTGAACAGAGTCAAAGCCAATTGCTGCAATCTGAAAAAATGGCGGCTATCGGTCAGTTGGCTGCTGGAGTGGCTCACGAGATTAATAATCCAATTGGCTACGTGAATTCAAACTTTGCCATTTTGGAAAAATATCTGGATGACATTTTCACTACTGTTGATAAATACGAGGCAGTCATCGCATTAGGAAAAACCGATGAGCCATCTATGGAGGAATTACGTCAGTTCAAGGCGAAAGTTGAATTTAATTACATCCGTAAAGATGTTCAATCCCTGATTTCAGAATCGCGTCAGGGTTTAGAACGGATAAAGAAAATCGTTATCGACCTGAAGGACTTCTCTCATTCCGATAGCGACGATGAATGGGTATGGGCGAATCTACATAACGTAATTGACTCTACGCTGAACGTTATTTGGAACGAGCTGAAATACAAATGCGAAATAGTCAAAGAATATGGCAGTTTGCCGGAGGTTTTTTGTTTGCCATCGCTGCTCAACCAAGTGTTCATGAATTTGCTGCTAAATGCAGTGCAAGCCATCGAAGTGCGGGGCACAATCACCCTGCGCTCTGGGCAAGAAGGCGAGCGGGTTTGGGTTGAGGTGAGCGATACGGGCAGTGGCATCCCGCTAGAAATTATTTCCCGACTGTTCGTGCCGTTCTTCACCACTAAGCCAGTGAGCAAAGGGACCGGCTGGGGCTCTCCATTTCTTACAAAATAGTCGAAAAACATCATGGCCAAATCGAGGTGCACAGCGAAGTTGGAAAGGGCACGACCTTTCGCGTCTGGCTTCCCGTGCGGCAACCCCATAACGAAAGAACATCATGAACCCTAACGACAAAAAGAATTTCTCTGACCCTGCGTTGCGCAAGGCGGCGGAAGCGATGGAAAAGAGAGAGTCTCACGACATTGAAACTCGCCCTGCCGAAGAGTTGTTGCATGAATTGCGCGTGCATCAGATTGAGTTGGAGATACAGAACGAAACTTTGCGCCAAGCATTTCAGGCACTGGAAGTAGCACGTGATCGCTACATTGATCTGTATGAGTTCGCGCCGGTCGGTTATCTCACCCTCAATGAGCACGGCATGATCACCGAGATCAATTTAACGGCGGTGACACTGCTAGGGTGGGAGCGCAGTAAGCTCATCAACAAGAGTTTGCGCACGTTAATCATTGACTCAGATCAGTCTTGGTGGGTGCGCCATTTCATGTGTCTCATCAATCGGTCTGAGAAGATCGGCGCCGAACTCTCGCTGCATCGCGGCGATGGCACGGTGTTTCAGGCGCAGCTCGATTGTGTGAGCAACGGAGCAACGGTGCGCATCACACTGAGTGACATTACCAAGCGCAAGCAGGCAGAAGCGAAATTGCGGGAGAGCGAGGGACGTTTTCACAAATACTTTGAACATAGTTCATCTGTGATGCTACTTATCGATCCATCACTAGGGAAGATTGTTGATGCCAATGGTGCAGCGCTTACTTACTATGGTTACTCTAGAGCGCGTCTTACTGACCTCTCCATCAATGATATAAACACCTTGGCAGCGGAGCGCATCGCTGAGGAAATGCAGAGAGCACTGCGCGAGGATCGCAACTATTTTATTTTTCAGCACCGCTTGGCCTCAGGTGAAATTCGCGATGTGGAAGTGTATTCGACGCCTATCGAAAGCGACGGACGCACGCTGTTATTCTCTATTGTTCACGACATTACCCAACGTAAGCTGGCAGAAACTGCTCTAAGAATATCCGAAGGTAAGCTAAAAGCTGTGTTGGAAAACATAGTAGAGGGTTTGGTTACGATAGATAAGTCAGGCGAGATTACCTATGCCAATCTTGCGGCAGAAAAAATATTGAGCATCAGCAAAGAAGCCATATCGGGCAAATATTTTAATAGTCGAGAGTTTCGGCAGGTTGGCGAAAACGGGGCACCTTTCCCGCTGGATCAGTTGCCGCTAGCTGTCGCTTTGCGCGAACAACGTGAAGTCAGTAATGTAGTGCATGCAATTGTGACTCCAGACAACAAATTCGAATGGCTGTCGGTCAATGCAGCGCCCTTGTTTGATGGAGATGGCAATATTTCTGGCGCAATTGCTACTTTTAGCGACATCACCAAGCGCAAGCAGGCAGAAACGGAGCTTGAGAAATATCGAACTCACCTCGAGGCCTTGGTTGACGCACGCACCGCTGAACTGACTGTCGCCAAAGAACTTGCCGAAGCAGCCAATAAAGCGAAAAGCTCCTTCCTCGCCAACATGAGCCATGAATTGCGCACGCCAATGAACGGCATTATGGGGATGACTGAGCTGGCATTGCATCGCGCCACCGACCCTAAGCAGATCGATCAACTCAACAAGGCGAAGCGCTCGTCTTTAATATTGCTTAATATAATCAATGACATACTAGATTTTTCTAAAATTGAAGCGGAACGCTTAACGATTGAAAAAGCGCCGTTAAAACTGCACAGCGTTTTAGAAAATATGCACAACTTAGTCGAGGCAAAACTACAGGATAAAGGGCTGAAACTCGTCATCAATATTCCGTCCGAATTAGCGAGCAAAACTTTTCAGGGGGACCTATTTCGACTGGGGCAAGTGCTCCTGAATCTTGTCAGCAATGCGATCAAATTTACGGCGGAGGGCTCCGTTACCGTAACCGTTAGTCAAGCGAGCGAAAGTGCTGAAGGTGCGTTGTTGCGCTTTGAAATTAAAGATACCGGCATCGGTATTGCCCCCGCAGATCAGGCGCGTTTGTTTAATGCCTTTGAGCAAGTCGATAGCTCAACTTCGCGTAAATTCGGCGGCACAGGCTTGGGCTTGGCGATCAGTAAACGATTGGTACACCTGATGGGTGGCGAGATTGGT
>JBAXEJ010000107.1:0-5943 GCA_037140475.1 Gallionellaceae bacterium
GTTGAAGCTTGTTTTACTGATCTCTACGGTAACCTTTTATCTTGAGGCAATGCGTGCCTGCAATTTTGGAGGTGACTTATTTCGATTGATGAACGAAGTGATTGGGGATGTGGCTTGAGTTGTATCTGGGGAGGCGTACCATGCGAACATCATCAACATCACTTAAGGAGAATGATCATGGCCAAAGGACAGCAGAAGAAAAACAAAGAAGCAAAAAAACCTAAGAAGAAACCGACGCCTGCTATTTGAATTGTTCAGGGCGGGCTGTGCATAAGCGACACAATAGAAATCCTTCATTAACTGAGAGGTATAGTGAGCTGTGTGAGCGAGTGGACTACAAATGAGTTCAGATGAATCTAATACCTCAATTGATGCAGTCATGTGCCATTGCAGCGGCACCAAGCGGGGAAATATTCAAAGCCTATTTGAGCAAGGTTTGGATGTGGATGCCATTTCCAGATGGACTGGCGCACTCTCTGGTTGTGGCGGTTGCGAATGGGATATTGCAGAGTTTCTGAAAGAACTTGCCGAACAACAAAACGCCACATCAGGACTGAACCGTGCTCAGGTGGGCCCCAGCAAATAACAATCGAATCTCCCTACCAACCCAGACTGCACCTGCGAGCAACTTCGGCCACTCGGTCAAACTACGATATGGCTCACACACCCACCGCACGTATCCGGTCAATTTTTTCCACAACCGCCTGATAGAGATCATGGTCTGAATCAGGGTTATTGCGGTCTGGATGATGAGCACTACGGATCTTTCTCAGTTGCGTCATACAGTCTGGCAGGTCATGTACCTTGGTCACTCGGTCTCCGTTTTTGACCATCATGCGCTGAAGCTCAGCTTCTGCACCTTCGCGTGTGTCATATAGCTTCTTGTTACCCAGACGCCAGCCATCTTGGTTCTTGCGTGGGGATTGTTTTTCCTTACCATCAAACCAGATCCATTTGCCGGTATCGGGATCCTGTTCAAAATTAACAGTGGTGACGACGTAGGTGTAATCAGGCGGCTCAATTTCCTTGGCGAATAGGTTGATGACCTTGCTAACAGTCGCCACTGTCGCTAGGTAATACGCGCCAGCCTCATGTGGGCTGAAAGCGCTACTGTCTGTTACCTTGGCACTGAGATGTGTTGGCTCAGTATTGCTTGATGAATTCATTGCAGCCATGCGGCTAAGTGCTTTGCGTTGTGCGTTGGTCACTGGTATTGCTCCTTAAATATTTGTTGAAACTCTCTGGGAGCAGCCCTGACTCAGGGATGCTCCCAGCTCTTATAAACCGCCTCCAAGCTGTATCCGTCTGGATCAAATACATTTGCGGCGTAGTAACGGGGATCGTAGTGCAAACGAGCCCCAGGTGCTCCATTATCAGTGGCTCCTGCAGCGATGGCGGCCACATAGAATGCATCTACCGCTTCAACGCTATTTGCAACGAATCCAATATGGGTTGCTCTTGCATCAGCATCGCCCTGTCTTAACCAGAAAAAAACACGACCGTTTGCTCCGAACCCTTTCAAGTCAGGATGTCCAGGTGGACCGCTGGCTCCGTCATAGTCGATGGCATGGGTAATACCGAGAGTAGCCAAGACCCTCTCGTAAAAATCTATTGATTGCTTCAGCTTGGTGACTGAGATGAAGACGTGATCCAGCATAGTTATGCCCAATTTATTGTTTAGCAGTTGCGCCTACGATGCCGAGCTGCGGACCTCTTCGGTTTCACCAACGTGTAACTTCGGCAACCCTTGCTACGACTACGATGGCATGGTTTATACCGAGCTGCGGACTTTCGAAATTATGCTCACCCGAAAACTAAAAAACCACCCGCAAAGGTGGTCAAATAGTCCGTGCATATCACTGTAACAACCTGAAAATACACGTTAAATTCAGTGGCTCCCCGACCTGGACTCGAACCAGGGACCTGCGGATTAACAGTCCGTCGCTCTACCGACTGAGCTATCAGGGAATTGAGAGGCGCGCATACTAATCGCTATGAATCTCTTGGTCAAATACTTTTTAGATTTTTGAAAAATCCGAAGGCTACTTATATTTACGGAACTGCCCTACGACGACACCAAAAATTTCTAAATCAGTTTTTGGGCGAATGATCGGATAAGCGGGATTGGCAGGAATTAAAATGAACTTACCCTTTTCCAGCCCCAAAGTTTTAAGGGTGAATTCGTTATCGACAATGGCAACTACCATGTCGCCAGCACGAGCTGGGCCACGCTTTTCAACCACAACCGTATCGCCAGGCATAATGCCTGCATCAATCATTGAATCACCTTTAACGTTGATTAATACGGTACTGGAAGGAGATTCAACCAGATATTCATCGATCGTCAGTGTATCGTGGCGAGAATCATCTGCTTGCCGAGGTGAACCAGCTTGTACGCTATCAAATATTGGGCGCTCAAAAAAACGCTTACCTGGTTTGAGACGTTTTTCTGGAGTGGATTCTAGATAGCCTTGCAATTTTAATCTTGCAATCAAAGCCGCTACGGGCGATTTCGATTTAAGCCCCAACAGAGACATAATAGTGGAGTACGGTGGCAACACGTTGTTGTCCGCGTAATAGTCCTGTAGCTTGGCGAGGTAGGTTGCGTCATTACTCATGGATCGGTAAGATATAGAACGAACGTTCCGAAGTCAATATCCAATTTTAGTTTCATCAATACGAATCAAAAATGGCAAATAACAAATACGACGAATCTAGTTTCAAAGTTCTGCGCGGCCTAGAGCCAGTGCGCCAACGGCCGGGGATGTACACCAACCTCGAGTCTCCCAACCACCTAATCGCTGAAGTCGTCGATAACGCGTGCGATGAAGCCTTAGCCAATTACGCCAAGAACATCAGTGTCATCGCGCATATCGATGGCTCGGTATCAGTGCAGGACGATGGACGCGGCATCCCTGTTGGACTCCATCCAGAAGAAGGCGTTTCAGTTGTCGAAGTGGCTTTCACTGTGTTGCATTCCGGTGGAAAATTCGATAAAGACTCAGGTGGCGCCTATAAATTTGCAGGTGGCTTGCATGGTGTCGGGGTGGCCGTCACTAATGCACTTTCTACCAAAGTCGAAGTCACTGTTTATCGAGATAGTGGCGAACATTTCATCCGCTTTATTGATGGCGTGGCGGCAGCTCCCGTGGCCCGCATTGGCGATTGCCCGAAAAAGCGAAGCGGTACCATGGTGCGAGCTTGGCCCAATCCAAAATACTTCGACGTACCCAACATCATCCTGCCGCAACTAGAGCGGTCATTGCGTTCCAAGGCGGTTTTACTGCCGGGTGTAAAAGTCACGTTGTTCACAGAAAAAACAGGCGAAACGCGCACTTGGACTTACCCAGATGGTTTGCGCGGCTATCTAAATGAAGCCATGACCGAACAAGAAATGGCTGTGCCAATTTTCGCCATGGAAAAATTTATTCCAAAAGGTGGCGATAGTGGTTATGCCGAAGGTGAAGGTGCTGCTTGGGCTATCGTGTGGGCAGCGGAAGGCCAAATAGTGCGTGAATCTTACGTCAACCTCATTCCAACTTGGAATGGTGGCACGCATGACTCGGGCTTACGCGATGGCGTATTTAATGCCGTGAAAAGTTTTGCCGAGTTGCACGGTTTACTTCCCAAAGGGGTGAAGCTCGTGCCTGAAGATGTGTTCTCTCGCGCAAGTTTCGTGCTGTCGGCAAAAGTGCTTGATCCTCAATTCCAAGGTCAAACCAAAGACAAGCTTGTCTCTCGCGACGCCTTACGCCTCGTTTCTCTGATGGTGAAAGACCCACTCGATTTGTGGCTGAACGAGCATATCGACTTTGGTAAACGCATCACCGAGCTTGCCATCCAGCAAGCGCAAAGCCGTTTGCGTTCAGCGCAAAAAGTTGAAAAGAAAAAGGGCTCCTCCGTTGCCGTGCTCCCCGGAAAGCTCACTGATTGCAGCTCAAGCGACCCAACACGCACCGAGTTATTTTTGGTTGAAGGTGACTCCGCCGGTGGCTCCGCTAAGCAAGGACGTAACAAAGAATTTCAAGCCGTATTACCGTTGCGCGGCAAAGTACTTAACACCTTCGAAGTTGAGAAAGATCGTCTTTTTGCCAACAACGAAATTCACGACATCGCCGTCGCCATTGGCGTTGATCCACATGGGCCCGACGACACCGTTGATTTGTCAGGTATGCGTTACAGCGGCGTGTACATCATGGCCGATGCCGACGTGGACGGAGCGCACATCTCTACCCTGCTGCTCACCTTGTTCTTCCGCCATTTCTACCAAGTGGTGTTGGCGGGAAAAATTTATTTGGCACAACCTCCCCTATTCCGTGTGGATGTGCCCGCACAAGGAAAGAAACCCATACGCAAAATATACGCACTTAATGAAGGCGAATTGCTAGGTATCGAAGACAGATTGCGTCAGGAAAAATTTCGCGAAGGCAGTTGGTCGATTTCTCGCTTCAAAGGCTTGGGCGAAATGAATGCCGAGCAACTGTGGGACACCACCCTCAATCCCGACACACGTCGCTCATTACGCGTGAATGGTGCCGCAATTCCATTTAACGAAAATATGGAAATGTTCAACATGCTGATGGGCAAACACGAAGCCTCAACCCGCCGTGCTTGGTTGGAATATCACGGCAACGAAGTTGAGGGAGATATTTGATGGGTCGAATTTTTGTAAGCAAACTTGGGGCATAATGCAGAAAAATTATCGGAGAATTCAATCATGCCGTCGTTAATCATCGAACAACAAATGCAGCAGCAGTTTCATCAACTGGCCACAGAAACACAGCGGACAGAATCTGACATCATCCATGAGGCATTGACAGGATACCTCGCCGCAGACCGGCACTATGTCGAAGTCTTAAAGCAGAGAATTGCTGCGGCTGACCGTGGTGAGTTCGCCAGTGACGCTGAGGTTGAAGCGTTCTTTGCGAAGCGCAGTGCGTAATGAAACTACGTTGGCTGACTGTTGCGCTTGATGACCTTCGCGGCATTGAAACCTATGTCGCCCAAGAAAATCCGGTTGCCGCACAACGAGTTGTTGCCAGCATACGCAATGAGACAAACGCTCTGATAAAGAATGGAGAGGTGCATATTCTCGCGGTTGTTCATACCTCACGTAGATGGCCGTATCAATTGTCAATGCTTAACAAACCGGATTAGTAATCTTTTTGGGGGTTCACCGGGAACGCTGTAGCGCATGACACCAACAAAATCGCTGGTGAAATTGAAATTAAATCGAAAAATGGCCATGAATAAACTTACTCGCATACTCTTACTCTTAACTCTCAGCGTAACTCAGCCCGCCTTTGGTGCGGCGAAAATAGTCAAACAACTTCCAAACGAGCTGATTGTTGAGTCTTCGGCGAAGTATGTGCTCGGGGACAATGACACGCGGATTGATGCACGAAATATAGCGCTCAATGAAGCAAAGCGAGCTGCTTCTGAATTAGCCGGTACTCAAGTCAAGTCTGACTTGGTTATTGAAAACGACCAGATACTGAAAGACCAGATTACTATCGTCGCGGCATCCTTTATGACTGTGGAGGTGATTAACGAATCAATGACATCCTCGAAAGATGGTCGGTCAGTTATGGAAATAACGATTCGTGCGCATTTGGATAAATCTGCTATTCGTTCAAAGCTGGATACTTATCGTGGCGATGACAAACGTCAAAAAGAATTGAGCTCAATTCAGGCCGAAAATAGCCGCCTCCAGAACGAACTTGAAAGCCTGAATGCTGAGTTATCAAAAATCCGCAATGCCGCGAATGATGGCAGCGTGTCTTCAAAACCCCGTGCTGAATTAGTCGCTCGCCGTGATGTTGTTATTTCAAGCATCGAAGAAAGCCAAGGGCAGGTACGACGCGTTTTTGAAAAGGGCACTTTGCTGGGAATGGCGAAGAAGAGTGGCGATGCTTATCAAACTGCGCTTGACGTTTTGAATAA
>JBAXEJ010000108.1:0-5859 GCA_037140475.1 Gallionellaceae bacterium
AAAACTCACTTCAAACTCGGCTACGCAGCGCCCATACCGCGAAGCGGTTTAGTCCATCGACCCTTTGCTGTCACTAATGAATGACTGCTTCATGGCAAACCGATTGATGAAAGTTCAATGTGTATCAGGCAGGTTCGATGTGTATCAGGCAGGTTCGATGTAGCCATTTGAAATGGCAGTAATTATGCAGGAGTAAAATCACACGGCAATTAAAGAGTTCTATGCGACCGCCCTTTGTCAGGCAACAAGATTTCAAAAGCTGTTCAAAATACCTCGTCGCCCGCCTCTTTCTGGCTACGTACTGCAAGTACAAAAACGGTATCGATTTCGACAATGTAACGGTACAAAGCCACATAGCCATGTGAGCCACGCCCGATCACAAGTTCACGTTTGTCGTTATTCGCGGGGCGACCAATCATAGGGTTGTGTTCAAGGACATTAATCGCTTCGATAATCTCCCTAATGCGCAACGCTGAATTTTCAACCTGATATTGGGCAAGGTGTTCGAGGATGCGCTCAAAATCATCGCCAACTTCGGATGCCAACTCGATATGCGACATCTTCAGCGGGCCAGTTTGCGTGCTACTGGACGTTTCACCTCTTTGCCTAGAAGCCGATCTTCCAGATATCCGCGCATTTCCTGCCACGGAACCGTTTTCCCAGTAGCTGCGATACGGGCATAACGATCCTCTGCAGCGGCATCAATATCTGCTCGCAGATCATCTTGATCCATCTTTTTTGCAATGGCCTCAAGAATAAAACTATGCGTGGTTGTACCAGAACGTTTTGCAGCTGTTGCAACGCGAGCTTTAAGTTCTTCCGGTAAACGTATAGTGGTTGTTGACATGGGCGCCTCCAAAAATTAAGGGAACGCGCTCAATGTAGCACACATGTGCTACATTGAGCCAACTCTTTTCTTTAGTGACGGTGTCCAAAGCTGGTGTGGTGATGGTCTGACTGCAACAGGCTATGCTGAAAAGAAATTCATTAAAGAAATTATTGTCGGAAAAATCAATCTACCTGACTGCGGACAAGAGCGGCCTCACACAATCGACCCTAAAGAGACACACAGCGTTTCAGAAAGCAGACATTCAATCTGCTAGTTAATCACCCTGAAGTGCCAGCTTTACTTGCGCAGCAGCTTCATCTGGACTCGTGATTAAACCGTCAAGCCAAACATCAGGGGTTGTTGGCTTCTCATACGGACTATCAAACCCCGTGAAGTTTTTGATTTCGCCGCGTCTGGCTTTTGCGTAGAGCCCTTTGGTGTCGCGCTTCTCACATTCTTCTAGCGGCGTATCCACAAACACCTCGAAAAACTCGTCTTGCTCGAATAGTGATCGGGCAAATTCCCGTTCAGCACGATAGGGACTGATGAATGATACGATCACGATCAAGCCAGCATCCACCATGAGCTTGGCCGTTTCGGCTACACGGCGGATATTCTCTACTCGATCCGCTTCGGTAAATCCAAGATCACGATTCAAGCCGTGACGCACATTGTCGCCATCAAGCAGATAGGTGTGTTTACCTTCGGCATGCAGTCGTTTCTCGAGCAAGTTAGCAATGGTCGACTTACCTGAACCAGATAGTCCCGTGAACCAAATGCACGCTGGTTTTTGGGTTTTGAGTTTAGAGCGAGCGGCTTTGTTTACATCAAGCGACTGCCAATGAATGTTCGAGGCGCGGCGTAGGGCGAAGTTGATCATGCCCGCACCAACCGTTTCATTGGTCATGCGATCAATCAGAATGAATGCACCCAGCGCCTTGGATTGCTTATACGGCTCAAACGCAATCGGATGACTGGTGTAGAGCGTGACCTCGCCAATGTCATTCAACGCTAAGGTGTTCGCCGCAAGATGCGTTCCTTGATTGATGTCGAGCTTATGTTTGATGTCGGTAATGGTTACGCCAACCTGCGAAGTATGTAGCTTGATGAGGTAAGGTCGTCCAGGGATGAGTTGATGTTCTGATAGACACAACACACTCACCTCAAACTGATCGCTTATCTCAATCGGATTATCTGCTGAACTGATTACTTGTCCTCGACTCACATCCACTTCACGATCAAGGGTCAAGGTAATGGCCTCACCTGTGTTGGCAATAGCCTGTTCACCCTGCCACACCACAATAGATTTAACCTTAGCCTCAGCTCCACCGGGTACAACACGAATGGCATCACCCGCTTTTACGCTACCGGAAGCGACGGTGCCGCAATAGCCTCTGAATTCTGAGTTGGGTCGATTGACATACTGCACTGGCATACGGAAGGGTTTGGCCTCATCAGCTTTAGAAACGTCTATCGACTCCAAGTAGTCGAGAACTGTCGGCCCTGCGTACCACTCTGCGCCAATGCAACGATGCGCAACGTTATCACCAGAGAGTGCCGATAGCGGGATGGCTTGTATTGAAACGAAACCTAGATCAGCTGCGAATGTTTGGAAGCCCGCCACAATAGCTTCGTAAGTTGCCTGATTCCAAGCAACCATGTCCATCTTGTTAATGGCCAGTACCACATGGCGAACACCCAGCATAGAAACTATGCGGCTATGGCGTTTAGTTTGAATCAACAAACCTTTACGCGCATCGACAAGTAATACCGCGAGATCCGCGGTAGAGGCACCGGTGGCCATGTTACGAGTGTATTGCTCGTGGCCTGGGGTATCCGCCACGATGAATTTGCGCTTTTCAGTAGCGAAGAAGCGATAGGCAACGTCAATAGTAATGCCCTGCTCTCGCTCTGCTTGTAGGCCATCGACGAGCAATGCCAAATCGAGTTCTTTGCCTTGCGTGCCAAACTTATCTGAGGCGCGTTCCAGTTCATTCAGTTGATCATCAAAGATTTGCTTTGATTCATACAGCAAGCGACCAATCAAAGTGGACTTGCCATCATCGACACTGCCGCAGGTAATAAAACGTAAGGTATCTAGCATCAGAAATACCCCTCTTGTTTTTTACGTTCCATCGAACCCGCCCCATCGTGGTCGATCAAGCGACCTTGGCGCTCCGAGGAACTTGCCGCCAGTGTTTCGTCGATGATCTGTTCTAAAGTGTTGGCATTACTTTCCATTGCGGCGGTAAGTGGATAGCAACCTAAAGTTCTAAAGCGTACTTGCAGCATCTCAGGTGTTTCGCCAGGCTCAAGCGGAAAGCGCTCATCATCCACCATTAGCCATTGCCCACCGCGTTTAACCACGGGGCGTTCTTTGGCGAAGTACAAGGGGACGATTGGAATTTTTTCTGATTGGATGTATTGCCAGATGTCGGCTTCGGTCCAATTAGAAAGTGGAAATACGCGAATAGTTTCACCTGCATTGATTCGAGTGTTATACAGATTCCACAATTCTGGACGTTGTGCTTTTGGGGCCCAGCGATGACCTTCTGCCCGAAAAGAAAACACACGCTCTTTAGCGCGAGATTTCTCTTCGTCACGCCGTGCACCGCCAAAAATTAAGTCATAACCGCCCGCATCAAGGGCTTGTTTGAGGGCTTCAGTTTTCATGCGATCGGTGTAACGCTCGGAGCCATGAATGAAGGGTGAGATACCTTCTTGCTTTGCCACCTCATTAGTATGCACACGCAACTCCATGCCGCACTCTTGCGCCACTTGATCCCGAAAGGCAATCATCTCGCGAAACTTCCAAGTGGTATCCACGTGCAACAAAGGGAAAGGTGGTGGTGCTGGCCAGAAGGCTTTGCGTGCCAAGTGCAACATCACTGAAGAATCTTTGCCGATGGAATACAGCATCACCGGATTGCTAGCCGTGGCGACTGCTTCGCGGATAATTTCGATGGAGTGGGATTCGAGGGCGGATTGCTTAGCGGTGGCTAGCGTCGAAATTTTCATAGGGCAATTCTATCGAACATCAAGTAGCACGCCTATCTGAAATCCAACGCGATTAATATGAGGATCAACTTCACCGATCATTCCCCGATTTATTTTTTATTGCTCGGATAAAACCACTCGTAATACCAAGCACAGGCCGTTTCAATCTGTTGCTGAATGCGAGGTGGAATGGCGTGCGGTTTGGGGGCAGCGATATGGTCATGCTGCTTGTGCAGATATTTGTTACGGTAATGGCTGTCACTCTCATGCTTGTGCACCGTGAGCTTCGCTGGGTCAATCGTATGTGGCGCTAATCCCATCCACGCATAAATGTGCGACATAGTTGCGGCTGGGTTCGCCATCAAGTCTTCAAACTTCACAAAGTAGATACGGTCTTTAACTGACTGCGGCAAGTCTTGCACCGCCTGCACAGAACTGAGCGGCGCACCAATGGCTTTATCTTTGGCAAAGAGTTGATCGGCACGTCCGAAGCGGTCAAAGTCAGCGAGGTGGTCGATGAAATCAAGCAGGATTGTTTTCTGATGCTGTGATTCAATCGATCCGTAAATTTGCCCCAACTCACGAATCGAAATAATCAACTTTGCCTCCGGATCGAGGTGCAATAGCATTTCGACGCAGTGCAACCACGCCCGATTTTTATCCACCACCACCGGCTTGCCGCAGTCTGCATGCCAGCCATGTAAAAAACCCTGCATCGCAGATTTTAGATTCGCGTAGGTTTTATCAAACTGCACATCCAATTGCGACAACATAAATTGGTCATCGCTGATAAAACGTCGGGTCGCCAGCAGAGAGTTACACAAAGGCGAGCTATGCCCCTCACAGTAAATCTCGGGATGCTCTCCGAGCAACTGACATAACAAAGTAGAGCCAGCACGGGGCAAACCCGCAACACCAACGAAACGTGTAGCCATACGATTTATTCTCCTACCCGCTCAGAAATAACCACTGTTGTGCTCTGACCATTCGCAGTAACGACTACCTGTGTTGGGAATGCACCATCAGGCACAGCCTTTGCCGTAAATGTCTTCGTTGCCGGATTATATTTCAGCCAAGCGGGAAGCTTGCCACCATTTGGCGTTGTCACGCTAATAGCAGTAGCCTTAGCCGAAATACGAGCAGGTAATGCAAAGATAAAACCGCTACCGGCTGTTGCCATTCCTTTAGGTAGAGAAACCACAATGATGCCACTCTCATTCTGGCTAGCCTCTCGTTGCAGTGAAACTGAAATGCCGCCATTGCTTACAGCACCGGCACTTGCAGCGGCATCCGAACCGCCATCGGCTTTACCCGCAGCAGCGCCTACCACTGCACCACCGGCGCCAGTTGCAACACTACCCACCGCTCCTACTACAGTACCGCCAGTTTTCGGTGTACCAGTTCCACCTGATGTTGTGCTGCCTTGTTTAGGTGTCTCAGTTCCACCTGATGTTGTGCCACCTTGTTTAGGTGTCTCAGTTCCACCTGATGTTGTGCCGCCTTGTATAGGCGTCTCAGTTCCACCCGATGTAGTGCCACCTTGTATAGGCGTCTCATTTTCACCCGATGTGGTGCCGCCTTGTATAGGCGTCTCAGTTCCACCCGATGTAGTGCCGCTAGTCTTAGATGTGGTGTTTCCATCTGTGCCACCACCTTGAGTCTTCTCGCCACCCTTGGACTTCTCGCCACCCTTGGTCTTCTCGCCATCCTTGGACTTGTCACCATCCTTGGACTTAGGGCTCACGCGCTCGCTGTCATCCCCAGAGCCACCTGCATTCTGACCTGCACCTTCACGGGTCTTTTCCTTGCCGCCATCTTTGGCGCCGCCACCGGTCGGATCAGTTCCTGTTTCGGTGCCAGTTCCGCCTCCTCTGGTCAGACCACTGAGCCCAGTATCGCTAGGCAGTGTCAAAGGTGGAGGGCTAGTCGTTGGAGAAGGTAGTGGTGGCGTTACAAAGGTAGGTACAGGAACTAGAACTGGAGTTGCTGTTGCCGTTGCCGTTGGAGTTGCTGTTGCCGTTGCCGTTGGAGTT
>JBAXEJ010000109.1:0-5837 GCA_037140475.1 Gallionellaceae bacterium
AACTCACTTCAATCTTGGCTACGTAGCTCCCATACCGCGAAGCGGTTTAGTCCAACGACCCTAAAGAGTCGTAGCCGAATGGCTGCTTTGCTGCAACTCCATTAGTGATAATCGAAAAATGCATTTACAGCGTAATATTGATGAACCATCATAATTTCTTCACCAACGCCTCAAACTGCTCAATCGGCACCGGCCTGCTAAAAAAGTATCCCTGATAAGCCATGCAGCCCAAATGCTTCAACAGATGGTGTTGCGCTTCAGTTTCCACACCTTCTGCAATCACATTTAGGCGGAAGTTTTTCGCCATATCAATGATGGTCTGCACCATCACCACATCGTTTTGATCCGAGGTCATGTCGCGCACAAAACTTTGGTCGATCTTGATCTGATCGAGCGGTAACTGCTTGAGATAAGACAACGATGAGTAGCCGGTACCGAAATCATCCATCGACAACTTCACGCGCAGTGCTTTTAGAGCGTGCATTTTGCTTATGACATCGGACACATCGTTCAACACGACGCTCTCGGTCAATTCCAGCTTTAAGCGTGAAGCATCCACCTTATTTTTCTCTAGCGCTGCTGCGACTTTTTCAACAAAATCGAGTTGCTTAAATTGCCGCGCGCTCACATTCACCGCCAAGGTCAAGTGACGGGTTTGCTCCACCTTCGACCATTCGGCAAGCTGTTGGCACGCCGTATCCAATACCCATCCACCCACTTCAAGAATCAACGAACTTTCTTCTGCGAGAGGAATGAACTGCGCGGGGGAAACCATCCCGCGTGTTGGGTGTATCCAACGCACCAGCGCCTCGGCACCGATGGGGCGCCGGTCACTGTCCACTTGAATCTGGTAGTACAACTGTAATTGCTGATCGGGAACTGCACGGCGCAAATCGGCTTCAAGCGCGGCATGTGCCACCACGGCCTGCCGCATGGCGGGATCAAAGAATTGGACTGTATTGCGCCCCGATTCTTTTGCACGATACATCGCCATATCGGTATGTTTCAGCAAATCCTCGGCGGTGACATCTTCACCGCAATACATGCTCACCCCGACGCTGGTAGAGCTTAGATACTCACTCCCATTAAGCAGGTATGGGGCAATCAGTGCGATGCGAATTTTCTCGGCAATTAGTGAAACTTTTTGTGAAGCATGTTCGGGATGTAAATCGACATCGGTAAGCAGAACAACAAAGTCATCCCCCCCCAGCCTCGCCACCGTATCCACCTCTCGCACACAAGATTGAATGCGCTTAGACACCTCAACCAATAGCAGATCACCAAATTCATGCCCCAAGGTATCGTTAAGATTTTTGAAATTATCCATATCAACAAACAGAACGGCACCGTATTGTTTGCTGCGAGCCGAAACCAATAATGCAGACTTAAGCCGATCTATCAGAAGTCGGCGATTAGGGAGTTTGGTCAGCGTGTCGAAGAAAGCAAGGTTGTGAATTTCATCGTCAGCCTGTTTGCGTTGGCTGATATCCGAAAACAACGCAACGTAGTGAAGAACTTTTCCCTTATTGTCTCGCACTGCACTAATGGTCTGCATCTCAGGGTAGATTTCGCCATTCTTGCGCTTGTTCCAAATCTCTCCGTAATAAAAACCCTCATTGATTAAGTGATGCCACATGTTGGTATAAAATTCTTTACCGTGACGTCCCGAACTAAGGATGCGTGGGTTATTACCGAGGACCTCCTCTCGACTGTATCCGGTGATGGTTGTGAACGCCTCATTAACCTCAAGGATCGTGGCATCAGGTGTTGTGATCACGATGCCTTCGCTGGCATGTGAAAACACACTGGACGAGAGCAGTAAGCGTTCTTCAACTTTCTTTTCTTCTGTTACATCGCGACCAATGATGACAATACTTTCACGCTCGCCACTGTGCGCGAAGGAAGGGATTTTCCGAACTTCATAGTCATGGGAATTACCGTCGTCATCAAAAACTCGTTTATTGAAAATAGTCAGCTCTTTGTTATCCCAAGTCTGCTTATCCTGACGGTCAACCTCGTCGTGCATGGCCTGCATTGCCGGACGCATTGCTGCCAACTCAATATCCGTTTTGCCTTCCCAGTCTATGCCGTGTAATTTAAATAAGCGCTTAGCTGGTTCATTGGTAATCAACCACCGCCCCTGACCATCTTTGAAGAAAATAACGTCGGGAATGGCCTCAACGATTCTTTCTCGTTCTATCACCTGCTGCTCGATCTTTCCGAGCAACTTATTCAATGAATTAACCACAAATCCCATCTCATCATGCTCGTGACCATGTGGGATGGGAATACGATGAGGTGCGTGCTCTTTATGATTTATAGTAGACAAGCTTTCTACAATCTTTGTAAGGGGCTTGGTCACCAGTTGGCGCGAGATCAATAAGATGACCATGGCCAACAGGGTGTTCCGGATAAGACCAAAAATGACTTCCGCGATTGCGCGATCCAAGAAATCGACGCCGGCAATGCTGCCATTTAAGGTGATAGAGATTTCGCCAACCGGTAACTGCTGATCTAGAAAACGGTCATGGTGGATCAGCGGCTTGGAAAAGTGCAGTTCACTACCCAAGAGTGAATCCAGAATGCTATGCGGCTGTTGATCGCGACGGTCCCGCTTGGCAAGGACTTGATTCTTTTCATTGGTGATACTGGCTTGAGCGATGGCATCCATCTCAAAAAGACCATCCAACACCTGCTCTGCCAAGATATTGTCTAAGGTGTAGGAGGCTTGGGTGGCCGAACTCTGGGACGAACGAAGTAAATGCTCGGCGATACCGTTGATCGCAGATTTGGTGCGGAAATAATCCCAAGTGATTAACGCAACACTAATCAAAATGCCCATCACTAACGCCACAGCGACGGTTGCGAAGGCCTGACGCGAAGCCAAGCTTTTAGAGAAAAGTTGGCTCGCAAACATTTTCATTTCACGCGCCACTCTTTTCCGGCCCAGCGATCTAGCACAGCTTCAAAGGCATTTCGACGCTTCAAACGCAACACAGCATCCTCGATCTGCTTTAACACCTTGGCATCTTGATAGTGCTTCGAGGCATGGACCGTTACTGGCGTAGACTGCAAGACAAGACGCTTCCCAGCAATCTGTTTTGCATCTAATTTTTTTAGCAAATAGGGTATTGACACACTGTTTCCCGCAATGGCATCAAGTCGTTCTTCACGAAGCATATTGACCAGGGTTTCGTAGTCGCGCACCTCTATTTTGTGAAGCTGGGTGTCTGCATCAAATGTGGGGGAAAGCCGGATGCCACGTAACATGCCGATTCTCAAACTTTGCAAATTTTCATAGCGTTCAAGTGTCACGCCTTTGCGTGCGACGACCACCGTGCCAAAATCAAACAGATGGCCCGCATGATTAACGATAGCCTCGCGATCTGTTGAGCGAATCAGAAATGAAATATCGGTATCGCCATTTTCCAATTCCTGCCAAATGCGCGGATATGGAGTCAGCGTTTTGTTGATTTTTATATTTGCTTCTGCTTCGACCAACGCCGCGATTTCTAACCAAATTCCCGTCATGCGCAATTTGCTTTTGTCGGCATCCGCCGTGCCATTTTCATAAAACCCCCACGGTTCGGTGAGCATGATGGATGCGCGAACTATGGGGGTAACATCCCCAGCGTTTGAAAAACTTGAGGCACATAAGGCCGCCATCAGCAAAACGAATCGTGGGAGATGATCTACAAAGTTAAATTTTGTCATAGTCACAATAATAGCCTCGATGAAAAATTGCTCATGTTAGAGACGTTTAGCCACCCTTCACTGGTAGCTTATCCCTCAGTTGCCTTTGCTGAGGCTTAATATAGGCACGGCTAGTCTACAGCCATACATAGGAATCTCCCTGTTTATTATAGGGCTTAATTGACAAAGGCGGCTTGAAGGAAAACTTTTGTAGCGCGTTCTGAAGGGTTGATTTTTTCGCGCTTCATTTTATTCGGCGTTTTCACACAGCCTCAACCCTTTGCCGTCACCGATGAATGGCTGCTTTACGACAGTTTATTTACTATGCATTTAATTAAAATCTAAACGTAATCAGCGAAATGTCATCATCAGGTGGATGTGTACCGATAAACAGATTCAGTGACATTTTAACAGCCCCTAAAGGATCCTCGCGAATCGCCAGTGCCTCCATCAAGCGCACCTCACCGAACATTTCTCCCGATTCATTCTGTGCCTCGGTCACGCCATCGCTATACAGCACCAAGAGATCGTTCGCAGAATAGTGATGCCGCGTCATCTCCACCTTAAAGTCACCGGCTTTTAGAAACCCAAGCGCAATATGATCTGAGCTAAACCGAGCTTTGACCATACCCATCTCATCAAATATAAGCGCCGTAGGTAGACCCGCATTAAGAATATCAATCTGCTGAATGGCGGGGTCTATCAAGGCAAAGGTGATCGCACAAAAATGTCCGCGCGGCAAAACATCACGCAGCTTTCGATTCATTTCGGTCAGGATCTCAATCGGAGAAAACTCTCTTGGCGTTAAAGCAAAGAAAATATCGGCTGTCGGTAGCGCCCCAATAGCAGCTGAAAATCCGTGTCCGGTAAAATCAGCGAGCATCAAATAAATCTTGCCGGAGGGTGATTGATCATAAAGCATCAAATCTCCGCTGAAGTGTCCAGCCGGAAGCACCCATTTCGACAGCTCCGCCAATTCCTTGCGAGCGCCACGACCAATTACCGAATTGAATACATGCTGAGTCAGCTCAACTTCTTCTTCAGTACGCTTTCGATAGGTTTCTAGCTCATGATGCATTTTAAGAATGCGTTGCATAGCGAGAATTTTTGCGCCAATCAAAATACCGTTGAAAGGTTTAGATAAAAAGTCATCGCCGCCGCTCTCCACGCAGTGCGCTAGTGATTCATCATCAGTTAACCCAGTGAGGAAAATAATCGGCACAAATTGCTTGCCACTGAGCAGCTTAATTGCTACCGCAGCGTCGTAGCCGTTCATCACCGGCATGGTGACATCCATCAAAATCAAATCTGGCTTTTCTTGCTCAAAAACTTCTATCGCCTGTTGTCCGTTCTCAGCTTCAACCACTGCATGAGCATTACGACCTAAAAATACTTTAAGCATCAGTCGATTACTACGATCGTCATCAACCACTAAAATTTTAAGGGGTGGATAACTACTAAATAAGTGAGATATCTCACTCATGAATTCATGACGCTGCGATTGCGCCCTGCTGCTTTCGCGGCATAAAGATTATTATCTGCCTGCACCAACAGCTTCTCTACCGACACGAGCTCATTAGACTTTTCTGCCACACCGATGCTAATCGTCATCTTCAATTCTGTTCCATCCTGAAGTTTCAGTTTTTTTGCTTCGACACTCAGCCGTAAACGTTCAGCGCACTTAAAGGCATCGGGCAACTTGGTGTCAGGACAAATCACCACAAACTCTTCGCCGCCATAACGACAGACGAGGTCTTGAGTACGAGCGGCTGCACGCAAGGTATCAGCAATCAATCGCAATGCCTCATCCCCCACTTGATGACCATAGTTATCATTGATACGTTTAAAATAATCGATATCCACCATCAGGCACGACAGCGTTCTTCCGCCACGTAAGGTAAGAGCCCATTCTTGCGCCATTCTTTCCATCGCAAAACGTCGATTAGGCAATGCGGTTAGCGCATCGGTTAGCGCTTGTTGCTGTAGCCGCTCGTTAGCGCTCGTCAACTCAGTTGAATACTTGGTTAACTGATCTCGATCAGCCTCTAGTTCCTCTTGCAACTTAACCACCCTTTGCCCTGCCCGTAGTCGCGCCAAGAACATCTTTGGCGTAATCGGTTTCAAAATGTAGTCATCCGCACCCG
>JBAXEJ010000110.1:0-5660 GCA_037140475.1 Gallionellaceae bacterium
CCATTTTTCACAGACCCCAAAGTATCTGAACCGACCAGATGACATACATCACCAATGCCAGGATAACCAAGACATGAATAAGCAGTCGCACGCCGGTTGGTTTAACGTAATCCATCACGATGTCACGCACGCCAATCCACGCGTGATAAAACAGACTAATCAAGAATAACAGCGAAAATGAGCGCATCACATTATTGGAAAATAAGCTTGTCCATACGTTGTAATCAACGAAGGGCTGCCGTAGCAAATACACCGCCACAAACAATGTGAAAAATACCATGACCACGGCCGAGACACGCTGCCCCAACCAATCGCGCAAACCGTAGTGCGCGCCTGTAACTACACGATTCACCATAATTTCGCTCCAATCAACAGGGTCAACAACAAGCTCACGCCCATCACCCAATAGCTAGTCGCACGTGCCATTTTCAAACTTGATGCCCAGCGGAAATCAATCGCCAAATAACGTAGTCCGGCAAAAAAGTGATGGAGAAATGACCACAACAAACCTAACCAGATCAGCTTACTTAGAGGGTGCTGCAGTAACGCCATGAGCTGAGTATGCGTTTCAATTGAGCGCAAACTGCACTGTAGCGCCCATAACAAAAGGGGCAACGCCAAAAACAACAATGCACCGCTCATGCGATGCAATATGGAGACAAATCCAGGTAGCGGAAGTTTGATCAGGTGTAATGCGAGGTGCTTAGGACGTTTTTTATTCATTTCAAGCGGCTCACTAAATGATGCGCAATCTTACACCCGAAATTTGGACTGCGTAGGGACGATTCACGTGAAATTCAATTTAGTTTAATTGACGCTAGACAATCGTCAAGGTACAGCACTTGCGGGAGCTATGTGTGAGCGCGCCCTTCCAGTTACGGGTTAGCGTATCCCTACGCAGCGAGCTGTGCCATCAGCGCAACTTGGAGCACAGCTTAAGGGGGCTAGCTGTTCAAATATAATTTGAAGGGGAAGTTGCCTCGCCAAGCGAAACCCATTTTGGGGAAAAACAGCGTCATTGCTATCAATGTATAGGTTATATGCTTGTGCAAAATATTCGCTGCTGAACCAACTGCCGCCCTTTAGACTGTGCTCTTTGCAATCCTCTTTGTAACAATCACTAATCCACTCCATGACATTGCCACTCATGTCAAACAGCCCGTAGCCGTTGGGTAACTTTTGTCCAACCGGATGCGTTTGCTCGCCACTGTTACTTGCGATAAGCGCTTGATCACCGCCATGCCAAGCCAACCTATCGAGGTTGTCGCTACCGCAATAAACGGTATTTTTTCCACCGAGACAAGCGTAAAACCATTCGCCTTTGGAGGGTAGTCGGTACTGCCTGCCTGTTCTTACATTGAGCTTGCGAATGTACTCTTGCACATCGTTCCAACTCACCTGTTCAACGGGGCAATCATCTCCACAGTTTGTAAAGCGACTAGGGTTGCTACCCATCACACGCTTCCATTCGCCCTGCGTTACCTCGTACTTGCCGATCTCATATTGATAGCCGGGAATGCTAATCATCACCGGCGCGTGGGCTATTTCAACTGCGAAGCGTTTGAGTTCATCAAGTCGCACTTGAGCTTCCCAAATAAAGCGTCCGCTGGGTAAGACATCAATATAAAAGCGATAACTATCCTCGCTATCTTCATTTCGTAAGCGCTCCCAAAATTCATTTTCCATTTTTTCGCTCACCACCTCTGGCTTGCCAAGGGCAGTGTAAATTTCATCGAACACTTGTGGTGACACGAGGGGCGGAGGCGGGCGGGAAAGCTGGCGAGGGGCGACATCTGGCGCTGCTTGAGCCAGATGCGGCTGAGCCAGCAAAGCCACCGTGACTACCATCACACCGAGCAGATTGCGCAGGGTAGATAAAATCATCGCAGTGTCCAATTTGAGCAGACTGGCACCATAAGCATCAATCTTTATCCGCTCTTAATTTTAGGTTGGTTGCGTTGCCCACAAATTGATCCAGCGTAAGCCCCTTAGTAAAAAGAAAAGCGCTAGGTTTGACCGTTGTATCGAATGACTGCATCCCCGGTTTGTTCGCGTCGCGCACTTGAGCATAAACCTCTATGCCGCCCGCAATCATTAAAACAGAAAGCATCGCAATCATCGCTGCCATGCGGCGAGACAAGCGTGCTGTGAGACGTAAATTTAAAAAGGGAATGACCGAAAAAAGAGCCACCAAACAAAACCACCTAGTCCAGCCGTACTCACCTAAATCAAAAGCAAAATTTAGGTATTCAGTAATCGTTGTGCCAAATAAAAAAATAGGTACCCCCAAGAATGCAACGATGCCATGAGCCATAAAATTGGCATAGCCATTCAGCGTTTTGCAAACCAAAGACCAAATTAAAACCCAAGCCAGCACAATCGAAAATACGACCGTTGGTATAAAGAAAATATCAGTCGCATCGGTCGTACTCGCTTTGAGAAAACTATCAAGCGCAACGTAACCAATAAGCATAACAACCGCACCGATGAAAACCCAATGGTGTCTATCCCAAGTGAGTTTGGGTATGGGCAATTCCTCTGCAACCGATACGCCCGGTAGGCGAATACGCAATTGAGTTTTGCCTATCCGCAAAATCTCGTTACCGTGAAGATCAATCTGGGTAATAGGTTTTGCATTCCCAATTTTGTAAGTGCCATTGAGCGAATCGAGATCCATCGCAGTTAACCCGCCATTTGTTAACAAGCTAATTTCTACATGGCGCGCCGCCACATGTGGGTCATCAATCATCACATCGGCGTCATAGCCGCGCCCGATGGTGATAGGCAATTTATCAATGGCGTGCCGCCGTACAACCGCATCATTGCGCCCAAGCACCTCCACGAACATTAAGGCTTCCATACGATTGCCCCCATAAATCGCTGCATGAGCGCCATCGCTTCTGGATAAGGAAAGCCATCAAAAAATAGCGATGAAACAAGCGCCTCATTAGGCACATCAAGCGTCACCAATCTCATCCTAATGTCGTAAAGATCTTCAAATTGACTATATCGCCGCAGGCAGAGAACCGTCTTTGCTCGCGTACCAGCTAAAGACACAATTTTGCTTTGGCATGCCCAGAGCTTCTTATGTATGCGAGTTGATGGGCTAGTGTCATCATTCGGTTTAATAAAGCCTTCCGCTAGGCTAGCTAAGCGCATCGGCCCAAAATCAGGCGCGCTGATATGCCGATTAACGAAAGTCCATGACCCCACAAAAAGATCACGTTGCACATAGGTGGTGTCTTTAAAATCGCACCACGACATCTCCGTGCTGTAAAGTTTATCAGCATCGTTATCGTTAGAAGCATTGCATTGCGCGAATTTACCGGGATTGGTCGGCACTTGAAAATGCCCAAAATTTTGCACCGGCAAATTACCCTGAGGAAATAAATTCAGCGTCTCGATAGCGCCTTGTTTCAACTGCATCGCGAGCTCGTCAAACAAAACAGTGGCGGTTGGCGCACTGATATTTTTAGCGCGCGCCAATAGCGCCGTCACCGCAGAGGCTGGCACCACAAAACTAATCAACTGGCTGTCTCGCATACTAGAAACATTCACGCCGAACACGCGGCCCTCACCATTGACCGCAGGCCCACCGCTCATGCCCGAATTAACCGCACCAGAAAAATGAATCGAACCACTCACCGAATCTTCAGATAAACCGTTAACAATGCCCTCCGTCACCGTCAGCCCCAAGTTCTGTGGAAAGCCAATCGAATAACCCCGTGTGCCCTTATCTGGCACGCTAGGCGCAAAGCCCAAAGCAGGCATGGGCCCCGTGTCACCGCGCACAACAGCCAGATCATGCACCAAATCAATCGCGACAATTGCGACTGTACCTTTTGTGCCATCGCGTTTTAAAAACTCAAGCCGATAGCGATCTGGTGACATCACCACGGCAGAGACAACGTGGTAATTTGTGACGATCAGCCCACCGAACCCAACCGCAAAACCGCTGCCGTAACCATATGTTGAATCACTGCCTATCGGTATGGTTTTAATTTGCAAAACACTAGAGCGAACCGAGGCAAGCACACGCTGCGCCTGCCCCGAGGGCATTGTCGTCTCATTGTTATTTGCAACTGGGGCGGCTAATGCCGTTGGCAAAAGGAGAAAAGATAGCGTGGCGACTACGATGCCGATTAGCTTGCTTGGTGAGGGTAGGTTCATGTGTTAGTGCACTGTGAGACTAACATTCAAGTCTCAATTGGTTAAGTTGCTTGAGAGATTTCCACTCGAATACGCTTAACAGATTCGAGCTCAGTTTGAATTTTTCCTTTTATGTTATTCCCTTCTTCGGCAGCCCATTTATCCAACTCCAACATTGCAAACATCTGGCCTTTAATTAGTTTTTCATACAGAGTTTCAGAGCTGGCAGATTCTGCTAGGCACTCGCTCCATCACGCTGACAGGAACAGTAATTTATTTCTCGTTATTTTTAGAGGTGCCGATGAAACATGATTACAAACGCGGCAACTAGGCTAACAGTTATCGCCACAAACCAATCATGAGAATAAAAGCCGATACCTAAAAACGTGATAATTGCTGCAAATATCGCAACCTGAATATCGGCAAATAGCGTTGCTTCAGCTCTATTTTGCTCGCCAATGGACATTGAGTATTTCTCCGTACAGTGCGGGCAACGTGTTGCCTCTTCGTGGACTTCAGTTTTACATGCTGGGCAAATAGCCATTTTTGTTTCCTTTTTGTCTTTGTGAGTCGTTTCTGCTAACGGCATTGATTTGATTTTTTCAACATGGGTGTGTGTGATGTTTTTTCGTTTTTAAATGCAACTTGGATTTGATTCTAAATCGATCTCGACGATGCTTGCTAAGCTGCCGAAGGAGAAACTGATTTAGCTAACCCGGTTATCACATTTCGCATTTTTTAATTTCTTTCCACCCATTGCTGTCTGAATAGTCAATCCCCCAATCAACTTCTTGGCGTGGAAATCCAAAACGTATCTTGGAAAACTCAACGAGATAACCGCCATTCGAAAAGCTCCATTTACCCGTTCCATAAATACGTGAAGTGGCTTTACAATTTTTAAATATCTTCAATTGATTCAATTGATCGGTATTTGATCTCAGTAGATTAAATTGCCAATGACGAGTTTCTGTAAATTTTTCACCATCACTTGATGTGGCAGCATTGGCCTGCCCATGAATAAAAATTGAAAGTACCAGTGTAAAAAATGATACGGGTAAAGTGAGTGATTTTTTCATGAACATACCTTACGATGAAAGTTAAGTTTTACCATTAAATCTTTACTTGATCGAGCCGCCACTGAGCGGCAAAACGTTCATCTTCTGTAAAAAGGGTCTGAAATTGAGGCTCAAGCAATAGCGACTCTATGGTCAAATCTTTTCGCCCAATACCCGCCATTTGTATGAATCCGACATGAATTTCACTCTGTATCACTAGCCGTTTTGCTGTGTTAACTGCGCCAAGCGTGGCAAGCATTTGCTCTATTCGTGTAGGCGGATAACCCAGCTCATTGGATTGTTTAATTGCATCTTTAAATCGTCTAGTAAACTCAGCTTCGAGATTATTTGTAGCCATTCGATGTCCTTTCCGGTAGTTAAAAAGTTTAAATACCAATTAACGTTCAACACCCCAATCATGAAGCGTTTTTCCTTTATAACGAAGGTACTTATAAG
>JBAXEJ010000111.1:0-5617 GCA_037140475.1 Gallionellaceae bacterium
CAAAGAGGACATTTCTACTTTGCTGAAAGAGGACATTATCATTTTGCGCTAACATGAGGTTTCGTAATTAATGATTTCCTGCAATAATCGAAGCACAAAACAATATTACTGAATCGAGAATAATGATGGCGATGACACAAGATGATTTGAAACGCGCAGTCGCTGCGGCGGCTATTGAATATGTTCCTGCGGATTGCATCGTGGGTGTGGGCACCGGCTCAACGGCCAATTTCTTTATTGATGAATTGGCTAAGATTAAAAATAAATTGCGCGGCGCAGTGGCAAGTTCTGAGGCTTCTGCCAAGCGTTTGCAAGGACACGGGATTGAAGTGCTCTCATTAAATGATGCAGGCGAATTGCCGGTGTATGTGGATGGCGCAGACGAAATAACCAAGCATTTGCACATGATGAAAGGCGGCGGTGGGGCGTTGACGCGCGAGAAAATTGTTGCAGCCGCCAGCAAGAAATTTATTTGCCTGTGCGACGCGAGCAAGTTGGTTGATGTGATGGGTAAATTCCCTCTCCCGATTGAAGTGATTCCAATGGCACGTAGTTATATTGCGCGTGAAGTGGTGAAGTTGGGTGGGCATCCAAAATTGCGCGAAGGTTTTACGACTGACAATGGCAATATCATTTTGGATGTGCATGGCCTGCAAATATTAAATCCGGTCGAATTAGAAACGGCGCTAAATCAATTGCCAGGTGTGGTAACCAACGGTTTGTTTGCGCGTCGTGGCGCGGATGTTTTGCTATTGGGCACACCTGAGGGCGTGCGGAAAATGATCGTTTAATTTTAGCTGTAATAAAAAGTTCATGGCAGATCGGTAGCATAGTCAGACAGTCCATCCCATATTTAGGAAAACCATGTTAAATAGCAGCGAACATACCTCGAAACAATTTGATACTGAACTCGAAGCAGTGCGTTCGCGCGTGTTGCAGATGGGAGGGTTGGTTGAAAGTCAGATTCGCTTAGCGGTTGAATCACTGATTACGGGTGACGTCGAGTTAATGAATCGAGTAATCGAAGATGACCATCGAGTGAACGCGATGGAAGTAGAGATTGACGAAAGCTGCAATCATATTTTGGTGCGAAGACAGCCCGCAGCGGGCGATTTGCGCATGATTATGACGGTGATTAAAACGATTACCGATCTTGAGCGAATTGGCGATGAAGCAGAAAAAATTGCGCGCATGGCAAAGTTACTTTCACAAAAAGAAAACTTGCGTCATCCTAAGTATCATCAAATAAAAAATGCCTCTGAAATAGCCTTGGATATGTTACGTAAGTCTTTGGATTCCTTTGCACGCCTAGATTTGAGCGCTGCAGCACAGGTGGTGCGCCAGGATGAGCAGGTAGACGAAGAATTTCGCTCCATCATGCGTTACCTGATTACCTTCATGATGGAAGATCCGCGCACGATATCCACATCACTCGAAATTCTGTTCGTTGCCAAAGCAATTGAACGGATTGGCGATCACGCAAAAAATATGTGTGAGTACGTTGTTTATATGGTTAAGGGGCGTGATGTGCGTCATGTAACCGTCGAAGAGTTCGAGCGCGAAGTCAGCGCTTAGAAAGATTTTTGTGCCGCAGCAATCCATCCTCGCCGCGGTTGACCTTGGTTCGAATAGCTTTCGCTTACAGGTTGCTCGTGTAGATCAGGAGCAAATCTATCTATTGGATGGTCTACGGGAACCCGTACGCCTTGCCGCTGGCCTCACCGAAAATAAATATCTCGATAACGAATCGCAACAACGAGCATTGGCTTGCCTAGAGCGCTTCGGCGAGCGTTTGCGCGGTTTGCCGCAAGAGGCGGTGCGTGCCGTGGGCACGAATTCTTTGCGTGTGGCCAAAAATGCGGTGGAATTTTTGCCTCAAGCCGAGGCCGCTTTAGGTTTTCCGATTGATGTAATTGCGGGGCGGGAAGAGGCTCGCTTGATCTACCTTGGTGTCGCTCATGGCTTGCCGCAAAAAGAGGGACGACGCTTAGTGATGGACATTGGTGGCGGCTCCACTGAATTTATTATTGGCAGTGGCCTAGATCCTCTCAAGTTAGAGAGTTTATACATGGGCTGCGTCAGTTTCAGTCTGCGATTTTTCCCTGATGGCAAGGTTACCAAGAATAATCTCAAGCAGGCTGAGCTTGCGGCACGCAATGAATTGCAAACAATCGTAAGTAGTTATCGTGAGACGGGCTGGAGTGTGGCGCTAGGCTCATCTGGGAGTGCGCGAGTGATCTGCGACATTCTTGAGCAAAATGGTTTTAGCGATGAAGGCATTACGCGGCAAGGCTTGGAAAAATTACGCGCAGAAATGATTCGAGTTGGTGATGTGCGTAAGTTGCAGTTGCTGGGATTAAAACCAGATCGAATCGCCGTGTTGCCAGGGGGCTTTGCGATTATGAACGCGGCACTGGATGAGTTGGGTATCGAGCAGATGTTGCCAGCGATGGGCGCCTTGCGCGAGGGCGTGTTGTACGACTTGCTCGGGCGCTTTCATAATCACGACATGCGCGAAGTAACCGTGCAACAATTTATGCGTCGCTATCATGTTGATGTGCGACAAGCAGAGCGTGTGTCGCAACTCGCACGCGCACTTGCGCAGCAGTTTCTTGAGAGTGCTGAAAATGAAGAGGCGTTGCGCTTGTTATCCTTTGTCGCGCGCTTGCATGAGATTGGCATCAGCGTTGCGCATAGTGGCTTTCATAAGCACACCTCTTATATTTTGAAGAATGCTGATATGCCTGGGTTCTCCAAAAAAGAGCAGGAGCGATTAAGTTTCTTGGCCTTGGCTCAGCGTGGCAATCTCGACAAAATGCGTAACCAGCTTTTTTCTACTATCGCGAGTGAAGATATTCCCTTGGCGATGGCCTTGCGTTTAGCCACGGTTTTTTATCGCAATCGCAGTGATGTGCAACTGCCAGTGATGAAAGGGCATTTTAGCGGCACAAAGTTTTTCTTGAATCTTCAAGCTGGCTGGCGTGCGCAAAACCCCTTGACCGACGTTGCGCTGCAAGATGAAGCAAAGCAATGGCGCGAGTTAGGAATTAGCTTGCAGGTCGTAGAAGAATAAATTTCTGCGCACCGCGCGCACGACAAAACAAAGTCTGGGTTCCCAGGCGTTCATGATCCCCATGTTACACTCCGGCCCGAAGCTAGCTAGACAGTCGCCGCGTGCCTTGTTGCACGGGGAGGAAAGTCCGGGCTCCATAGAGCAAGATGCCGGTTAATGGCCGGACGCCGTGAGGCGATGGAAAGTGCCACAGAAAATACACCGCCTAAGTTCTTTCGAGAAACGGTAAGGTTGAAATGGCGAGGTAAGAGCTCACCGCGCGGGTGGCAACATCCGTGGCAGGGTAAACCCCATCTGGAGCAAGACCAAATAAGCAGACTATGACGTTGCTCGCGTCGTCTGCGGGTAGGTTGCTTGAGCGTAAGGTAACGAAACGCCTAGAGGAATGACTGTCCACGACAGAACCCGGCTTACCGGCTAGCTTCACCCTCCTTCAAAAAATCGTTGCTCACCATGTTGTTTTGTTGTTTATCAATTAAATCAATATATTAGCTTAATTTCAAAGCGATTCCACACCTAGTCTATTCGGCTGATCTGAAACAAAATATATAGACCCTTCGTGATAAATAGCTTTAGCTATTTTGCGCAATCCATTGCTTTTTAAGCGAATTTATTTTTCATGAGTGTTTCGCGCTAACTCTTTGTCTCTTAAAGAAAAAATCGATTTTTAGGCTTGACCACCCCTATATTTTTCAATATAGTGGCGCTGAGTGGTGAAAAGTGGGTTTTTGTGGGTTTATTGATTTTGGGGCATTGAAATGTTTCAGGGTGCGGCGCAACTTAATTTAGATGGCAAAGGGCGGCTCGCGATACCGGCACGGCATCGCGACATGTTGCTTGCGCATTGCGCGGGGCAGTTGGTGCTGACCGCTGACGCCGATGGCTGTCTGTTGCTGTATCCGCAGCCTGAGTGGCAGCCGATTCGCGAAAAACTCATGCAGCTTTCTGCTTTCAATCCGCGCATTCGCGCTTTGCAACGCTTCTTAGTCGGTCATGCGGAAGATGTGGTGATGGACGCTGCAGGACGTGTATTGGTTTCGCCCACGCTCCGTAGTTACGCCGCACTGGATAAACGCCTGATGTGGGTGGGGCAGGGTAAGAAATTCGAGATTTGGGACGAGGCGCGCTGGCAGGCGCAGCACGAGAAACTGGCAGGCTTCACTGAGGGTGATCTGCCGCCGGAGTTGGCTGGTTTTACGCTGTGAGCGAGGGGTTTGCCCACGACACGGTTTTGTTGCACGAAGCAGTCGATGGTTTGCAGATAAGGCCGGATGGCGTTTATGTGGATGGGACATTCGGGCGTGGTGGGCACAGCCGATTGATTCTGGAAAAATTGGGCGCTAATGGACAGCTAATTGCGCTAGATAAAGACCTGATGGCCATTGAGGCGGCGCACGAAATAAAAGATGCGCGTTTTCAAATTGTGCATAGCGGTTTTGAAAATTTGCGCCAAGTGTTGGCCGAGCTTACGGTTGAAAAAATAGATGGTGTGTTGTTGGATTTGGGTGTGTCGTCACCGCAGCTTGACGACGCACAGCGCGGATTTAGTTTTCGGTTTGATGCGCCGTTGGATATGCGCATGGATACCAGTCGAGGTCAAACAGCTGCTCAATGGTTGGCAGAGGTGGAAGAAGGTTTATTAGCGGAGGTCATTAGTGATTACGGCGAAGAACGGTTTGCTAGGAAGGTTGCAAGAGCGATTATTACTTCGCGCCAAGAAAGTCCCATCACTACCACGCGGCAACTCAGCGAAATTATCGCGAAAAATGTTCACTCTCGCGAGCCCGGGAAAAATCCGGCGACGCGCACCTTTCAAGCTATACGGATTTATATCAACCGCGAACTCGAAGAACTCGAGAGCGTCCTTCCGCAGTGCGTGGACAGCTTAAAGGTAGGCGGGCGAATGTCAGTCATTAGCTTTCACTCTTTAGAAGATCGCATCGTGAAGCGTTTTATGCGCGACATGGCGCAGGGTGACAAGTTACCTCGCAATTTGCCCATTCGTGCGGCTGAAATTCCATTGGGAAAAATACGTTTGATAGGAAAGGCGATTCACGCCTCGGCACAAGAGATCAAAGAGAACGCCCGAGCGCGTAGCGCTGTACTGCGTGTGGCTGAATACACGGGGGGACTGAGTGCTTAGACTTAATCTGCTCCTTTTATGCGTGGTGATTATGTTGGCGCTAAGTGCGGTGACCTCGCAGCATCGTGCGCGTAAATATTTTGTGGAGTTGCAATCTGAAAAAGATAAAGCTCAGCAGATGGAAGTGGAGTGGGGGCAGTTGCAATTAGAGCAGAGCACTTTGGCCCTTCCTGCGCGTGTAGAAGGAATCGCTAGTCGTCAGTTGCAAATGCAAATGCCCCAGAGTAGTCAGATTCGGTTTGTGCGCGTTGACTCAGCTAAGGTGCAGCCATGATGCATCGTAACGGCACCATTCAAACAAACGGGCAAATTGCGTTGCCGCCCTGGCGCTCACGCGTCTTGTTTGTGTTGCTGTTAGGCGGGTTGGCAGCGTTGCTGGCGCGCGGTGTTTACTTGCAAGG
>JBAXEJ010000112.1:0-5442 GCA_037140475.1 Gallionellaceae bacterium
GCATCTTGCTCGGGCTGCGTTTGAGGGCAGGCATCTGACAACCCTAAACAGCAAGCGACCTTCGATCTCCATCAAAACATTGACTAGCAATGACTGCTTCTGCGAGGGAAGCGGACACTCATTTACCCGGTTCGAAGTTCCGCTGATGGCGCGAAGGGTGAGTTGAGCTTTACGAATTACCTACCAGAAAGCTGTCAGTCAAGACCAAAGAATCAATCTGCCAGACTGCGGAACACCTCACCCACTCGTCCAAAAGTGAACTGAAACAGTTTGTTGAAAACTGTACTTTAGCTTTACTCTGCCTCCTTCAATTTTGAGTTGGTGGGTTGTACTCGTACCTCACTAGAAAATTGGATTTTCTATAGCGTCAACGTCTGAATTCATCGGCCTGCGTGGATTCCGCACAGTCCCGGTGGAATGATGAGTTAGCCATTCTTGCTGAAAGTACATAATGCTCTCTCAATACGTTGCAATCTCGAAGGAAATTGGGATCACTCAATCACCATATGGTCAGCCACCACTCGTATGCGGATGCGACTAAAATAATCCAGTTTCCGCCCAGCCCACTCGTCCGCAGCAGCCTGCATCACGCTTTCGTCAATATCGACAGCTCGGTCTTCAACAACATAACCTGCGGCCTTCAGTGCATTACGCGCACCCGTAATACCCTCCGGATGTGCCGGCAACAGTCCTTTATTAATGCCAAACTCAAGGGCTTGCAGGGGCAAGATGCGGTTGGTGCGTAACGCGGCAATATGTTTGTCGAAAGGGTTGTCCGGAAACAATTCCTTCCCTCCATCGAACATTTCAAAGTAGTGTCGAGAAAGCGCTGGTGTGATTTCAAGTTTCTGGTGCTGTACCCATGGCATATCGTTCAGGTTATCACACGGCCCCAAGCGCAAAGCAAGTGCCCGTTGTGCTTCAGATCGTGGCAGCGGATCCAGCCCTAGCGGCAATAAACTGGCTTGTCCACCACACAGCAGGATTAGTTCTCGAAAATCGACTGTGTAAAGTACAGCGGTACCAGATTTGAGAGGCGAAAAGGCATCACCCGCTTGATTGGGTGCGCAGGTTGCAAAAAACATCGCCACATCCCGCGACCGGGAAAAATCCAGCAGTTGCGTTGGATACTGGTAATGCTGCGCAATGGCCTCAATACTCAACGCGAAATCTAGCCCTTCAATCTGATACTTCATCAAATCACTTGTTGCCGGATGACGATCCATCAACGCCGAAAGTTCGATGCTCTTGGCTACCCAGTAAATGGCATCAACGTCACTCATTCCCCTGAAGATTGAAGGCATGCACCTTGTGTGAAATATATTCTGCCCTCGATAAAGCCTTGGCGAGAACTCTGGACCAGGCATAAAACGATAACGACCAGCCGAAGTCGTAACCGGTATCAGCAAATCTACGTCAGGTTCAGACACTATGCCATTTTGGTTAATCCACGATTCATCGTTGAGAAAATTCATCGGCATTAATAAATGCGCGTACTCTGTCAGTGAGATAAGGCGTTTATCTCTTATCACTGTCTCCTCCTAAGTGTGACAAATAGCACTTTAATAATATGAATATAGATGAATGGCAAATATCGGTGCAATTCATCATTATCGTGTCTACATTTGTTGTACATTGCAAAAGTAATTCAAATGTACCCACATTGACAGCATTGGGCGATGTGCGTCTGTTGCTGATGACTATCCAGAACTACTGCTTATAGAACGATTTGATCAGGCAGTACAGCGAACTGGTTTCCTGAAAAGAATTATTCACCACGAAAAAATCAAACTACCCGATTGCAAACGTTGACCTCCTCATCACACACACTCCCCTTTGCGGCTCGGCTTTGATACAAAAAGACATACGCAATCAGTTTGATCTTGCTACTACCACTGATCGTATTCTGACAAATCAATTGACTCACCAGTTATAGCTTCCGTTACCTTGCAATAAGTGCCGATTCCATTTGGAGCAAAAGTGAATGCCAGTCCGCCACCTATTGCTCCGTAATCAGGTAAACCAAGCCCCATACCATCATTGTTAATTTTTATATTAGCTGCCTGAAATTCGGCTGCGCGCTGCTCTACACCCATTAACCACTCATTGAGTTTGGCCATTTGATTTTTAGAAAGTTTAAATTTTCTATTTTTACAGGGAGTGAATTTTCTAAGTTTATATTTTTTGGTGGCCATATTTAAATTGTAAGTTTAGACAACGCAGGTGAATCTCTCTAATGATGCAAGTCCATTTCTGACTGTGCTTCAATAATTATCCCTACCTACAGTGCATCGATTCACGACACATCTCGCCTTACAAAATAATACAAAGTAGTCATCTACCGAAATGGTATTTGTATCTAAAACAAAAAACGCCTGCAGGCCAATTCATCAGTTCTTGATGATCTCAGCCCCCATTTCAACCAAATTCCACCTTAAATCCGTGCACCTGATCCCATACGGACATCTAACTGTATAAATCCCCTTCAACACAAAAAAAACCATTTCGACGAGTACTAGGTTTTCTGTAAATTGTTCTTCATTCACAAAAAGGAGAACAAATGAATAATCTAAATAAACCCAATTTCGAAACTCAACACCAAGCCTTCAGCGGCAAGCATCAGCCGTGGCATCGCAACCCACTCGTCATGGTGACGATCTTCTGCCTGTTTGGGCTGTATTTGATCGGAGTGATGCTGTATTACGTTGGGCAGATGGAAGCACAACAGACGCTACTACTCATCCAGCGAGATAGTTGCGAGTATTTGCAGCAGCACAAGGTCAATGTACAGCAGCTTGATAATGGCAGTTGCAAGGCTGAGCTGAGATTTAGGCCAACCCTCTTCGGCTCGGGAGGGAGTGTTTTCATCGGCGACTCCGTCCTCAGAATGTCAGGCCAGCAATTGGCCGTCATTGCGGTACTGGAGGAACAGACCTACACAACCAGCCAACTTGCTGCACTCATTCTGCTGATCGTCTCTTTTGTCATCATGATTTTCATCATGGGCTGGACGGTTCGAGCGTTTAACTATCAGCCGGAGGAGGACGCAGAATGAATACGCTTAAAACCTATACTGCCCCTACCCTTCAAGCGAACACCTTCTTGGTGTTCTGGACGAATAACCTGATCTCTGTAAAAGGCGTGATCAAGGTTCGAGTCACCGCAGGCATCGAAGATCGGGAGATCGTGGCAGAGTTAGCCGCTATCCAACATCTCATCGAGGATAAAGGGGTTCTGGGACAGGGTATCGTGGGATCGGCCACCACTCAGTTAATCGTGTCTCGTGGGGCGATTCCCAAGTTACACCGTCGCCAATCTAATAAAGCCCACTTGGCACCTTATGCCAATTTCCTCACCACCCGCTTTGCCGGATGCAAGATTAGCGTGGAGAAGGATACGCAGTGGCTTGAAGGCAATGTTTCCAATTCAGCAGAGAGTTTATTAGTCAGTGGGCCACACCGTGAAACGATTTACGTTGCAGGGCTTGGCAACGTCATGGTGACCCAGCACGTATTGGATCGTTTCATTGATCGCGCCTTAAAAGATGTCTCCGCGGATAAAGCCAAACCAACGGCATGGAAGAAGCTAACCGAGATCGTTTCTGACCCTTCCTTGCGGGAAGTGGCACGCAACAGTCTGTGGGCTGGAGTCAACCACAGTGCCAATGGCAAGCAAGAAGGCCGGTATTTTCTGAATAGTAAGAAAAAGTTGATTTTGGTGATTACCGACAACCCAGGGGAAGGCAAACGTCTGGTGACCACTTATCCGGCCACGAGCCAATTTAGTGAACTGCCCAAAGCGGCTTAAGGAGATACAGATGGAACATCAAGTTGAAGAAGATTTTATGATTAAGAGAAAACAAATGCAGGCTGATATTCAATCAGGGCGACGAGCGATTGAGTCTGCGCTGTTACTTGTCTATATAAGACCGCGTTCACTCACAGTAGAAGACGAGGCCGAAGCAGATGATTTAATTGTGCTACTAAAGAAATACAACAAGTGGATGGCTCAGTACGAGATGCCCAAGCTTGATGCGTCCGCCGCTAATGATGAGCATGCTGACTTAGGAGGTTCGAATTGAATACTTCATTGCCACCTTATCACTATCAGCATCTGGAACCACCACGAGTTCTCAAAGATTTGCGTGAAGAGCGCACGGCTGAAATCTATCCGGCACAGGTCTTTTTTGTGGGATTCAAAATTTCGATACTGTCGGGTGACCGATACCACCACGCGATGATTTTGGCGGATAACTATCCTCAGCTTAAGCGAGGAATTGCCATTGAACGTGAAGCGATAGTGGATCGCTCACTGGTGAAATTTACTTCCGACATCTCGGTGATCTTTCTCCGCAATCTCATGATGCTTGACCCTGCACTCATTGACGTCACCGAGCGCAGCAACATCAATAACGAGATCCAGGAAGCGCTAGCCAAACGGAATGACGATCAATTCGTGGTTTACGGAATGATTGGTGAAAAACAGGTGTGCTTGTTGCGTGCAGCTAGCCGAGACGGATTAAGTGCCATCGAGATGTCTAAAGAGAAATTGTCATCTGAAAACGCGAAGGAATTTATTCCCTTGGAACTGTGCCAAGCCCATCCGGTACGTTTTGATTTCGAGGAGAAATTCAAATTGGCCGCCAAGCGGTACCGGGCATTGATGGATAGTCAGTATGCGACAAGCTCCTATCGTCATTAATCATTGCAGGCAGATGATCAATACAACGATATACAACGATACGGAACGATACACATCGATACGGTACAGTACGGAAAGATACGCAACGATACCTCGCAATATCGATCAACTTAATACAGGAGATTTAAATTGATACTAAGCAATTGGCAAATAAACCCAGTTTTCTGGAGACGCACATTGATTGGCTATTTTGCGCCGCTGCTAGCCATTGGTAGATTGTTCAAGAAACGTCGCCTGAACTATTTCAGGCAGTTACTGGTGTTAAGTCGCTACGCCTTCTGGCACACACCGATGGTGATCCGAACACCCAAACAAGGAGAATCAAAATAATGAACCCACAATTCGAAACCATGGATGACTTTTTGGCACGACTGCCCAAAGAAGAGCAGGAACGCATTCAAGCCGGTGCGGCCAAAGTAGCGGAAGAGATTCGATTGAATAATCTGCGGCGCTACTCAGATCCCCTGTTTGTGCATGGCAGCTTATACAAACTGGATACGGAGTACCTTCAAATCAACTGGATGGTGAGTTTCCAAGCTAAGGTATTGATGATCTACACGCCCTACTCCATGCCAGAGCACCTCACCAAGATTATGGAGCAGATCCTAAAAGAGGATCGGCAGTTCAAAAATAATGGTATTGAAACGCTGGGAGCGCTCATCATCGATTTTGAACTGAACATCTGCCATGACTTCGCAGAGGGTCAAAAGTGGGTTGAGGTAAAGGTAAACCCGTCTGGAG
>JBAXEJ010000113.1:0-5243 GCA_037140475.1 Gallionellaceae bacterium
TGCTTATGCGCGCATTGACGTGATGAACCATGCCCGCCCAGTCGTCTTTGCCGAAGCCGTTGATGAAGGCACGGCGCGCCTCGATGTAATCCGGCTGCAAGGCATCTCGCCCCAGCGCGGCCAAGTAGGTATCAAAATATTCTGTCATCAAAATATTATTTTCACCTAAGGTGTCTTTCCATCCGATAGCGGCATCTGCACCCAGCATGATGTGTCGCTGTGCATGCCATGCGTAAAAAGCCAGTTCGCGCGGGGGCAATTTAATTGCGATGCCGCCGCACACGACTTGTTTTTGCGAGAAGTCGATCAACAAGCTGTTGTCGGGAAGGCTGTCCTGCACGGCTTGCACGGCATCGGTATAGCTGGCTTTCCCCTCCAGTAAGGCTGCGGGCAAACCATCGCGCAGCCGGACGAAGGGAATTTCTGCCAGCCAAATATTTGCATCACTGGTAGATACCGGACGTTCATCCACATGCGCACCAACCATGCTACGTGCAAACAGTGTTTGTGCTGTTGGTGGTTTGTAAAAAAATTCGCGATGCCCTTCAAACTCTGGCGACACTAAAACATGCGAGAGCCTGTCTTGTTCACGCCCGTAGAGTGACATGCCGTAGCCCAGATAGAAGCCCATTGTTTTTCGACCACCCGCTAGGCAAGCATGAATAGCTGAGTCTCTATCGCTGGTAAAACTTCGTAGCCATGCGACGATTTGGTCGGCGGCATATTCGTTGTCTTGGGGGGACACAATGTCATGCAATGATTTACCAGAAAAATCTGTTAGGACTTTGACGTTTTGAGGAGGGAAGCTAATTCTGCCAGTCAAACCATAATCACGACAGAACGCGTGAAACTTGCCGTTCTTTTCATCCAGAAGTTGCAATCGGATGCGATGCGCGCCCTCAGAAGTAGTGACAACATGAACCTCTGTCGGCACGAACGGAGTCGCCGATTGGCTCAAGGCATAGAGCGTTTCAGTGAGAATCTGCGGTGTAGTTCCAGCAACGGCCAGTAAAACTCTGCGGGAATATTCGTGAGGCAAACTTTGCTCTAACTGCAAAACATACTCCCATTATTTTTGTTATCTGGGCGAACTTTAGATTGCCGCCCAGCCTTTCGTCAACCAACGAATGCACTCAACTACTTTTGTGCTGGTTTTTCCTCAGCTTTGATTCTTTGTTTTGTGAATACGCATAAAACTCCACCGTTGTTTTGAACCACCGGATGGTTAAAGTCGCAGAACACTGATGCGGCATACAAAGGTAACTGTTCATTACCCCAGCTGTTTGGGGTGAACAACGCGAGCTGGCCTTCTGCACACGTCGCACTACCTATTTGACTGAACATACAGGTTTCTTTTTGGTTGATCGGTGTTTTGGCATCTTCTTTACCAAGACAGCCAGTGAGTGCGAGTGTTGCAATTACGGTTGCTGCGATTACTTTTTTCATTTTTCTTCCCTAGTTAAGTTACAAAAACTGTTAGTCAAACGAAGAGCTACTTGATGATGAGAACGAATCATCAAACATTGATGAACTACTGATCGATGATGAATCATCGAACGACGATGTGCAACCTATCGAATTATCAAAGATTGAATCGCATGAGCTGAAATGATCGTGCGATGAATCTGTGCCATAGGCATTACCTTCAATATCAATACAACCAATCATCGGCAAGCCATTGGCAGGATTAATGGTGTGCTCGCAGATACTGGTAGAGTCTGTGAATGAACTATCTGTGCTAGAACTGCTCAAGAAAGAGTCACTCATAAAGGCGCTAGTTGCCGAGCTTGCAAACATTGATGACGTGCTGGTGATGCCGTCATCACTAAATCGCCTTTGCCGCGCGAGATAATCGTCATCGTCATCGTCGTCATCAGTTATGTTTTTTGAGGTGCTGGCCGCAGAGCCTTTGGCGCCGAGCCAGCTAAACAGAATCCCTACGCCAAGCATTCCAAGTATCCATCCCATGATGCATCCTTTCTATGAAGCCAATTGGCAACGGTTACATTGTAGAGGGCTACTAAGAAAAATTGTCTTTCACAAGCTTGCGACTTTCTTTAGATTTTTGATAGTGCGACATTGCTTCTATAGAGTTGATGTACTGTTTGAATAAACACCTCAGCTCTTTCTCGAATATGCAAATAATCATGTAGCAGCGGATCATCTTCATTTAGTGCGTTGATGTCTAATTCGGCGGCTTTTTTTGCGATTGCTAGTTGCTGCTCTTTAATTTGTGCGACCTGTTCGGTGATTGACTTGTAGGTATTGAAATCGACAAAGTTGCTCAGCGCCAAAATCTCAAACTCCAATATATCCACGTCGCCTCGATCCGCCTTGCTAAACAGTCCCGCAATATACATGGCCAAATTAACTACTTTTGAAAACGCCCAAGTAAATGTTCGGGCAGTGCGTGTTGTTTCCATTTTGATACCTCCGTCTAGTCTCTCCCCCAAAGGGGGAGAGAACGTTATTTGTTACTGCGCTAATTTATCTTTTGATTGATTCTCAAGTTGTTTTTCAAAAGCTTTTTTACGCTGCCAAGGCTGAATGATTTTATCGAACACATCACCTAGTGTTTTTTTATGTCTGAATGGATCATCTTCGGTCACCCTAAGCCACTTACCTAATGTCTTTTGGATACAGGTTTGGCAGAAGTCACCCTCGATTAAATTACCATCGCCAAATACACTGCCCCAGCCTCCTCGGGTTGCGATGCTAAATTTTTCTTGATATTCACTATCAATATGACCTTCGTCCATGACAAGACCGCAACGGTCGCAAGTGCAAACGCTGATATTTTTCACAACGGTGACGGTTTTTGATTTCAACATGATGTTTCCTTTCTCTCTGTTTGAAGTAACGCTCGCGCTAGGCGCACGAGTGGCGTACCTGAACTAACAGGTTTTTGGCCAGGGGAAAGGAACGGAGTGAATTATAAGCAGTTCATATTTTTATGTATTACTCACAAGCTTGTGATGACACTAATTTTTTATGCCGCCACCTCCCCTGAAGGAGAGAAGATGATATTGATTGATACACTCAAATATCTTTTGTTTGATTCTTAAGCTTTCTTTCATTCTCAAGATGTCTTTGATATGGCTGCATGATTTTATCGAACATACTACTTAGTTTTTTATTAAAACCTGGTGGTGCATCCTCGGTCACTTTGAGCCACTTGCCTAATGTTTTTTGGATACAGATTTGACAAAAGTCACCCTCCACTAAGTTACCATCGCCAAACACACTGGCATAGCCTACTCTGGTTGCGATGCTGAATTTTTCTTGATATTCCCAATCATCAGCATCTTGCTCCATCACCCGACCGCATCGGTCGCAAGTACAGACATTGATGATTTTTTCAACGGTGACAACTTTCGTTTTCAACATGATGTTCCCTTTCACTCTGTTTGAAGTAACGCTCGTGCAAGACGCACGAGTGGCGTACCTGAATTAACAGGTTTACGACTGGAGGAAAGGAACGGGGTGAATTATAGGCAGTTAAAAATTGAATACAGACATCACAAGCTTGTGATGTCAGTGATCTTTTGCCCGCCAAGCTTGATGAAGGTATGTAAGGCCATGAGTGGATATATCAATAGTACCTATGGGCCACAGACTGAGGCGAAGGATGAACCGCTGTGCAACTTAAACCAACTGGTAACGATTATTGATTACCCAAGCTTTCGAAGTTGGAAATTTTGACGCTACCATCTGGAAATTTAGCCACGATCTCAAGCATTCCACCCATTGCCTCTATATGGCTGCGCAGGGTTGAAAGATACATGTCTGTTCTGTGCTCAAGCTTTGCGATTGATGGCTGCTGGACATTGAGAACTTTAGCCAATGTAGCTTGAGACAAACCCCTCGCTTGTCGCAATTCATTCAGCGGCATTTCAGCCAGCATCACTTTAGCTTTGGCTTCAGAGCGCTCAATAGATGCAGGAGTCATTTTATTGCGTAATTCAGCAAATTTCTTAGCCATTATATTAATCCTTCCTTCTTCAATTCAGCCAAGTGGCTGTCATACAAGCCATCAGCAAGTGGCACATACTCTTCGTACCATCGGTTGTTACCTGTTTTGTCGCCGCCAATCAAAAGTATTGCAGCTCTTCTTGGGTCAAAAGCGTAAAGCGTTCGATACGGCCTGCCTTCATGTTGCGTGCGCAACTCCCTCATATGGTCATGCTTTGAGGTTTCAATTCCAGAACTATGAGGAAAACGTAAATTAGGGCCAACCGTTTCTAGTAATTGAACGGATGCATTGACGGACTCCTGCTCGGCTTCGGTCAATTGACCCCACCAATCTTCAAACTCGTCTGTGTATTCAACTTCCCAATTACTCATGCGCTAAATATAGCGCCAATGGAATAATTCCGTCAAGGGAATTATTTTGAACTATGAGTAACTAAAATGAATGAGGTGGATCGCAACTGACTAGATAGTCGCGATCCGATTGGATATTCAAATTTCTGTTTGCTCTGCCATCTCTAGAGCATCATCAACCTCTATACCTAAATAGCGAACGGTGCTTTCTAACTTAGTGTGGCCAAGCAGGAGTTGTACAGCACGAAGGTTTTTGGTCCGCCGGTAAATGAGAGATGCCTTCGTTCGTCTCATCGTGTGCGTGCCATAGCTCGTTGTATCAAGACCAATCTCAGTAATCCAAGAGTGAACAATGCGCGCGTACTGCCTTGTTGATATGTGAGGTGACTCGTGTATGCGACTGGCAAACAGAAAATCTTCGGATCTTAATTTTTCTAATTGAATCCATTGGTTCAGCGCATCACGAGTTTGATCTGTGATTTCAAACTGCACAGGTCTTTGAGTCTTTTGCTGCATGATAATTGCACGAGAGGCAATATGATCTCCATGGGAGATGTCTCTCACTTTCAGTTTTACTAAATCACACGCTCGAAGTTTGCTATCAATGGCTAGGTTGAATAGTGCAAGTTCACGAATGCGCTCGCCTAACTGAAGTCGCACTCGAATCGCCCAAATATCTTTTAGCTTGAGCGGTGCTTTTTGCCCGATGAGTTTGCCTTTATTCCATGGCTCACGGTGGTGGGTTGTTTTACTTGTTCCCATGATGTTCTCCTCAAAAATTAAGGGATCATCACTTTGCGCTTATTAAAATCGGTTGAAAACATGATGAATGTCTGCAATGGAGCAAACACTTGTGGGTCCGCTTATGTTTAGGGTTGTCAGATGCCTGCCCTCAAACGCAGCCCGAGCAAGATGCAGTG
>JBAXEJ010000114.1:0-5154 GCA_037140475.1 Gallionellaceae bacterium
AATTCGGATGCAATTTACTGCCTGAAGTGGGTCTCCTTTAAGCGCAATTCAACACATAGGCATAAAAAAGCCAATCACAGTGACTCCACGTACCGGCGAGGACGGAACTAAACGTTATCTTCTAGTCTGTGGCGAAGGTCGCCTCAATGCTTTTCATTCATTGGGAGAGACTACCATTCCAGCACTGGTGGTGACGGTAAATGATGAAGATGCTTTCATCATGAGTCTGGCCGAAAATATCGCCCGTCGCCATTGTCGTCCGCTGGAAATTCTGGCTGGCATCAAACAACTGCGTGATAAAGGTTACAGCCCCAAAGACATCGCCATCAAGACTGGCCTCACTAGCCAATATGTCATAGGCATCCTGACCTTACTTCAGCACGGCGAGGAACGTCTATTAGTCGCCGTCGAAAGAGGACGTGTGCCGCTCAATGCCGCCTTGGCAATCGTCGGAGCCGGCGATGATGACAAAGCAGTACAAGCTGCGTTGCAGGAAGCTTACGAATCTGGAAAACTGCGCGGTCGGCAATTGATGGTGGCCCGTCGAATCATTGAGCACAGGCAAAATTTAGGCCGCTCTCTAGCACGGGCTGCCCCGCGCAAATCGTCAGATGTCACTACATCCAGCCTAGTCCGCATCTATCAACGCGAAGTCGAGCGGCAGAAGATGATCGTTAAGAAAGCTGAATTCGCACAGCAGCGCTTGCTGTTTGTCGTCAGCGCACTACGTCAGTTCTTCGCTGATGAGAACTTCATTAACTTACTACGAGCAGAGGGGCTAGACACGTTACCCGAATATCTCTCAGAGCGCGTTCGCGGTAGTGGTGCGGCATGAATAAAATATCGCTCGGCTTCGTTCCTGAAACCCTAACAGTGTCGCTTGGTCAGATACTTCCATCTCGCAAGGCTCCTGCTGCCCTCCTCAACTCGGTCAAATTCAAGCAGATTCTCGCATCTATCGAAGATGTCGGATTAATCGAACCGCTTTCTATCACAGAGGCCGACAAGACCACCGGCCAACACCTGCTTCTCGATGGGCATGTGCGATTAATAGCGCTTAAGGAGCTAGGCTACGAAGAAGTCCCATGCCTGATTGCCACCGATGATGAGTCCTATACCTACAACACCCGAATAAACCGGCTCTCTACTATCCAGGAGCATTTCATGATTCGCCATGCCGTCGAATGCGGTTTGCCGATCGATCGCCTGGCCAAGGCTTTCCACGTCGACATCAGCCACATCCTCAAGAAAATCAACCTACTTGAAGGGATATGCCCTGAAGCAGCCGAGCTCCTGAAGGATCGGCAATTCTCTGTCGAGATTTCGCGTGTGATCAGAAAAATGAAACCTACCCGTCAGGTGGAATGCGTCGAGCTTATGGTCTCAGCCAATAGTGTCACAGTGAACTATGCTGAGGCTTTGCTCGTGGCAACCCCTTTAGAAATGCTGGTCGACGGAAAGAAAACACAAAAACTGACAGGTGCCAGCCAGGAACAAATGTTACGCATGCAACGGGAAATGGCTAACTTGCAAGGGCAGTATAAATTGGTTGAGCAGACTTACGCAGAGGACGTACTCAATCTCGTGCTGGCCCGGGGCTATTTGATCAAGCTTCTGGATAATAAAGATATTGCCCATTTCATCAAGCAGCATCGACCGGAAGTATTAGAGCAGTTTGAGATTATCGTCGAGACGACATCGCTGGACCAGTAATGTTTTTCATCTATATCAGTTGACCTATATCAAATAATACGATTTAGACATCACCCCCCAAGATCAATTTCCTTAGCCTACCTGGAGATCTAGCCTTCGTTTTTAAGCCTATAGTGGCCTCAATTTAGTTAATACATTACCGTCAATCCATTTGCTCTACCAACCTGAACGTCAGCTTTTTTAAAATCTCCATAAGGCTGCTGCCGAGACAAAGCCGCCTTCCCTGCCTTTCTCGTGCCCATCGTGACTAACTACTAACTTAACGAAAAACCATCCGCTTTAACTCAAATACACTACACGCTTACTCTTCAAACTGGCGCTGGCAAGGCAGCTATGCGTTTAGGCTCATTGGATAACTGATCCAGCTTAAACAAGCTGACTTCATGGGCAAGCTCCACAGCCTGATCAGCGAGCGATTCTGCTGCTGCTGCGGTTTCCTCAACAAGAGCTGAGTTCTGTTGTGTCACCTCATCAATATGAGTAATGGTCTGGTTGACCTGATCAATTCCTGTACTCTGTTCAGCAGAAGCAGCAGCAATCTCCGCAATAATGTCAGTGACTTGTTTCACCGAGCTTACTATTTCTTCCATGGTTTTCCCTGCGGCTTCTACCTGCTTGGTTCCGTCCTGAACTTTTGCAACAGAATCTGAAATAAGTTCTTTAATTTCCTTAGCAGCCGAAGCCGAACGCTGCGCGAGATTACGAACTTCACTTGCAACGACGGCAAACCCACGACCTTGTTCACCAGCTCTTGCCGCTTCTACAGCTGCGTTCAGTGCCAAGATGTTGGTTTGGAATGCGATGCCGTCAATCACTGAGATAATGTCTTCAATTTTTCGGGAGGATTCGCTAATAGCTCCCATCGTATGAACAACTTCACCCACTGCTTCACCACCCCTGATCGCCACGCTAGAGGCAGCAGATGCTAATTGATTCGCCTGCTTGGCATTCTCGGCATTTTGTCTCACCGTGGAGGACAGTTGTTCCATCGTAGAGGAAGTCTCTTCTAAACTTGATGCCTGTTCTTCAGTGCGCTTGGACAGGTCACCATTGCCTAAAGAAATCTCACCAGAGGCTGTGCTGATTAAATCAGTGGCTTCCTTGATACTCCCAATGATCTGTTTCAGTCTGTCGGAAGTTTGATTGATGTTGTTTTTGATGATTTCAAAATCACCTTCATAGTGTGATGTAATGTGTTGTGTCAAATCGCCCTGAGATAATGCTGTGAGCGCGTGGACAGTATCACTAATGATATTGTTGACGGTAACAACCAGTTTGTTGACGTCATTACTTAGGCTCAGGAAGAAGCCATCCATCCCTGCTGTATTGATGCGTTGCGACAAATCTCCGCTTGAAGCAGACCGTACAATCCTATCCACTTCCTTTTCCACAGCAACTTCATTGGTCATGTCATTCCACTCGACGACAGAGCCTAATCGCTCACCCTGATCGTTAAGCACCGGGTTGGCTGATAAGGCAAAGGTACGAGGTCCAACGGTAATTTTTGTCTTATGGTTGGTGTTAAATGATGCGAGCATTTCTTTCTGATGCCCTGGGTTCTTGTGAAACTGATCAATGTTTGCACCCATCAGGTTAGATGCGTTGAACTGAGGAAGAACCTGACGGATATCAGCCTCAGCATTTTTCAGCATCTTCTCAATAGACTTGTTCATGTAAATGATATTTCGATCAGTATTGGCGATCATGACGTTAGTCGATACGTTGTCCAGTGCGATCTTGACTCTTAGGTTCTCAGCCGACAGCTTACTTTCCGCCTCAATTCTTGCCTTGAGTTGATTTCTCATCGTATCCATCTGTGCCATCACGCTGAACTTGTCATCAGATGAAACCGGCATATGAAAGTCAAACCGACCCTCTGCTATTCGACTGGAGGCAGCATGAAGGTCTGTCGGTTCACCGCCAAGGAATCTGGTGAGACTTCTCCCAAGACGGAAAAGCAGCAAGGCAAAAGCAGTAATAGAAACGATATTAATAATCGTAATAGTTGAACGGAGTTCGCTGATCCTCTCATCTAGATCATTACCGACTTGAGTATTATTGATTTCGAGCGGTGTAATAAATGACTTCATTCCATCGATTAGTGTTTCCGCACGGCTATCAAAGCCTGTTTGCGGTCGCTTCATGGAATCGTTACCAGCTTTTTGCCCTTGGCTAAGGTAGGTATTAGCCATTTCCTTGCCTGTCGAATAAAACACTGCAAGTTGCTCGCGGGTGGCATCGAATTTAGCTTTGCTTTCGGGCTGCAACTTAGTTAGCTCATCAAGCTGGAGGTTTGCAGCACCGAAATTCTCTTCAGCATCCTTAAATCCATCTTGATCTGAAGTGGCACTAACATCGGTCAGGAACTGCTGTATCTGGGATACATTGAACTGGAGGGAGTGTGCAGCGTCTGTTGCATGAGTGAGCCTTTTGGATTCCGCTTCTAGCTCGGCTACCTTGGCAGTAAAGTAATACCCGGCTATTGGATTGAGTGCGCCAACAATGACTAAGCCGATAATTAACTGGATACCTGACTTTTTTAGATTAAATTGTGTTGCCATGGCTAAAATCCCTCAAGTAGTGTTTTTAGTTCATGCAAAGGATCATGCAGCGCGTTTACAACTTGTTGGGCGCAACTGCTTCGAATATTTTGCCTTTAGATAAATCTGAAACCTCAGACAGTTGCCTAATTAATATTTGTGCTTCTGTTGGCGCCGGTTTAAAACTGACCATCTGTGCCGGTTGAAAATTGACCAGGCGTTTTAGCGGTGTAGCGTACTACACGGCTGTGGATAAGTCGACCAGACTGGGACGGTATTAACCTCCTTTTGAAGTAAAGATGTTTGTCAGAACGGTTCCGTTTCCTTCAATGGTGATGACCGTTTCTCCTTCTCCCGATCCTTGATGCGATCCTTGGCCGTTGCGCTACTTTGCTTGAAGCGATAGGACTCGTTGCCGGTCTCGACGATGTGGCAATGGTGGGTCAGTCGATCCAGCAATGCCGTGGTCAGCTTGGCGTCGCCGAATACGCTGCTCCACTCGGAGAAGGTCAAGTTGGTGGTGATGATGACGCTGGTGCGCTCATACAGCTTCGACATAAGATGGAACAGCAATGCCCCGCCAGCCTGTGAGAACGGCAGGTAGCCCAGTTCATCCAGAATCACCAGATCCATCTGCATCAGACTGAGCGCCAGCTTGCCCTGCTTGCCAGCGGCCTTCTCCCGTTCCAGTGTATTGACCAAATCCACCGTGGAGTAGAAGCGTACCCGCTTGCCGTGATGCTGAATGCCGGCGACACCAAGGGCGGTTGCCAAATGCGTCTTGCCTGTTCCCGTGCCGCCGACCAGCACCACGTTCTGTGCGGCATCGGTAAACTGCAGGGTGGCGGGTGCTCTCCGTGCCCAAGCGATTGCGCTATTTCCTGCAACGCGACACCGCCCT
>JBAXEJ010000115.1:0-5134 GCA_037140475.1 Gallionellaceae bacterium
GCAGCTAAGCCAGCCGCTAAAAAAGTAGCAGCTAAGCCAGCCGCTAAAAAAGTAGCAGCTAAGCCAGCCGCTAAAAAAGTAGTAGCTAAGCCAGCAGCTAAAAAAGTAGCAGCTAAGCCAGCAGCTAAAAAAGCAGGTAAAGGCATTCTCGGCGCCTAACCTTGTAGATGGGGCGAACGTTAAGCTTTAGCGTTTCGCCCTTCTATAAAATGTTCGTCACACCCTGTGGCGCATTTGTTAAAGTATTCTGATGCCAGCTCAAAAATGGCACTCCTTTCCTCAGAATTGAAGGAATTTTCTCTTCTTATTCGCGCAGTTGATTTCCCCTTCCCAAAGTTATAGTTGAGCCTAGCAATGTAGCTTTATGCATTTGTCTAATCTTTTTGGGAGAAAATTATGTCAACAGTCAGCGGAGTTTCTAATGCGCGAGATGCGGCAATGCCGCAGGCAGCGAAGCCAATTTCATCGCAGCAAAAAATTGCTAACCTGTTTCAACAGATCGACGCTGAAGGGTCTGGACGTATTAGCAAAGCACAATTCACCAAAGCATTTAGCACATTGAATACGCCTGCTTCAGTTAAGGCTCTCGGTGCAGATGCTGTATTTACTAAACTTGACCCAGGCGGAACGGGTAGTGTTTCTAAGCAGGACTTTATTAAAGGTATGGAGACAGTGTTGGCACAGGCTGCAGCAAAAGACATCGCAGCCAAAACACCTGCCGCCCCCCAAGCTGCAACTAAGGTGGCAACGCCTGCTGCGCCTATCGCGCCCACTAGTAACATCGCTTCTGTGGGTAGTGGGCCGATTGGAAATACGATTAACGTAGCAGCTTGAATTGAGAAATAGCTAGGAAAATCCCCACTAATCGGGCTATTGGATTTAAAAAACTAAGATAAATTGTAACCATTGCTAATTTTCGTAAATGACGCGATCAGTTTCACGAAGGCGGTTTAGATCGAAGAGCTGGCAGAAGTAAATAGGGAAGGGCATTTTTAAATGCTCTGATAACTGGACCAACGGCAGATCGTCTGCCTTGTGACCTTAATAATCTGGAAGCAATGGCAGTAGAGTCGAATTAACAAAATAAAGTTAAAGGAGAAATAAAATGCCTCAATTCATTAATACCAACCTTGCGTCTTTGAACGCACAGCGCAACTTAAATACTTCGCAAAGCGCGCTGTCAACATCGCTACAACGCTTATCTTCAGGTATGCGTGTAAACAGTGCGAAAGACGATGCGGCCGGTATGGCGATTGCCTCTCGTATGGAAAGCCAGATTCGCGGCTTGAACCAAGCGGTGCGTAACGCTAACGACGGCATCTCACTGGCACAAACAGCTGAGGGCGCGTTGGGTGCGATCCAAGCCAACATGGCGCGGATGCGTGAATTGTCAATCCAGGCGGCTAACGCGACATCTAATTCTGACATCGATGCGATCGACGCTGAATTTACTCAGCTCAATGCTGAAAATGCGCGTGTGATTCAAGCGACCTCGTTCAACAATATTCCATTGCTCTCTCAGGCGGTTAATCAGACTTTCCAAGTGGGGGCGAACAGCGTAGCCGGTGTGGACGACATTACGATTACAACTCCTGCGGCGCTGATGCCAACTTCCACAACACTTGGAAAATCTTCTCCGGAAGCACAGGCGGAGATTACAAAACTAGATCAAGATATTGCTGCAGTCGCTTCGTTGCGTGCAACCTTCGGTTCGGTTCAGTCTCGCTTCGAATCGGTCATTGCTAACTTGCAGATCGCCTCTGAAAACCAAACTGCATCACGTAGCCGAATTATGGACGCAGACTATGCCGCAGAAACTGCCGCACTGACTCGTGCTCAAATTCTGCAACAAGCTGGTACGGCGATGTTGGCACAAGCGAATCAGTCGCCGAACACAGTATTGACCTTGCTACGTGGCTAATAGATCAAGTAAAGCTTGAGATAGTCACGTAACTGGGCAGTGTAGCGAATACATTTAACTTCACGATGTCTGATCGTGAACGCGGTGGGCTGAATCGTTGATCAAGTGGGCTTTATTGGATCTGACGTTGCGCGAGGATAGTTAATCGAGGGGCGTTTCTAACATTTGGATTTTCAGCGCAGAGTGCGAATAGAACTTAACGCATCATTCCTGACGACCTAGAAGACGATTCAATGCTGTCCATACGGGCTGTTCGATTGCGTAATCGTGTTCATTTTGATAGACCAAAGTAAAATTAATTTCACTTGGTGCGATCGGTTCTTGTACCGCGGCTAGTTTTTTCAATACATCAATACTGGCCTCTGAGGCATCGTTAGCCAGGCCCTGTCGTTTAAAAATACGCGCACGTAAAGTGGCTTTATTGCTTTGTAGCGAAACAATGGCGAACGGTATCTGCATCGTCTCTGCCAAATTTTTAAACATCTCACGTTCACCTCGATTTAAAAAAGCAGCATCCACAATAACGGTCTCTCCTGCCCTCAATAATCCTCGCGCAATATCCAATAAATAAGCATAGGTTCGTTGCGTTGCTTCTGCGCTATAAATGTCGTTGTGAGCTTGGCTATTGGCTAAAGCAGATAAACCAAACAAACGTTTACGCTCCACATCAGAACGAATGCGAATTGCGCCCAAGTGCTCAAGTGCTGTCTGGGCAAATGTGCTTTTGCCCGATCCCGGCAAGCCATGAGTAATGATCAGTGCAGGATGACGTGAAGTCAGTAATTGTTGAGCTAAGGCTAAATATTGTTGTGCGCTGCTAAGAGATTTTTTGCGTTTAGCGGGTGAGGCGGTGAACTGGCTCGCGCGAATGAAAGCAACCTTTGCACGCACCAAGGCCCGATAGTTGCCATAAAAATTGAGTAGCGCAATGCCAGCGTAGTCTCCACTTAGCTCCAAGTAGGCATTTAGAAAATGGTAGGCAAGGGCCGGTTGCTGTTGATGGAGTAAATCCATAAACAAAAATGCCACTTCATCCATGACATCAATCCAGCGTAACGTAGGGTTGAAGTCAATGCCGTCAAAGGGTGTGGGCCTGTTACGAATGAGCGCAATGTTGCCGAGATGAAGATCGCCATGACACTCGCGAACAAAGCCTTTTGCATGACGAGAATATATTAATAACTTAATTAAATCATATAGTTGAAGTGATTTTATGCGCAGACCTTCGAACGCATGAAGGTCTGTTGTGAGCGTAGCTAATTGCGTAAAATTTTGCTGCAACGATGAGAGTACCGTTTGCGAAAAACACTCACTCGAACCGCTTATGCTAGGGATTGAGGCATGGAAATTAGCCAGCGTATGCGCCAACAAACTGATGTGCTGTGAGTTGATTTTATTGCGCGGAATGAGATGATCAAACGTGTTGTTGGGAGCAAAGCGCCGCATTACTACGGCGTATTCGATGGCGGGCTGCGCACCGAATTTTGGCTCAGTGTGACTGCCACTAATGGCAAGTACGTCTAAATAAAGTTGCGGGGCAAGGCGGCGATTGAGGCGTAGCTCCTCTTGGCAATCTGTATGGCGCGCATCGAGGCGGAGTGTATTTAGAAAGCCTAAGTCTAAAGCCTTTTTAATTTTGTAGGCGAAGCGCCCAGCGAGTAACACCCAGGAAATGTGGGTTTCAATCAATTGAATTTTTTTTGCTGGATGAGGATAAAGGCTAGGATCAAGCAAGGCCGCGATTAATTGCTGTTGTTTTTGCAATTCCCCCTGAGACATTTTAATCTCCTAATTCATGCGTCGTGCCGCCATGCTACGTCCTAACTGAGCGAGCTGTTCTGCTGCCAGAAATTGCTTTGCCAGTGGTAGTAATTGACCGTTCTCTAAAGCAATGTGGCGATCATACACGTCGATAAAATGTTCGGCTGCCGCATTGTCGAAAGCAATCAAACTTCCCGTAATTACCCCACTTAAAAGTGGACACAATGTCTGCCATGCAGCTTCCATCGCTTGATGTTCATCGAGTAAGCGACTGATTAGATTATTCGCTGCAGTGGAATTCGTTGCGAGTAGCAAAGGAAATAAATCTATTTCTTCATCCTGATGGTGATACACACCAGCGCTATCAAAGTAGCGCAAGATGTTAGTCGCTGCTTGTTGAGCTTGAACATCACAACCCTGCTTGGGTAAGTGTAGTATTAATTTTTTGAGTGTTGCGCACTGCGCTTGGATGCGCCCGTGGCACGCTAGTAACATTTCCAGCGGGGTATCAAAACTAGGGGCAGGTTCACTGCCGATTAAACTATTCATAAAGTGCGTGCCAAGGTAATGGATCGTGGCTCATTGCTGTGAGTACAATGTAAAGGAAGACGACTTGCGCAGCTAACCATGCACTCAGCCGAATACGTTTGGTTTTTCCGCGCTTAATGGCAATTGTGCCTAAGACAATGTAAATCAACAGCGCAATTATTTTTGCCAGAAGCCACGGTGCTTCAAGTGGTGAAATGTTTAGCCTCACCGCTAGAGTGATAGCGCTACCTAGCAGTGTCGTGTCAATAATGTGTGGCGCAATTCGAACCCAGCGTTGCTGCATAATGGGCGATGTATTGAGTACCCATATTCCGCGCAATAGAAAAAGACTATAGCTCAGTAGCACACAACTAATATGAAGATACTTTATCGATAGAGAGCTTAAAATCATGCTCGGCTAGCGCGTTCCTGTGCGTGGCTTTGTGCGAGTTTATAAATTTCAGTGAGGTCTTCTTCGCTAACGTCAATTACTTCTTTCATTTGCACCAAAGCCCATTCCAGATCGGACTGCTCAACTGAAACGATGGAGCTTGGCTTGGGCAAGGTGGGAGAGGGAGCTTGCATTGGATAATGCCTGCTGGGAATCAGGCGATTGATGCCGAGTGCTAATAACAACAAAATGCCTACATTGATAACAATAACTAACGCTAGCCATTTCCATCCCATTTCTTGAAAGTGTACGCTGCTCAAAATAATGGTGAGGGCGGTGGCTGCGCCAGGAGGGTGTAGGCAATTTAAATGGTGCATCAAAAAAATAGCCATCCCGACGCTAATTCCTGCCGCAACAAGTGGGTCATGAATTGTTAATATGCATAAAGTACCTGCAATGGCAGAAACGAAATGACCGCCAACTAAATTCCACGGCTGAGCCAGTGGACTGTGCGGTACGGCAAACAATAGCAC
>JBAXEJ010000116.1:0-5055 GCA_037140475.1 Gallionellaceae bacterium
CATCAGATATGGGTTCCAGAGTCATGGGATCGTTTTTAACCGGACACTAGTGAAATATAATCATTAAGTTATATTATTTTTGCGTCTTAACGATACTCATCGCGGTTGCCACCATTGCCCCCATATCAGCCAAGTTCCCCGGCAAAATTAAGGTGTTCCCTGCTTTAGCCACATTACCAAACGCCTCGACATATTTTTCTGCAACCTTAAGATTTACCGCATCCATACCACCAGGAGATTGAATCGCCAGCGCCACTTGCTGAATAGCTTGAGCCGTAGCTGATGCTACTGCTTTGATCGCCTCTGCTTGCCCCTGCGCTGTATTAATTGCAGCTTGTCTCTCACCTTCTGAACGCTGAATAAATGCTTCGCGCTCGCCCGTCGCAATATTAATTTGCTCTTGCTTGCGTCCTTCGGATGCGGCAATCAGCGCGCGTTTTTCACGCTCCGCAGTAATCTGCGCTTGCATCGCATGCAAAATTTCTTTGGGTGGTGTGAGGTCTTTAATTTCGTAGCGCAATACTTTTACGCCCCAGCTTGTTGCCGCTTCATCTAAGGCTTGAACAACTGAGCGATTAATGTCATCACGCTCCTCAAATGTTTTATCCAATTCCATCTTGCCGATAACAGAACGCAGGGTCGTCTGCGCAAGTTGGGTAATCGCCATAATGTAATTACTTGTGCCATAAGAAGCCAAACGTGGATCAGTCACCTGAAAATACAAAATGCCATCAACCTGCAATTGCGTGTTGTCTTTGGTGATACAAACTTGGCTCGGCACATCCAGCGGCACTTCTTTGAGCATGTGTTTGTAGGCCACATTATCGATAAACGGAATGACGATATTCAAACCAGGAGACAACGCAGCGTGAAACTTACCCAAGCGCTCCACCACCCAAGAGTTTTGCTGAGGCACAACTTTGAGTGCTTTCACAATAAAAATTGTGGCTGCGAATACGATGAACAGAGCAATTTCCATGATTCCTCCTAAGTTAATGCGATAAATTACGATGAGTTAACACAAGCCCAGAACCGTGCATAGCGGCAATATATAGCACACCCTCCCGCGGCATATCAGCCGACTCTAGCTGCGCATCCCACTCGGCACCGCGATATAAAACCCTTGCCGAGCCATCTTCGCGCCAGCTGAGCACCTTCACCGGCTGGCCGATGTCCATGCTATCACTCGCATCCTCTTTGAGTTGAGCGCTTTTCCATTTACGCAGCAAAGCGATTCCGGCAATCGCCCCTGCAGCGGACAACGCTAACTGCCAAGCAGTACCAACCCCCATCCACGCCACTAGACCGCCGATACCTGCGGCAATCGCCAGTACCAGCAAATAAAAAGTGCCGGTTACCATCTCTACACCCAGCAAAATCAATGCAAGCAAAAACCAATAAATATAATTTTCCATGACTTCCTCAACTCGGGCTGATGCACAAATCTAGTCGCAATGATAATAGCTTGCAAATATTAATTCGATAGATTGGTGCAAAAATTAAAATACATTTTTGGGTGCTCGATCAATTTGGTAAAGCACGAATAGCAGCCCAATCGTTGAAATGAGCAAGAAGTGCGGCCCGAACAACCAGAAAACGAGCGGCACCATAAAGTAATAAGCGCGCATGCCAATGCTGTAAAACTTGCCGGCACGATTAAGGTGAATGGCGACATGGTCAGGCGTAATCATATGGTGATTGAGTTCTTGTGGAACATTGATCATGTACCCCACGTGATTGAATACTCGAATTGACATGGAGAAACTAAAAAAAGCCACGAACATATCTGACAGCAGGCAAATAAGCTTCACTAGCCAAAGTTCCACCGGTTGAGCGCCCACTATATTTAGAGAATGCCACGTAGCGTCTAATTTTCCTCCCCCACTGAGCGTTAGGATGCCAATAATCATCAGAACCGAGGTGGATGCGAGAAAAGTGGCTGCCATTGTTGAATTTCGTAGCGTTTGAACCGCAAGAAGATCTTTTTTCTCGCGCATGACAGTTTGGACCCAAGCTGTTCGGGCGATCACATTGATAGCTTGAACTGTATAGGCAGGGTCTTTTTGTACTTTACGATTTAGATACAGGTGATATGCGAGTAGCAATAACACACTGGCACAAACGCTAATAAAGTCGTACACGTATGCAATATGCTCCATAAACATTCCTAATGATTTGTTAGTACGAAACAATGCTCAAATCAGTCACAGTCAAATTTCACTTGAGGCTATTTTATACCGGTCAGAATCAACTTTGACGGTGTATGCCTTTTTCAGCTGGTGGAGGTTGAGCATAAACCAATGCATTGAAATGAAAAAATCCCATTTTTACATGGGCTTAACTCACTAGATTGGAGGAGTGGACGGGACTCAAACCAGCGACCCTCGGCGTGACCGCGTCTATATTTTATTGCTAAATAATCAATTAGTTAAGTAAATTTTGGGGAAAGATGGAACTACCTCAAAACTCCGTCATTACAAGAGGTGTTTTTTGCATCTTACTAAAAATATTGCCAATACTTTAGCTAAGTTTCGGGGAGGTCGATAGAAGATCGAGCCAATTAATAGTATTTTGGGTAGAAACATAATGCGAGTCTGCACTTTTGAAAAAGGAGTATCAATCACCCCCGTGCTCTAAATTTTCATGGCTCGATAATACCCAAATAAGGAATCATCAATCTCATATTGGGTTTTATCACGTTATCCCTCCTCATAATTTGCGCTACACCTTACTTTGAGGTGACTAATCAGAGATGAAATATCTTGACAAGAGCTTGTAATTTTTAGAATATGTCATATATGTCATATTCTCTATACAAAGCGCAGGATGCCATCTTGGATAAGGTATTTTCAAACCTTGACCAACTTGGCATTCCGAATTGCATCTTGGCGGGCGGAACCGCATTGGCGAGGCATTACCTGCATCATCGCGTATCCTACGATCTCGATTTTTTTGTGGGCGGTAATCTCTCCCCAGAAAAACTATCAATTGCGCTTGGCCGCATTGGCATTAATTTAAGTGACGTGCAGATAGAGTCTGGTGGCGTATTCGCTCATCAACTGCATGGGTACGCGAACATCGCTGATACTACGGTCAAGATCTCGTTTATTGAAGACGTGTATGAAGGCATGTGGCCAAAGAAACAATTCGGCAATGTTACTACCGAAGAAATCGGCGGTTTGTATCACCGGAAATTGCGCACTATTTCTGGCAGCGGTTATGGTAAGGGTACGCAAGGAGCTCGCCAAACCGCTCGAGATTTATTCGATGCCTATGTACTCAACAGTCAAATACAACCCATACACACCTTTTTAAGTGAGTCGAATCAGCATGGCGCCAATTACCCACTGGATGCCTTCTGCGCAAATATTCTGAGCATGCCATGGTTCGACCTGATGGATGAATTTGAAGGGCTTGAATTACTTTCACCCTACCTTGGGATAACCCTGATTGGAGACATCAAGCCAGCACTGGTAAATGAGGCAATGACAATTCAAAAATTAGTTGAAATTGATGATGAAGATCACTGAAAGCCAAATTGAAGTATGGGAACGCGCCAAGCGCATGGCCTTCTGGGACCAAGGCAAGCTGGACTATGCCAAATGGTTGTCAGCATTCAAGGTTGGCAATACTAATCTCATTCAGCAAAGCATCAATTACATGCGCTCCGCAGATTTGATTGGGCTTGTTGGCAAACGTCAGTTTATCAAAACATGGCCATTGCTACGGAATGCCGATGAGCTTAACGAAAACAAGAAAGCTATTTTGGATGCCGCGTGGGGATTTTATGTGGCCGGAGATGTTTCATTCCCGGTTACTGCTTCTGTGACGCGCTTTCATCCCAAAAAACTAGGAACATTACGCGTATTAGCAAAAGCGAGTGGAAACGACTCCATTTACCAAATCGCCAAAATGACTGGACGTGAGTATCGTCGTGTGTACGATGACATCATGGATTTTGTGGCGGATGGAATTGCCGTTCTTGCCACAGAGATTAGAAATGGCCGCACATCTAAGGTACCTCGTCTTCATGGGTTGCACCTACTCTGAAAGCGATTATTGATAAGTCACTCGCGATGGCATCAACCCTTTAACCTCAAAGAAACAAAGCAAAATCGCCGCCGCACTTGCAAGCGCAAAAATGATGATCTTTGATCAGTGCGCCGAAGCTTACATCTTGGCTCACAAGGCTAGCTGGAAAAACACCAAGCATGGTGATCAGTGGACGAACACGCTCAACACTTACGCTAGTCCAGTATTCGGCCATTTACCTGTAGCCGAGATCGACACTGGGCTGATAGTAAAGTGTCTTGCGACGATATGGGAGAGCAAGACCGAGACCGCCAGTCGCGTGCGCGGTCGAATTGAGGCAGTGCTGGGCTGGTCTACTACCAGCGGCTACCGTACCGGTGAGAATCCTGCTCGCTGGAAAGGACATCTGGAGAATTTGCTGGCAACAATCAACAAGAGCATTAGAACAAAAAACCTTCCGTCGCTACCTTGGCAACGCATCAGCGCGTTTGTTACTGACTTACGATCGCGTGAGGGCGCGTCTGCACGTGCGGTCGAGTTCGCCATACTGACAGCTTGCCGCTCTGGAGAGGTGCGCGGTGCACGATGGTCTGAATTTGATTTTGCGGGCAAGGTCTGGACGATACCCGCCGCACGAATGAAGGCTGGACGTGAACATCAGGTGCCCTTAAGTGATGCCGCACTCACCTTGTTGGAGTCAATGCCAAAAGTCGGTGAACTAGATGTGGTATTTGCGGGCACCAAAGGCCAGCCTTTGTCGGATATGTCTCTGACGGCAGTAATCCGACGGATGAACGGCGAAGAAAACCCAAACTGGATAGATGCTAACGGAGCGAATATAACCGTTCATGGCTTCCGCAGTAGTTTTCGCATGTAGGCAGATGAAACGACCAACTACCCCCGGGAAGTTGCCGAACACGCTCTGGCGCATCATTTACCTGAAGCTGTTGAACGTGCCTATCAGCGAGGTGTTGAATTGCGCTTAAAGGAGACCCACTTCAGGCAGTAAATTGCATCCGAATT
>JBAXEJ010000117.1:0-5036 GCA_037140475.1 Gallionellaceae bacterium
TGTTTTTGGCGACACGAGCTTTGCCGTCAACAAACCAGATCAACCCATCACGCTGGTGGTCAAGCAAGGTCGCGTTATCGAAACCGTCAATTCCACACCAGAGTTCGATACAGTGTTGGCACAGATTCGCGCCGATGAAGGTGAGATTTGGGTACGAGAACTAGGCTTCGGGCTTAACCGCACGTTCACACGCGACATTCTAGTCAACGACATCGGCACCTATGAGCGTATGTGTGGCATTCACTTATCGCTAGGCGCAAAACACGGCAGCTACACCAAACCGCAAATCAGGCGCGCAGACGCCAAGTATCACGTTGATGTTTTTGCCATTACAGAATCCGTCATGCTTGGCAACACAGTGGTGTATCGCGACCAAGCATGGCAGGTGTAATCGATTTCGTATTAACGTCACCAAACCTTCTCAATCAGCGCTAACTCAACGAGCCATAACTGCTAGACTCCAGCGCTTATGGACATCGCAAAGATTTCCAAGCAGCTTGAGGATACCGGCTACATTGTTCTGGCTAAGCCGCTGGTTGATGAGCTATTGGCAGATTTATTCACGCGCTGCCACGACGACACCCCCATACGATTTCATCCTGCACAAATAGGCAGAGGCGCAGCAAAGCAAGCAATAAGCTCGATACGTGGCGACGTCATCAATTGGCTAGATGCTGGCAACTGCACCGATCAAGCCTATTTGGCCTGCATGGAAAAAATGCGTTTGGGACTGAATGAAAAATTATTCTTAGGCTTATTTGATTACGAATGCCACTACGCGATCTACGGCAAAGGCAATGGTTATGCAAAACATTCCGATGTACTGCAGGGGGAAAAGAACCGAATACTGACTACCGTTCTTTATTTGAACAAAGATTGGCAACCCTGCGATGGCGGAGAGCTGGTGGTTTTCGATGCGACGGGCAAGAACATCGTTGTTAAGGTGACGCCCACCTTCGGCACCATGATTGTTTTTTTGAGTGAATCTTTTCCACATGAGGTACTGCTCTCACAAAACACCCGCCGCAGCATTGCAGGTTGGTTTCGCGTAAGTGGTAATTAAAAAAGGGCCAAACATTTTTAGCAGAGACTCAAACTAAACTGCTGGATTCAACACGATTCCGCCCATTACGCTTGGCAATATAGACACCCTCATCCGCAGCTTTAATTAAATCTTCTGGATTTCGCATGGCGGGCGCTCTTGCTGCAACGCCTACGCTAATGCTACCAACCCATTCCCCACCGTTTACAGGTACGCGCAAGTTAGCCACGGCCTCTCGCATTTTGTTGGCCACAAGCATTGCGCCCTCAAGCGAGGTGTATGGGCATATGACTAAAAACTCATCTCCACCTAACCGGCACACAATATCGTCAGTGCGAACTACATGGCGTAGATTTTTTGCTAACTGCTTTAATACTTCATCACCAGCATCATGACCAAAGTTGTCATTGATTTGTTTAAACCCATCGGCATCAATCATCATGCAGGCCATAAGGGAATCGTCCTGCATTGAGATATTCCAAGCTTGCGTTAGTCGTGCCATTGCATGACGACGGTTGGGTAACCCCGTTAGGGCATCGGTCATGGCGAGCGCTTCTAATAATTGATTCGCTTCAGACAGTGCGTGTGTACGTTCCTCTACTTTATCTTCAAGTGTACGATTTAACTCAAGTAGCTCACGATTGCGTTCGGACACTTGTTGAAATAGGCCATTGAGAGCCACCAATAGTGGTTCAGTTGCGCCTTCTTTAACTTCTTTTTCAGCGAGGTAAGCATCCTCTGGTGTTTGACCAGATTGAATTGCTGCTACTTGCCTAGACATGAATTGATCTGCCCCAAGAATGTGGTATGCAAGCCAATAAGTGAGCAGTTTTAGCAACCTGTCGGCAGTTTCATGACTCTCTAATACAGCTTCATGTGTCGTCATTACTTCTTGCAGAAAGTCCGCGTGTAGTTGCTTGTGCAAGCTGATATAGCCCGCATCTAGCCCCACCTGCAACATCATGTTTTCTTCTTCTTGAAAGTGGTATTGGGTATAGGCAGTTAATTCGGCAAACAATGCTTCAATCTCTTCAAAAGGAACGCTTTCAGCCTGTGTCAGCAATTCTCCAAAACGGTTGATGAGATCTACAAGTGCACGATGTTGCTGGTCAACAACTTCAAGTCCAGTTTCAAAATGCTTATCCCAGTGAAATGATTCCATGCTGTTATCCAGAAATGTTAAATGTGATGAGGCTCTGCGCAATCACATGACGTAACTGCGCAGTCTAAAGTGACTATCAACCGCGCAATTGTAATATTTTTACATAGCTAAATGCTTGGCATGCGCTTATGAATTGATCTTCTTAATTTGCTTCGATTACCGCTGCTTATTTGTACTAGATTGCGCGATTTGAAAATCAAGTTGCATGATCTGCGCTAACGTTTTGTAAAAATTCGGAATATCGAAGGGCTTGGCAATATAGGCGACAAAGCCAGCAGCTAAGCCACGCTCAGCATCACCTGCCATGACGTTGGCTGAAACAGCAATGACAGGAATATGGGCGGTGCGAGGGTGGTTTTTAAGTAATTTGAGTGCGGTGTACCCATCAATTCCCGGTAAGTTGATGTCCATGAGAATAAGTGTGGTCGCCTGATTGCGAGCGATATCAATGCCCATTTCTGCCGTGTGCGCATCGCGGAGTTCAAGCTCCGGTAGCTTGCTAAAAATATGGCTCATCAGGCGCACATTGATCTGGCTATCTTCAATGTAGAGCACAATAGGCTTATCTCCGTCTGGCTCTTTGGGTAAATGTTGAGGCGATGGCGCAGTTGGCACCGCTCTAGGATTGCACAGTGGGAAATCAACCCAAAATATACTTCCCTGCCCCTCTGTACTCTCAAAGCCGAGGCGGCCTTTCATTGCCTCTGTCATTCGCTTGGTAATCACCAAGCCAACACCTGCGCCCTCTATCGAGCTCATCTCTGCCCCAAGGCGATCAAAAGAAGTAAAAAGTCGGGACTGGAGTTCGAGCGGAATACCGCGCCCGGTATCTCTCACTGCAATATGAACTCGGTCGTCGATGATCTTGACGCTCAGTACAACCTTGCCGTTGGGGCGATTGTATTTAATTGCGTTCGAGAGCAGGTTAATCAACACTTGGCGCAAGCGCAGATGACTGGCTAAGATCGTAACCTCACTATCAATAGCGCTGTCGTTGCTGATAACGACATTGTGCTGTTTGGCCACGGGCATGACCATCGACAAGCTTTCTGTAATGACCGCGCTTACGTTGATGAAGCTCATTGAGGTTTCAACCTTGCCTGATTCGATACGCGACAAGTCTATTAAATCGTTAATCAGTGCGAGTAAATGTAGGCCTGCCTTTTCGATTTCTTGAATATTTTCTCTTGCATCGGGTGGCAAACGCTCATCCGTATTGAGCAGCTGCGAATAACCTAATACCGCATTTAGCGGAGTACGCAACTCATGGCTCATACTCCCTAGAAACGCGCTCTTGGCTAGGTTCGCGGCTTCACTTACTTTGCGCGCAGCCTCGGCAGCCTCGGCGGCCTTATGAGGATTCAAATCAATATACGTAGCGATGTGGTGAGTGACTTTATTGTCGACATCCTTGACCGTGGCAATCGATAGCCACTTGGGATGGGCTCGAGTGTCATTTTTGTGCATGTTCCAAACCTCACCCTGCCAATGACCAGTTTCGATCAGAATGCTCCACATGCGACTGTAAAATTCTTTATCGTAATGAAGTGACTTAAATAAACGTGGATTCTTGCCAATTACATCTTCAACTGTGAAACCGGTTAGTCGAGTAAAAGCGGGATTAATCGAGATAATTATATTTTCGTGATCCGAAATCAAAATAGCCTCATTACTGGTGGCAAATACCAGTGACCATAATTTGCGTTCTGCTTCCTCTTGGCGCCGTACATCGTTGAAATGCTGAATGGCCTCTGCCATGGTCGAGATAGATTTTGCAACTTCGCTGATTTCATCTTCTCGCCGAGCATAAGCAGCGTCGAGATGATTTTTTAAAGTTGGTGTAATTTCAGCGTGTTGCGTAAATTCATGTACAGCACTGCCCAGGGAGTTGATGCGACGAGCTTTTCGCATCAACCAAAAACCGATCGTGGACCACAAAAGCAGGCCATCAACAATTGAAATAACGGCAATACTGACCACAAGCTCAGTGTTGGTAAAAAGGGATTTAATCGGCGCATCAATATTTAGAAAAGTGGTATTTGTATCGAGATTTTCCCAAGGGATTTTGTGCGTTAACCAAGCATTTTTATCCTTTGCTGGAGTCGCTTTTTCAGTGCCAGCTTGACCGAGAGAGCTGGCTAGGACGTGGCTCTCAGGGATGACGCTAAGCTCCGCATCAGGTGTAGCAAGATCAAATAGAAGTGCATTATTAATCTCAAAAAAAAGCTCCATGCTTCCTGTTCCTTGCGCTCCAAGCCAAATGGGAACGACAACGATTCGATAGAGTGCTCCTGCGGGAGTGAGATACCAACCATTTTCGGTGTTTTTCGGCAGCGGGATGTTGCTTAGCTTTAGAGGGTTACCGAAATCAAATATTTTTTGTTTTTGCCTGTCTTGAATAAAGAGATAATGAAAACGTCGGTTAGCCCCTTGAACGGTAAAAAAAGCTTGTAGATTGATGCTCAAGTTTTTCTTGTCGCTCTTTTCAAGCAAGTGTGTTTCTTCAAGGCGCACTTGAAAATCACGAGCATGTAGCTCCCAATCTTTATTGATTTGCAATACGCGTGATTGAAAAAAAGCGGCCAAACTGTCAGTACGCTCTTGAGCGGATTTGTGCAGTGCGAACGAATAGAGGTTGTAACTTGAAAAGCCCAACAAAATAACGAACAAACCAAGGCTAAAGATTAACCGCAGGCTCGCCTGACGGATAATCGACTCACTTGTTTTGCTCACTTGCGTCGACCTGACCATTTGTCGTTAATGATGCTTTCGATTTGTATAAAGTGGACCCCTCGGTCAAGACAATAATGCATCGAGTTTAAGAGGGTAGCC
>JBAXEJ010000118.1:0-4902 GCA_037140475.1 Gallionellaceae bacterium
ACCGCCCAATGACGGCAAACAGACCCCTTTCCGGCATCATCCCGTGTTCATCGCGCAACATGCCACGGCGACCTGCTGTCGCGGTTGTTTGGAGAAATGGCACTCGATCCAGAAGGGAAGGCCGCTCACCCCGGAGGAAAAAGAATACATCCTGCTGGTTCTGAGGGCATGGCTGGGCAATCAGACTTCCCATGATGACGCGCCAACCCCTGTTCAAGCCGAGTTGGATTTTGGCGATCCGGATTCGCCCTGACCTGGCCGGTAAAATTCATGACTATGCCAAGGCTGGAACATGCCATTCAAGGTGGATAATAGCCTGGGGAGGTGGGAGGCAGATTCCATGATGCCTTGTCAAATCATTTCACAAGGAATTCAAGCATTCCCAACCTTTTGCCCATCGGGTACATCAATCGTCGTCGATTCCGAACCCTCTGAATCCTTGCCATCGGACAAATCCCCTGCCGCCTCCCGTACTTCATCAGCCTTGCCACGCCTTGCCGCCGAAATCCTTGCCCGCTTTTCGATGTCCACGATGCGACGGCCCAGCCTAAGCAGCCTTTGCTGCCATTGGTAAACCCCGTTCCCGCGCTGCTTGTTGCCCATCACCCCGCACAGCCAGAGCGTGTCCAGCGAGACCATCAGCGCGTCCATCTTTTGCAACAAGGCGGCAAATTGCGCGGCCTGCGGCGACACGATGCGGATTTGAACCTGTCCGGGGTGGGTGTACCGTGGAATGGCGGTAATGCCGTTGTCCTCCCTGAGCTTGTCGAACCGTGCCTGTTCGTTTTTGATCTCATCGGCACACTCGGCAATCATCTCGCTGACCATGCTTTCCACAGAATCCGCCTCCTGGCTGTCGCCGATGATGCGCAGGATCACGTCGATGGCGTACAGGGCTTCCACCACGCGGCGGAATTCGCGCTCGTAGACTCGTTGGGCTTGCTCGCTTTGGAGTATCACCTGCTGGTCGAACACAGGGCGGCTGTATGATCGGGATTTGGCTTCTGCCATGGTCAGTCCTCACGGTAAATAAGGGTGGAATGGGTTTGACCTTCGATGGTAGCGCAAGCCGGGTGGGTGCGGGCTTCAAAAAGATGCCGGATTTAGCCATCTTTCCGAACACCGCAAGGATAGAAAATGCGTTACAAATGGCACTGATTCATGTTGAACAAAGTGCAACTGATAGGCCGACTGGGGCGCGACCCCGAAGTCCGCTACACCACAGAAGGCAAATGCGTCGCAAATCTGGCTATCGCCACGTCCGAGTCCCACAAGGACAAGGCCACGGGCGAAACCCGCCAAGAAACCGAGTGGCACCGGGTTGCCCTGTTTGGCCCGACCGGCGATGTCGCCGCACGGTATCTGAAAAAGGGCAAGCTGGTTTTCATCGAAGGGCGCATCCGCACCCGCAAATGGCAGGACAAGTCCGGCCAAGACCGGTACACCACGGAAATTGTCGGCCACGAGATGTAGTGCTTTCCGGCAACGGGGAATCCAACGAGGGAAACCCCGCCCCAAGCACAACTATAAACACCTCCGATTCAAAGCAGAACGGTGCCAAACCCGGCCCAAAAGGCGGCGGCGGTCACAGTCCGGCCAAGACTGGCGAGGGTGTTGACTTCGAAGACGACGACATCCCTTTCGTTTCGGCCTTTAGGCTGAAGCTCGACCCGCTGGGGCGGCCCTTCGGCATTCTGTGACACCAAAAACTGACTGTTATTTTCATGACAGCCAGAACTGATGGCTTGGACAAAGGCTAAGAAACCAAAGCCGTTATCGAACCCAAGCCAACCATTTAACCCACCAACCCGAACCGGGGGATGCCATCAATCCCTCTTGGGGTTCATGGTGTCCCCCCAATAGGAGGAAGCCATGAATAAGACACTGATCCAAAAATTCGCCGAGCGCTTTTCCGTCGATTCCGAAAAGGTCATCGACATCCTCAAGGCCACTGCATTTAGGCAAAAGGCCGGTTCCGCGCCCGTCACCGACGAGCAGATGATGGCACTGATGATCGTCGCCGACCAATACTCGCTCAATCCGTTCACACGGGAAATCTACATACGACCCGACACACGGCAGATTTTTAGTTGCCAACCTATCAATAAACAATCTGAAAAACTGTTGTACCATGTTGTATCAACTTCATTGACATTGCAAAAGCGAGGAGTTAGACTATCATGGTACAACGTGCTACAACACATATTTTATGAGGATTCACCATGAACTACACAGCATCTAAGTCGCAGTCCCAAAACCGTCCTGGCTTTAGCATTAGTTTTCGACATCCGCTACGTAAAGATTCAAAAGGAAAGATAGGGTTAAAGGTTAGACGTGGATTGAAAACATCTGACCCAACAGATGCGGATCGCTTAGTTGGTCAAATGAATACATTGCTTAGTGACGAGTCTTGGTGGAATGCTTCACGACGTCTTGAGGCGGAAAGCAAGTTTGATAGCATCATTGTAGCCGCATTTTATGATGATATTCAGGCGGGCATACCTGATTCATGGTCTTTGCGTGAGTCACATATTTCACTTCCAACTAAAGAAGATGGTTATTCTAGGGTGCTATTTGTAGGAACAACCGGTGCTGGAAAAACATCTCTCTTGAGACATTTTATTGGCTCCAATCCTGACGAAGATAGATTTCCATCAACATCTACTGCCAAAACAACTGTCTCTGATATTGAGGTAATTCCCGCAGATGGAACATATAAAGCAGTAGTAACATTTTTTTCTGAACATTTAATCTTGGCAAATGTTGAGGATTGCGTTCTAAATGCCTGTACAGCAATTTGGGAAAAGCAGCCATTAGAACGAGTTGCAGATCGATTACTAAATCATCAGGATCAGCGGTTTCGGCTTGGATATATTTTAGGATCATGGCGCAAAGATATTGAGCATATTATTAATGAAGATGAATGGTCATTTGGAGCAAGCGAGGAACCTACTATAACTAATAATGATGCTCATAATGAAGCATTATCTAATGAAGAAAGCACTCAAAATAGTTTAATTATTGGAGAATATATAAATCGAATAATTAAACTTTCTAAATCCATGATTGTAGAAGTTTCTAGTTTGTTATCAGAAGACCTTCACAAATTATCATCTGAGGATAAAGAGGCAGCTTTAGAAATTTTTCAAGAGCAGATTTTAGAAACATCAGATTTTCACGATTTAGTGCAAGACATTCTTGATGATATATTGCGGCGATTTGATTATCTTGAAGAGGAAGGAAAGGAAGGCTTAAAGCGACGTTCCTCTGGATGGCCGGAATATTGGACCTATGAAGTAACAAATAGAAATGACTTTATACGCCAAGTTCGCTGGTTTTCAAGTAACTATGCACCTTCATTTGGACGATTACTTACCCCTCTTGTTGATGGAATAAGAGTTATGGGGCCTTTGTTTCCTGATTTCTCAAATAGAAAACCAAAATTGGTATTGCTTGATGGACAAGGTTTAGGCCATACTCCAGATTCATCTTCAAGTGTAACTACACACATCACTCGCCGTTTTTCAGAAGTTGATGTAATTCTACTTGTTGATAATGCAGAGCAACCAGTGCAAGCGGCAGCTCAATCCGTTTTGCGTGCAGTCGCATCAAGTGGGCATTATGCGAAACTTGCCATGGGATTTACTCACTTTGACCAAGTGAAGGGCCTTAATCTGCCAACATTTGCTGACAAGCGCGCACATATTATGGCTTCGGTGCATAACTATTTACACAAGCTTCGTGACGTTCTTAATTCACCAGTAGTAAATGCAATGGAAAAGGTATTAGAAAACCAATGTTTTATGTTAGGTGGATTGAACTATTCAAGCCGAAAACTACCATTAGGTGTAAAAAATGAGTTAGAACGCTTGGCAAATTTCTTTGAAAGAGCAATCGAAACAACGCCTCTGCCAAAAGCTTGCCCCGTATATGATCCTACTGGACTGACATTTGCGGTGCAGAATGCCGCAAATAAATTTCAAGAGCCATGGTCTGCACGATTGGGATTAGGTCAACATAGTAATATTCATAAAGAGCATTGGACAAGAATCAAAGCACTAACCAGAAAGGTTGCAGGAGAATTAGGCATTGAATACGATACACTTAGGCCAGTTGCCGATTTATTGGCAAGAATGAGTGAAGAAATATCTAAGTTTTTGGATAGCCCCCTAAAATGGACAAACGAACCTTCAAATGAAGAGGAAGCTCAGGAATCAATTTCGGTTATTCGTCGCTCAGTATTTGCTGCCTTACACGATTTAGTGCTACATCGGTTAATAGATGAGCTTCTTTCAAATTGGCGAAAATCTTTCAACTTATCAGGCAAGGGTTCAACATATATCAGAGCTAAGGAAATTCAGACAATTTTCGAATTAGCGGCTCCAATTCCCGGAACAGTTAATACTGAACAATCAATAGCATTTCTTCGTGAAACTCGTCGAATTGTGAAAGAGGCCATTGAAGCAAGTGGTGGTGAACTCAGTATAGATAATCTTGCTTGAGATCAAGAGATTAGTTTGCCCCCGGCTAGGCCGGGGGTTTACCTACTCGAATTATTTATCAACAACGGACAGTGCCGCCAAGCCCGCTGGAAACAGGACGGCTTCGACGTGAGGGCTGTTGTCATTGCCGACCCGGACGGCTGGTTCGACACCGGCATCTTCATGTACGGCAGGTTCGCCAATCACTGGCAAGCCGGGGCCGTCCGCCATTGGCAAGGCAATGAAAGAACCTACCCATGGTTCATTCCAGCCGATGCAAGTAACCGCCATGCGCATTACCGCCGCGCCTGCGACTTTGGCGACGGCTGGTCTTATGTCGGCATCAAGCTGATAGTCTCCAAACAGGGCGTGACGCTGGCAACCGAAACCCGGCTTGGCATCGAGTCTGACGCGGACGTTG
>JBAXEJ010000119.1:0-4869 GCA_037140475.1 Gallionellaceae bacterium
GGCTACCCTCTTAAACTCGATGCATTATTGTCTTGACCGAGGGGTCCACTTTAGACAGCGCCGCAGGAAGACTACTGGCACTTGTTCATGAAATAAACGACATATTCACCATCGCTACCAAAGTGATTGAAAGAAAATCAACAGATGTATGGGATGTTCTACACACAATCGAGTCTGCACTTCCGTATTTAACCGATCTGCCACCAGAAGGTATTATTAAACTAGTTGCCGCACAACATAAAGGTACAAAAAACGATTATGCAGGTGGCATGCTCTACAACAAACTTGAAGAGAAATTGGTGGGGTTGCCAGATACCTGCCGCAAGATTCATCACCTGCTCAAGAGCGATATTGTAGATTCGACAATTCCCCTTTACACGGTTCCGCTTATTGCTCTCGCAAAGTCCTATCCGGAAGATGCCTTCAAACTTGTAGTAGAGGATACCGAATCCTCAAACACGTTGCTTAAGAATGCCGCCTTATGGACATTAGGAAGATTGCTTGTCATGTCGCTAGTCAAAGATGATTCGCAATTCATCGCAACGAATATCATCATTAACAATATATTGTGTCCGGTAGAGGAAATTCGTCAGACTGCCATTCGCACCGCCGCATGCGCAGTACACGTAACAAATGTATTTGATGAATCTTTATCGAAGCTAGGCCAGGTAGGAGATCAATACGCGCTTAGTAGCATTGCAAATGCGATCTGCATGAGTACAACCGAAATGAAGGTCAAACAAGTCTTCGAAGATTGGCTAAATCTGCTATGTAAACTGACGCCTGCACATGGCGGCTTTCTTCAGCAGCTTGATTTTGTATTAAGCCAATTACTATCCGATGAACTGCGCCAGCAATTGGTTATTTCGTGGCTGACCGAATGGAGCAGTGTTAATGCAGAAGATATACCACGAGATAAATCTATCGCAGAAATTTTTAATGCCACATCGCATGAGTTGGCTAATCGCCCAGCTTTGCTCTCACAACTGATTACAGACTGGCTTCTGGCTGACAATAGAAAACTTGCATCTGCGGCTGCCGGTTTGTTATCGCACATAGGGGTTAGAGGGTTTATAACTCCTGAGTTCGACGTTTCACGGCTAGATACTCTTGAAAAGAGTGATTTGCTTTTTCTGGCCAGACGGATGCTCGGGTTCGTATTTTCGGAGAATCAACTTATATCGCTGACTATATCGCTTCTTAATACGCGTGATGCCAAACAGCGCGTTTTTGGACTTGCCTCTGAATTGTTCGTTAATGAAATAGGGAAGGACTACCCATCTTCTACAATTGAAGCTTTGGAATTAGCCAAATCGTCTGCAAAAGATAAAGAAATCATCGGGTTTTATTCAAACGCAATTGCAGAAATAAAAAATCGAATTAACACACTAAATAATTTGCCTCGACTTACCGAGTTGCACGCACCGCCAAGAATACAAAGAGAGTTTGCAAAAGCTCGTGACAAGCAGATGCGCATATCAATGGAGGAGGCGCAAAAGGGCTCAATCATGAGACAGCTATGTTCAGAAATCCCTCTAAAAGCTGGCATTGGCTCTTTTAGTTTTCGTGATGGCGTGTATGGTGAGCCTACTTATATGCAATCGATCTCGCATTCAGTCTCCTTACCGATGAGGGAAGCTTCCGATTCTGTAGGCTACAACCTCCATCTGTTTTCTATGCGAATCGCAAAGCGAGAGAATCCATGAAACTAATTCTTGCTCAATATCTGCGAACATTAAAGGAGCGAGACGAATTTGATCGTCTTCTCCCAGATCTGCTTTTGGCAATGGGGTATGTTCCAATCTCGCTACCTCAAACTGGCGTTCGGCAATATGGAGTTGATTTGGCTGCGGTGGGGATTTCACCTGATGACGGCATTCAAGAGCTATTGATGCTTGTAATTAAACGGGGTGATATAGGTCGAACCGAATGGGATTCTGGGCCTCAATCTGTTCGCCAAAGCCTCAATGAAGTTTTCGAAGTGTACCTAAGAACACTTGTTGAGCCAGCGCATGAGAGTCTAAGGAAGCGAATTGTATTGGCAACGACAGGAGAATTAAAACAGGATACTCAAATTAATTGGGATGGCTATACAAAAGACAATTCTGATCGAGCTTACTTCGGCTTTTGGGGGGGAGCACAGACATCTGTGCTTATTGAGAAGTACATGCTTGATGAGCATATTTTTGATTCGGAAGATCGTACCCATTTACGCAAATCTCTCGCATTGGCGGGTGAGTTGGATTATGACCAGAAGGATCTTCACCGATTATTCCGCCGTCAGTTAGGCATTGGAGATGCAGGGGAGTTGCTGCAACAGCCTGCGCATCCTCGTCATTTGGAAAAGGCGCTTCGAATCGTCAATTTAGCAGCTCAAATCTTTGCTAAATGGTCAGAAGATGAGGGTAATCTGAAGCAAGCCTTAATTGCATCTGAACGTGCATTGCTTTGGTCTTGGCACCGCATACAACTTGAAGAGGTTGATAAGCGAAAGCAATACCACTCAGAAATTTCAGAAATGTGGCGAACCTACAATGCCGTTTCTTACCGCTATTTTGAGAAGTTAAGAGAACACATGTATGTGCCAGACGGACTATCTGGATATTGCAGGGAAAACGCAGAGTTCTCACTAGTAGTATTTGAGCAAATTGGAATCATCTCGACGATTGGCCTTTGTCAGGTATTGATGTTCTCAGACAATGAGGCTCAACAGCAAGACAACCTAGAGAGCGCTATAGTTGTAGCTGACACGCTGGCCTCGTTGATAAAAAATAATCCTGTCTCTGCGTCCCCCCGGCTTGATGGGAATGTAATTGATATTGTTCTCGGATTGCTATTGCTGGTGTTAACTGGGCATGTTTCTCAGGCTCAAGATTGGCTTTCTGAATTAGTACGGCGCGCTGATTACACATTTAAGGCCAAACGCAATTTCCCTATCAGTACAGATTCAATCGATGACTTAATCGAAGTAACAGTTTTCGGAGATGAAGAACTGCGCACTCGCTTAATCAAAATGAGCTGGCTTCTACCTACATTGGCAGGCTGGGCTGTATTGTTAGGGCGTGGTGATTTATACGAAGCAATCGCCAAAAACTCGAAGAATGAATATCCTGAGGTGTGTCTACAGCTATGGCATCCGACGCAAGGGCTAGCAAAACATCTCTACTACTGGCCAGCTCAATATCATTGCGGAGAAAGCGAAGCGCCTATCACTCTCCCAGATAGATCGAGTGAATTTCGTGACATGATGAAAGCCGTACTTGATTCAAAACGTCACAACATTTTTGATAATTCCTCTGCAGGCTTGGCTGGCATTGTTGCTCTAGATTTGATTGCCTGTCGGCATCACAGAACACCAGTAGCACCTTACTTCTGGTATCGGCTATTAGAAACATTACCCAAAGGTGGAGCATCTGTCATAGAGTAATTTTGATCAGACTTTCGGGGTCGAGTTTTGTGTAAATGTCCGTTAGCTGAAAAGTCGAGCGGCGGCTTCGTCGGAACCAGCTGCTCGAAGTTCAAAGAAGCAGACGCTCGCAGCAAACGTAAGCTGATCGCCTGCCACAGTCCGCTATGGCCTAAAGGACTTAAAAATTTCACAAAACCATCTTTCCGTTTAATGACCGTTAATCGGAATGTTGATAATTTGAGCTGTTAATAGCAGTGGCTTCCACGTCCTCCATCCAAAATTTTCCGAGCACTGTAAACCGGAAAGTTCTCGCTCCGAATCACGCTTGCCAATTACCGTTTCAGACCACCATCAAAGGTATTTTTTGATACCCCTATTACCGATAGTTCAGCGATCAATTACTGCGTCCTGTTTTTATTTTCCATTCGCTCTGTCGAACTATCAAAACCCAACCAAAACCTTAACAAATAAGCCACTCAATACATTACGCGCAACACTTTAAACGCAACAAATTCGCTTACACATTTTGCATTTTTTATATCTCTCAAAACACGCAGGAAAATATTTTTTGGCTAGACAAAATGCAGTGCGAATGACTTCGCTCTGCACTTTCTAAATGGGAAAGATTTTAAATACTGCTGACACCCTTAAGATTCAAGCGATGTTTTTTATGTACTTCAGTGACCTGCTCTTTTGCTACGCCATATTGCAGCGCAATCTCTGGCCACTTTGCAAACGCATCGACCACTTCGTCAATGACAGCATTGGGATGCTTGATACTGAACTTCACCCCAACATCAACTAAATGTGCGCGCGAGAAATTGTCCGACATGCCACCCAGTGTCATTTGATGCTGCGCGGTGTAGCCTGACCCTGCAGCAAATGTCAGATCATAGGCAGGAGCTAATCGCCATTCACGCGTAGCAGGGTCCATTAGGAATGAAATGTTTTTTACATGGTCATCTTGATTGCGCCCAACAATGTTGAATACCATCCTTCTATATCCCTGCTCTAATGCTTGATGCCCGAGTTGCAATTCAAGCATCAGCCTAAACCATGATTCATAACTAAATGCTTGAGGTTGGTTGAAATCGGTATGCGTCATTCCGCCTAAGCTATGCATGTGCAATTTCTCATCCGCCACTCTGTCAAAGCGCTTGGTCATGAAATGAAATAAGCCGTTATCTTCAAGATAAGACACCTCTGACATTTCGATGCCAACCTGTTTGGCGATCAAAGCATAGGTGTATTCGATACGGTTGAAAGGCTTGGCATTCATATCCAAGGCATTGGCTGAGCCCACCCCATCGAATTTAATTAACCAAGATTCCTCTCCATTTTTTGGTGTCGCAAAACCTGATCGCACTCGCTTCAACTCCCTATCCCAAAGAATCAACGCTTTTGCACGTGCGCCACCTGCCGAGCCGCCGACTCGCATGATTTCTTGCACTGCATCAGAC
>JBAXEJ010000120.1:0-4816 GCA_037140475.1 Gallionellaceae bacterium
GCTTTCTGCGCTTTCGATGCTGGCTGGGGTATCCTCACCCAGTGTTTGCAGAGCAGAGAGTAGTTCGCGCCAATGTTCGGCTTTGCTACCGACAAAATAGCCTTCAGGCGCTTCTTCGCCATTGATGATTTGTTTTGCACCTTCGACCATGCTGGCTAGCCAATTAAAGCCACACAGTTTGAGGCGTTCAATTTGATACTTGCTCATCAAAGTCAGCGATTCGCGGTAGGCGTTTGCTTTGTCGCCCATGACGTCCATGCCGATCCAGGCGGCAATCAAGACGCGCCATAAATGATCGAGGCTGACGTGCTGTGTGTAGTATTCGGCGGCGCGTAACAGCGCGGGGTCGGGTTTCGCATCACCCCGACGAATATCAATCGCGTGTACCCATTGTCCCCAACCTGAGGAGGTGTCAGGGTCGCGCTTGCCGGATTCATTGATGCAAAATTTGCGTGCCTGCTCCAAATGCTTAGGTGTTTGTTGTGCAAGCAGGGTAAGCGGATAAATCCACGCGATGCTAATCGGGAAGACGCGTTTTTTCGCACCAATTTCGATTTGACGTTTTTTTAGCGCTATTTCGTACAGCGCTTGTGCCTCAGCCCATTGACCTAGCTGGGACAGAGCGTAGGCCTGTAGAACTTCGGCGTTGCTGTCAGTGAGGGTGGTAATTATTTTTTGTGCAGCAGCCGTTTCTCCACGATGCAATAACAATTCGGCAACAACCGTTCGTAGATTGCTGGGTAATTGTTCAAGATTGTTTTCTGCTTGCGACAGTGTCCAATCAATCAGCGGTAAAAGATCAACATGCCAATTGGAGTTTAAGTTGGTTATGGCGATGTAGCCAAGATCCCAGCGTAATGCAGGGTCGATGCGCGCTAGCGCGATTTCGCTGAAATCGTCTAACAGCGCTGCCTGCAAAAGACTAGTCCAGTCCATTGAGCGCGCAATCATGTCGGCCATGCGATCAATTTCGACTTTTGGGCTGCGTGTCAACAGCGCCAAGCGAATAAGGGAAATGGTGGCGTCGCGGTCATAAAGTGGCCAAGCGTACAGAGCATGTTGCGGGTTGAAGCCGCAGACTTCATAGAGTGCCCGTTTTAGAACGTGGCCTTCGTAGCTGTTTAGGAGCTGCTCATACATTTCATTCCGCTGTGATTCGGCTAAGCGGTAATAGCCCATGCGCTGGGGAGACTCAACTACCCATTTTTTTTCTGCGAGCTCCTTTACATAGTGCTTCACCTCATCGGAGGTAATCATGCGGCCTGTGCTGTGTTTGAAATCGAGCCGGCGCAGCAAGGTGTAAATCGTGGTGCGCGGATAGGCCGTCCAAAGTAAGGCCATCGCTAGCATGATGTGATGCTGAATGGTTTCGCTATCTTTGTCTGAGGTGGCTGAAGAATCGCCGAGCTGGTCTGTCATGTGCCAATACACCTTAGGTTGACCAAATTAATACGTTTAAGCCAATAAACGCTTTAAGCGCGATTATTCGCAGGGGCAGTATTTTAGCTGTGGGTGAAGGTTTGAGGTGGTTAATCTTGCGGTTAAAACCGGAGCATGTATTTTTATTTGTGAATTTCGCTCAAGTTACTCCCAATGAGGCCGATAACTAAAACATCGGCGGTTGATGTGGCTCGCAAAATAAGCCAACCGAAGTAAGTAGTAGTAAAGACAGTAAAAAAAGCAGTAATTAAAGGAGAACTAAAATGCCTTCATACATTAATACAAACCTTGCCTCCCTAAACGCTCAACGTAACTTGAACGGTTCTCAGGGCGCATTGCACACTTCCCTGCAACGCTTGTCTTCAGGTCTGCGTGTGAACAGTGCCAAGGACGATGCCGCTGGTTTAGCGATTGCATCTCGTATGGAAAGCCAAATTCGCGGTCTGAACCAAGCGGTGCGTAACGCCAGCGACGGTATCTCACTTGCTCAAACTGCTGAAGGCGCATTAGGTGCGATTCAAAACAACATGGCGCGTATGCGTGAGTTGGCAGTGCAAGGCGCGAACGCGACATCGAACTCTGACGTAGGTGCGATTAACGCTGAGTTTACGCAGCTCAACGCAGAAAACTCACGTATCGTTGCAGGCACATCGTTCAACAACATTCAACTGTTGTCACAGAACGTGAGCCAGATTTTCCAAGTGGGCGCGAATAGTGTGACCGGTGTGGACGACATTACCGTGACTACTACTGCTGCGATTGCGCCAACTTCGACTTCTTTGGGTGATACCTCTGCTACTGCCCAAGCTGAAATCGCTAAATTGGACGTGGATATTGCTGCCGTGGCGGGTGCTCGTGCTAATTATGGTTCGATCCAATCTCGTTTCGAGTCAGTTATTTCGAACTTGCAGATTTCATCTGAAAACCAAGTGGCTGCACGTAGCCGGATCATGGATACAGACTTCGCTGCAGAAACTGCATCGTTGACTCGTGCACAGATCTTGCAACAAGCAGGTACTGCGATGTTGGCCCAAGCGAACCAATCACCGAACACTGTCTTGACATTGTTGCGTGGCTAATTTGCCTGAGTAATAAAACAGCCGGCAGTGTGAACTGCCGGCTGTTTTTATTTGATCTGCTTGGTATGATCTAGCCCTACATCAACCATAAGTGTTGGGGGTTAGCGATGGAATGGAAAAACGAATATTCGCTGGGCATTCAGGAAATCGATGATCAGCACAAAGCGCTTTTGCGTAGCTTTAACAAAATTAAAGAGGCGATCAGAACAGAGCAGGCTTGGTCTGGTACTCACTTTAGCATTCTCGAGTTGAGGGAGCACGCGCTGTCGCACTTTGCGGTTGAAGAGGCCATGATGCGCTTATTTGGATACCCTGAAACCGAAGCTCATCGAGAGAGTCATAAGCTTTTTTTAGCTAAACTTGAGGATATTTCTAACTCCTCCATTCGGAAATCCGCAAGCACCAAAATGCTCGCATCCCTTCAAGAATGGCTAACCAATCATATTGTCGAATCTGATAAAGATTATGCCCAATTTATTTTGGCAGGTGCGACGGTCGTTAGATCAAAGTAGTGTTGCTCTGCGCGGCGGGTTTGATCTGCTAAGTCGAGCAGTCACAACGTCCGTGCCATCACCAAAATCCCATCGTTAACAATCCGATATAATGAACGCCTTCGTTGGCGAACTGTTTACCCATTCATATTTTGGAGCTGTCTTGTTTAAACTTATTGGCATTATCCTCGGTGCAATTCTCTTTGGTTTTTGGGGCGGTCTGCTCGGCTTTTTTGTAGGTTCATTTGTTGATCGTATGCGGATTTATGGCACGGGCAGCATGAATCCAATGCAGAACGCGCTGCGTCAGGCGGTCTTTCTTGAAACGGTGTTCATCTCAATGGGCCGCATCGCTAAAGCGGATGGCCATGTTTCGCAAGACGAAATAAATCATGTTGAGCAATTCATGCAAAAGCTCGGCATGACGCAAGATCACCGCTTACAAGCCATTGCCCTATTTAAGCGCGGCGCTGATTCTGACTTTGATATTGAGCCAAGCTACAAAAAGTTTATGTCTGTATGTGGGCGTACACAAAATTTGCGACAGATGTTGTTGGTTTATTTGATTGTGATGGCGCTGGCGGATGGTCACTTTCACCCTGCCGAAGAGGCTGTGTTGATCGACATCGCTAGGCATTTAGGATTCGATCAGGCGGCGGTAAAGCATTTGATCGACATGGTTTTGAACCAATCTCATTTTGCCGGTGGCAAAGTCAATACAGCAGAATCACTGGATGACGCTTACAAGGCGTTGGGTGTGACTAAAGAAAACAGCGATGCAGAAATTAAGCGCGCTTATCGCAAGCTGATGAGTCAATATCACCCCGATAAATTAATGGGGCAGGGTATGCCAGAGGACATGGTTGCGATGGCAACCGAGCAAGCGAAAGAAATTCAACTGGCTTACGATCTGATCAAAAAGACCCGCAACCTCTAATGCTGTTTTCATCTAAGCACCCTCGTCCGCGTTACAGCGGACTTCACGGTTCATCTGATGCCCTAGCCATTGCGCAGTTTGCCGCAGAGAAATCTCCAGTGGTGGTGATTGCGGCCAATGCTTTGGATGCGCAGCGGCTAAAAGAAGAGATTCCATTTTTTGATCCCAATCTACGTGTGCATTTGCTGCCAGATTGGGAGACCTTGCCTTACGATCATTTTTCTCCGCATCAAGATTTGGTGTCTGAGCGCTTAGCTACGCTGCATCACATTCGTAGTTCGGCGTGTGATGTGGTGATCGTGCCGATTACTACGGCCTTGTATCCCTTGCCGCCTGTTGAGCACTTGGCGGCCTACACGTTTTTTCTGAAACGCGGCGAGAAGCTGAATCTAAAAGAACTGCGCGAGCAAATGACCTTTGCCGGCTACACACATGTGCAACAGGTACTGACACCGGGCGAATATTGCGTACGCGGCGGCATTGTTGACCTCTTCGCAATGGGAAGTGTGTTGCCCTATCGCATCGATTTATTCGATGATGAAATCGAGACAATCTCCACCTTCGATGTGGATACGCAACGCACTTTGTATCCCGTGCCAGAAGTTCGTATGCTGCCCGCGCGTGAGTTTCCGATGGACGAAAAAGGCCAAGCGCATTTTCGTCAAAGCTTTCGTGATCGCTTTGAAGGCGATCCCTCTAAATCGCGCATCTATAAAGATGTAAGCAAAGGCATCGCACCGAGTGGCATCGAGTATTACCTGCCGCTCTTTTTTGATAAAACAGCGACGCTGTTTGATTACCTGCCGAAGACTGCCACGCTGTGTTTGCATCATGATGTGGATGAGGCGATTGTGACCTTTAGCAAAGAT
>JBAXEJ010000121.1:0-4782 GCA_037140475.1 Gallionellaceae bacterium
GGCAACGTATCCTGTTTAGACTACCCTTCGGTAACTTTTATCTTGAGGCAACTCGCATTGGAAAATACAGGTTGTTAAAAGAGAGTTTGTTTTGTAGAATCGCGCCCTCAAAATTTTTGTACAAGGTAGTTTTTGAATGACAACCATCCGCGTTAAAGAAAATGAGCCGTTTGAAGTAGCGATGCGTCGCTTTAAGCGCTCTGTAGAAAAAACTGGTCTGTTGACTGAATTGCGTGCTCGCGAATTCTACGAAAAGCCAACTGCTGAGCGTAAGCGCAAGCTGGCCGCTGCTGTAAAGCGCCATTACAAGCGCCTACGTAGCCAGGTTCTGCCTCCAAAGATGTATTGATTTTGTCTGTAACGAACGCCGCAATCTTTTACGGTTGCGGCGTTTTGTTTTTGATATGAGCCTAAAACAGCAAATCACAGAAGACATGAAGACCGCCATGCGCGCCAAAGAAACGGCGCGTCTGGGTGCGATTCGTCTATTGCTCGCCGCGATGAAACAACGCGAAGTAGATGAGCGTATCGAATTGTCGGATGCGGATATTTTGTCGATTATCGACAAAATGATGAAGCAGCGGCGTGATTCGATTAGCCAGTACGAAGCGGCTGCACGCCAAGATTTGGCCGATGTCGAAAAATTCGAAATAACTGTGTTGCAGACTTATATGCCGCAACAACTGAGCGAAGCTGAAATTGACACCTTGGTTTCGCAAGCGATCGCGACAAGCGGTGCGGCAAGTCCGCAAGACATGGGCAAGGTGATGGCAATTTTGAAGCCGCAATTGGCGGGCCGAGCCGATGTCGCTAAAGTCTCTGGCTTAGTCAAAACCAAGTTAGCTCAGTAATTCTGTAGCCCGTAAACGGGCTGTTCTCCACACCACGTGATGCGAGGGCTGAAGTGATTCCAAAAAGTTTCGTTCAGGATTTGCTCAATCGCATTGACATTGTGGATGTCATCGAACGATACGTTCCCCTAAAAAAAGCAGGCACCAATTTCGTCGCTTGTTGTCCGTTTCACAACGAAAAATCCCCTTCATTTACCGTTAGTCAAACTAAACAGTTCTATCACTGCTTCGGCTGTGGTGCGCATGGCACAGCGATTGGCTTCGTCATGGAACACGCGGGAATGGGCTTCGTTGACGCAGTGGAAGAGTTAGCGCGCAGCATTAGTGTTGAAGTGCCACGCGAAGCAAATTCACCTACGCAACAAAAAGTGGCCCCTGATTTATATGATTTGATGCAAGCCGCTACCCGTTATTACCGCGAGCAATTGAAACAAACGCCGCGCGCAATTGATTACCTCAAGCGCCGCGGCTTGAGTGGAGAGGTGGCTGCCCGTTTTGGCATCGGCTATGCACCCGATGCTTGGCAAAATTTAGAGGCTGTTGCACCTAACTATAAAGATGCAAGCCTTGTTGCTACAGGGATGGTGATCGAAGGTGAGGGTGATAAACGCTACGACCGGTTTCGGGATCGCATCATGTTTCCAATCGTCAATATTCGCGGTCAGGTGATTGGTTTTGGTGGGCGTATTCTCGACAAAGGAGAACCAAAATACCTCAATTCTCCTGAGACGACCCTGTTTGAAAAGGGCCATGAACTTTACGGCCTATATCAGGCACAAAAAACAATCCGCGCGAAACAGTGCGTGATAGTGGTGGAAGGCTACATGGATGTGGTGGCCTTGGCGCAGCATGGCGTGGAATACGCAGTGGCGACATTGGGTACGGCAACTACGCCTTACCATGTGCAAAAGCTGTTGCGATTGTCTGAGCAAGTTGTTTTTTGTTTTGATGGTGACCGCGCCGGTCAAAAGGCTGCTTGGCGCGCACTTGAAAATGCGTTGCCACAATTGGTCGATGGCAAGCGCATTGGATTTTTATTTTTGCCAGAAGAGCACGATCCAGACACCTATATTCGGGAGTTCGGTCGAGAAGCATTTGAGGAGTTGGTTGAGAACTCGCTTCCTCTTTCAGGTTATTTGTTGCGCGAATTGACTTCGCAAGTGGATTTGCACACACCTGAAGGGCGTAATGCTTTATTGCAAAAGGCACAGCCTTTATTGGTCGCTATTTCGGCCCCCGCAACAGCCTTGCTCCTGCGCAAAGAAGTCGCTGCGCTTGCCGGTGTTACGCAGGCAGAGCTTGAAGCTCTATATGAAATTAAGCCTGTGGCCGCACCTCAACGACGCGTCCCACAAAAGGCGGCACGGCCCGCGCCATCTGGATTGCGTGCGCTGTTGCGTTGTCTTTTATTGAAGCCGGAATTGGCGCGCCAGCTCCCGTTAGATTGGTCTTCGGAGGCTGACGAAGGCGCTGCCATTTTGGAATTGGCGCAATGGGTGCGAGTGCAGGCATCAGAAGTAAGCGCTGCAGCCGTGATTCAAAATTTTCAGGGCACGAGGTTTGAGTCCATCTTTGCCGTGGCACAAGGTGAAACTTTGAAGTTGGGCGAAACCTTTGATGTATCGGCAGAGTTTGAGGGTGTGCTGGGTATGTTGCGAGAAGATGGCCGAAAACAGGAACTTTTGACACTACAAAGAAAAATTGAGCAGGCAGGGCTTAAGGGTCTAAGTGAACAAGAGAGGACGCTCTACTTGCAGTTGCTCCAGCGCGGCTAAGTTGCGGAATAATTTTGAGTAATCAGGTATAATCCGCGACCTTTTTGGCGGCGCATAGGTCACTTTAAAGCGCCGCAGTTTTGAACATTAATTTTACTTTTGAGGATCCACCAATCATGGCGGCTCAGCAACAAACCAAAAAAACTGCTCCTGTAAAACAGGCGACCACCAAAGCTAAACAAGCCGCGAGCGCAAAGCTGTCGGACAATCCTGCGGAACAGTTGCAGGACGTTGAAGAACGCCGTACGCGCCTTAAAGCGCTTATTTTGCTGGGTAAAGAGCGTGGGTATTTAACCTACGCCGAGATCAACGACCACTTGCCAGAGATGCTTGAGGTTGAGCAGATTGAAGGTGTGGTGAGCATGATTAACGACATGGGCATTAGTGTTCATGATCAGGCGCCAGACGTTGAAAATCAAGTGATGACTGACTCGACGCCAGTTGCCGCTGATGAAGATGCAGTAGAGGCAGCAGAGGCAGCGCTTTCAACAGTCGATTCAGACTTTGGCCGCACGACTGACCCCGTGCGTATGTATATGCGCGAAATGGGTACGGTGGGTTTGCTCACGCGCCAAGATGAAATTGTGATCGCCAAGCGCATCGAAGAAGGCCTGAAGCACATGATTCAGGCTATTTCGGCATGCCCGGCAACAATTGCCGAAATTTTGACCTTGGCGGAAAAAGTTACCAAAGAAGAATTACGTATTGATGAAGTGATTGATGGCTTCATTGACGGCGATGAGGAAGAAGTCGTTGCGGCGACGCCTGTAGCTGATGACGCCGAAGAAGTTGAGGAAGTTGAAGAAGAGGAAGAGTCTGAAGAAGACCTCGATGCCGCTGCGGCAGCTAATTTGGCACAGTTAAAAGAAGATGCGTTGGTACGTTTTGCGGTAATCGCCGACTTGTTTACCAAGCTGGGCAAGGCCTACGAGAAAAACGGCTACCGTAGCAAGCAGTACGACAAATTACAGTTCCAAATTTCTGACGAGCTAATGCAATTCCGCTTTTCTGCGAAGCAAGTAGACGCCTTGTGCGACATCATGCGTGGTTTAGTGGAAGAGGTGCGTAAGTATGAGCGCAGTATTCAAGAGCTTTGCGTCATTAAAGCTCGCATGCCACGCCCTCACTTCATCAAAGTATTCCCATTAAATGAAGAAAATTTAAATTGGGTTGAAGAAGAAGTTTCTGCGAAGAAGCCATACAGTGAAACCTTGGCGCGCTATCAAGCCGCGATTGTTGATCAGCAGAAGAAGATGAATGAGTTGCAACAACGTGTTGGCATTCCGATTAAAGATCTCAAAGAGATCAATAAACAAATGACCAATGGCGAAGCGAAGGCTCGCCGTGCTAAGCGCGACATGATTGAAGCTAACTTGCGTTTAGTTATTTCGATTGCGAAAAAATATACCAACCGTGGCTTGCAATTCCTTGACCTGATTCAAGAGGGCAACATCGGCTTGATGAAGGCGGTTGATAAATTTGAATATCGTCGCGGCTATAAGTTTTCAACTTATGCCACTTGGTGGATTCGCCAAGCGATTACCCGTTCTATCGCCGACCAGGCGCGCACGATTCGTATTCCGGTACACATGATCGAAACGATCAACAAGATGAATCGCATCTCGCGCCAGATTTTGCAGGAGACGGGTTTGGATGCGGATGCAGCGACGCTGGCGGTCAAGATGGAAATGCCAGAAGACAAAATCCGCAAAATCCTAAAAATCGCCAAAGAACCGATCTCTATGGAAACGCCGGTGGGTGATGATGATGATTCGCACCTAGGTGACTTCATTGAAGACGCAAACACATTGGCACCAGTTGAAGCTGCGGTGTACGACAGTTTGCGTAACGTAACTAAAGATATTTTAGATTCGTTGACTGCACGTGAGGCTAAAGTATTGCGCATGCGTTTTGGTATCGAAATGAATACCGACCATACCTTGGAAGAGGTGGGTAAACAATTTGACGTAACACGCGAACGTATTCGTCAGATTGAAGCCAAGGCTCTGCGTAAGTTGCGTCATCCTTCGCGTTCAGAGAAACTAAAAAGCTTTCTCGACGGCGAAGAGTAAAGTCTAGGGTCGTTAGCTCAGTTGGTTAGAGCAGAGGACTCATAATCCTTTGGTCCGCGGTTCAAGTCCGCGACGACCCACCAA
>JBAXEJ010000122.1:0-4748 GCA_037140475.1 Gallionellaceae bacterium
GGCTACCCTCTTAAACTCGATGCATTATTGTCTTGACCGAGGGGTCCACTTTATATCGCTACCGCTTTTGCCGCGCCAACTTTCGCTAGTGAGCATGCTCACGGAGATGCTACGGTTGCACAGGGTTTCATCAAAGAAATCTTGGCTGTGAATACTTCTTACGACAAACTGCACAACGCTAAATTTTTCAAAGAACTCGCCAGTGGCCAGCACCCTCGCGCCACTGTTGTTACCTGCTCAGACTCGCGCGTTCACACCAACATGTTGGACAAGACACCTGAAGGCGATTTGTTCATGGTGCGTAATATCGGCAACCAAATTGCCACCTCTAAAGGTTCCGTGCAATATGGCGTAAACCACCTCGCATCTTCGTTGCTACTGATTATTGGCCACTCAAAATGTGGCGCCATCGGAGCTGCTAGCGGTGACTTTTCAAAACTGGAAACGCCTATCCAAGCCGAACTAACGACAATCGGCAAAGTAACAGGGGATATTGAAGGCGTAAAAACCAACGTAAATAACCAAGTAGCAGCGGCTAACGCTGAGTTTGCCGACAAAATTAAAGAAGGCCACCTAATCGTGATTGGTGCGGTTTATGATTTTGCTGACGATATGAAAATGGGTGCTGGTAAGCTGAACATCATTAACGTCAATGGTCAAACTGACGCAACTAAAATTGCGGCCGCGCTCTCTGCGAAATCTGTTGCGAATGAGCACAAAGGGCACTAAAGCTTTTACAGATGAGTTTGACGAATTTAAGCCCTCAGAAAATGAGGGCTTTTTATTACGATGGCGAAGCAATCAGGAAATTACGACGCGAATGAACATCGCTAAGAGATAGGCTAACACGGGGAGCATCAAAGGCCAGAGACGGAAACCCGAACCCAATGAAAAAAAGCGGCTATCACCACGCTCATCTTCAACCAATATTTCTTGCTGCATAGCAGCCCCCATTAATAAATTTAGTAGTAACATCATCAATGAAAAGCCGAGCTCAAACAATATGCCAAACAGCCTATGACGGTCTAGATATTATCTATATCGACCTAGACAATATCTAGGGAAATGCTGGTTAAGTTTCCTAGTTTATTTTCTCCTAGCACAATCTAAATAAGACGTAAAAATAGCTCTGTTTACGCCATGCAATAATTATTTCGACTGCTAAACTTTTACCTGCATCAGAAATAAACCTTCTATTCGGAGAAGTATTATGGAACGAATTTTATTGCTCGCTTGCTTTGCAGCCCTCATCCTATTTAATCCCGCCAATGCTCAGGATGAACATGCTAGCGCTAGCGAGGGCGACACGACGACCACTGTCATCAGCTTTCTCAATGGACTGAAGACAGATAACCTCAAATATTACTCTAGCCACAAAATTGAATTTTTCTCTGAGCTCGCCAAGGGACAACATCCTGCAGCGACTATCATCACCTGCTCTGACTCGCGTGTTCATACCAATATGATGGATGCGACGCCAGAGGGACAGCTATTTATGGTCCGCAATATTGGCAACCAGTTGGCAACAGCTGAGGGCTCAGTAGAGTATGGTGTGCATCATTTACACACACCCGTATTACTGATTATTGGCCACTCCCGTTGCGGCGCAATCGCAGCGGCAACTAGCAACTATTCAAAAGAGTCCCCCTCAATTAAACGTGAACTAGACACCATCACCATCAGCAAAGACTTAAACAACATCGACGGCGTAAGAGCTAATGTAAATAATCAAGTCGCCACTGCGATGCTGAAATTTGATGAAGAAGTAAAAGAAGGAAAGCTGACTGTGATTGGCGCCATCATGGACTTTGCAGATGACTTACATCAAGGCACTGGCAAGCTTAGTATCATTAATGTGAGTGGCGAAACCGATGCCAATAAACTAGCCAACTTAGAAGCGGTGCTTAAAGCGAAAAAAGCTAAGCAAAAAAAGTAATTATGTGACTTTGTAGCGAGACGGCGACTACTGAGATCCGCTTTCTCGCAACAAGCTTTCAGGTGCAACACGACTCCCCTGAACGATAATTCGCTTGTGCCTCGACTGCCCACCCTGTTTCAACTCCACATTACGTAGTGGCACTCCAAACTGATCTGCGATGAAACGTAATAGTGCTTCATTCGCTTTTCCCTCAACTGGCGGAGCAGTAAGACGAATTTTTAAAGCCTCGCCATGAAGCCCTGCCACGCTGGTTTGCTTCGCGCCCGGCTGAACATGCAACACCAAGGTCAGCGTGTCCGCATTACGCTGATACCAACTGGTCATAGCATGCGCGAAACCAAATGCTCTAACCAACCCACCGGAATAATTAAGATCAGCTGGCAAATAATTAGCAGCGCGAGCACAGAGAAATCGATATTGCCCACCATCGGCACGATGCCACGAACGGGTTGTAAAAAACGCTGAGTAAAATTTGCGGCGACCGGCGCAAGCGGCGAGTGGGGATTAACCCATGACAAAACAGCTTGCACAAAAAGCATGGCCATCAACAGGTAAACACTCAGCACTAACAACTTCACCAAAGTCCATGCAATCAATCCCGGCAAAGTAAACACCGCATAGGGATAACCTTGTGCCGACAACATCAGCATTAAATAAACGCCTTCCACGACAAACGCGAGCAGCAATGAAGACGTATCGAATCCCCACGCTGGTGGCACATACCGACGCACACGCAACACCACAAAATCAGTAAGTGACATCACCACTTCACCGATTGGATTACGCATCGGAACACGCAACCAACCTGCATGGAATCGCAGCAAAAACAAAGCTGCAAAGGGTTGCACCAACACATCGAGTAAAAACAACAGCGCCTGATTCATCATTTAGCCAGCCCTCCCTAACTCATCGCCCATTTCTTTCGAGCGTAAAGCGGCGGCATGCACCGCAGCGATAATATGCGGCTTCACGCTATCGAGCTCCATGCTCATCAGTGCACGTTCGGTCGTGCCATTTTTAGAAGTCACGCGCGCTCTTAACACTGCGGTATCTTCATGGCTCGCTGCCGCCAACTTTGCAGCGCCGAGAAATGTATCAACTACCAAACGCTTCGCATCAGCTTCATTAAACCCTAATTCAATTGCGGCTTCCTGCATGGCCTCGATAAAATAAAACACATAGGCTGGGCCACTGCCAGAAATCGCCGTAACGCCGTCCAGCATCAATTCTTCTTTTAGCCAAACCGTGCTACCTACAGCCTCCATCAGCACCTGCGTCAGCTCACGCTGAACCATACTCACCTCAGATAGCGCATACAGCCCTGCCACCCCACTTTGAATTAATGCTGGCGTATTCGGCATCACGCGGACGACGCTCTGTGTATTCAACCATCGAGCAATATCTGAAGCGCGAATGCCCGCCGCAATCGAAATAATCAACTGCCCTTGAAGCAAAGGTTGTAGCTGGGCAGCCACCTCCCGCAATTGCTGCGGCTTAACGGCCAAGACAATCGCATCTTTTCCTGCCACACCTGCCGCAAGATCTGAATCAGCGTGCACACCAAAGTCATTGTGTAAACGTTTGCAATTATCAGTATTTAATTCGACCACGCGAATTTGCGCAGCTGTGTATCCACGCTTGAGCATGCCGCCGATAAGTGCGGTTGCCATGTTGCCGCCACCAATAAAACAGATATTCATTTATTTACCCTCATCAATCTCTCTTGCCAAAAATTGCCGTACCAATTCGAACAATAGTTGCACCCTCTTTTATTGCGGCAGCAAAATCATGCGACATTCCCATCGACAACGTATCCAGTGTAATGCCCTGTGCTGTAATTTCTTGCAATAGCGCTCGCAACTGCGCAAAGGGAAGCCGCTGCAGCTCAAAATCATCCGAGGGGGCTGGTATCGCCATCAACCCTCGTAGTTTCAGCCGTGGCAACTGAGTGACCGCGCGCGTCAGCGCTATAACCTCCGCGGGTGAAACACCACTCTTACTTGCTTCGCCACTAACATTCACTTGCAAGCAAATATTTAGCGGCGGTAAATCAGTGGGGCGCTGTTCAGATAAACGCTGGGCAATCTTTAACCGATCAACACCATGCACCCATGAAAAGTTTTCCGCAATATCTCGCGTCTTATTGCTTTGTATCGGCCCAATAAAATGCCATTCCAATGACAAGTCATGCAAAGCGTTAATTTTATCTACCGCCTCTTGCACATAATTTTCACCAAACGCTCGCTGCCCTGCCGAATAGGCCTCGCGCACCGACTCGGCCGGAAATGTTTTACTCACCGCTAGCAAATGTACGCTTGCGGGATCACGCTGAGCGGCCTTTGCGGCCTGCTCAATTGCTTGGTGGATAGCTTGCAAGTTGGAAAGGATTGCAGTCATAATCCGATGCGCTTTTGATTGACTTAACGACCTGCCAAATTACGGTCGCCACTAGAACGGGGAATTATAATGGATATCACTGAACTGCTTGCCTTCGGCGTTAAGAATAAAGCTTCTGACCTGCACCTTTCTGCGGGCTTGCCGCCGATGATCCGTGTCCACGGCGACATACGCCGCATCAATCTCCCCGCGATGGAGCACAAAGAAGTACACGCCATGATCTATGACATCATGAACGATCAGCAGCGTAAATTTTACGAAGAGAACAAAGAGCTCGACTTCTCTTTTGAAGTGCCAGGCTTGGCGCGTTTCCGTGTAAACGCCTTCGTTCACAATCGTGGCGCAGGTGCAGTAATGCGAACCATTCCTTCAAAAATTCTTTCTTTAGAAGATTTAAAAGCGCCTAAGATTT
>JBAXEJ010000123.1:0-4666 GCA_037140475.1 Gallionellaceae bacterium
GGGGATGCTTGTGCAACAGCAGGAGCCGCTACGCCACGCGCCTCAATTGTCATAATCAATGTGCCGTCAGAGACCTTGTCGCCGACTTTAACTTTAATTTCTTTTACCACGCCGTCAAATGGCGCAGGCACATCCATCGTTGCCTTGTCGGTTTCAAGCGTTAGTAGCGATTGTTCCGCCTTGACGGAGTCGCCCACTTTTACCGGTATCTCAATCACTGGCACATCTTTGTAATTGCCGATGTCAGGCACTAATACGTTTTTAATTTCAGCCATATTCTTCCCCTTGAGTTAAACCGTGGTTGGATTCGGTTTATCAGGATTAACTTTATAAAGTTTGATTGCTTTAGTGACTTCGCTGGGAGCAATCGTGCCTTCATCTGCCAAAGCTTTCAACGCGGCGATCGCGACATAGTGACGATCCACTTCGAAGAAAGCACGCAATTTTTTACGCGTGTCCGAACGGCCAAAACCGTCGGTGCCAAGCGTGTTGTAGCGTGCTTTGACGAAAGGACGAATTTGGTCGGAATAGGCACGAATGTAATCGGTAGCAGAAATTACAGGTAGCTTCGCATCAAGACATTGCTCAACGTAACTGACGCGCGCTTTCGCTTCTGGGTGCAGTGTGTTCCAACGCTCACAATCCAAACCTTCGCGGCGCAACTCGTTGAAACTGGTGACGCTCCACACATCAGAGGCGATGCCAAAATCTTTCTCCAATAATTCGCCAGCGGCGATCACTTCACGCAAGATCGTGCCGCTACCAAGCAATTGCACCTTGGTTTTTGCTTTCGCTTTGCTAGCGCTAAATTTATACATGCCCTTGAGAATGCCTTCTTCCGCGCCCTTCGGCATGGCAGGGTGAGCGTAGTTCTCGTTCATTACGGTGAGGTAGTAGAACACGTCCTCTTGGTCTTGATACATGCGGCGCATACCGTCATGCACGATCACCGCAAGCTCATAGGCAAAGGTTGGGTCGTAAGACACGCAGTTTGGAATGGTCGCTGCCATCAAATGGCTGTGGCCATCTTGATGTTGCAAGCCTTCGCCGTTCAACGTGGTACGGCCCGCAGTGCCGCCGACGAGGAAGCCGCGTGCGCGCAAATCGCCCGCAGCCCAAGCCATGTCGCCGATACGCTGGAAGCCGAACATCGAGTAGTAAATGTAGAACGGAATCATCGCTACGCCGTGGTTAGCATAAGCCGTAGCAGCGGCGATCCAGTCGGCCATGCCGCCGGCCTCATTAATGCCTTCCTGCAAAATCTGGCCGGTCACAGATTCTTTGTAGAACATCAGTTGGTCAGCGTCTTGTGGTGTGTAGAGTTGACCGACCTGCGAGAAGATGCCGAGCTGACGGAACATGCCCTCCATGCCGAAAGTACGCGACTCATCCGGTACGATTGGCACGATTTTTTTACCGATATTGGGGTCTTTTACCAGCACGCCGAGCAAACGCACGAACGCCATCGTGGTAGAAATTTCGCGATCATCCGTGCCTTTTAGCATCGCGTCGAACGCTTCCAAGCCTGGAATGTCTAGTGACTTAACAATCGGTTGGCGAGCGGGAATCGAACCCATCGCCGCACCGCGCTCACGCAGATATTTCATCTCTTGACTGTCTTCGGCAGGGCGCACGAAGGGCAGTTCGGCTAATTGATCGTCTGGCACGGGAATGTTGAAACGGTCACGGAAGGCGCGCAAATCTTCACCGCCCATTTTCTTTTGCTGATGGGTTGGGTTTTGCGCTTCACCCGATGAACCCATGCCGTAACCTTTAACGGTTTTAGCAAGAATCACGGTTGGTTGGCCTTTGTGATTATTCGCCGCAGTGTAAGCCGCAAATACCTTGTGAGGATCGTGACCACCTCGATTCAAACGCCATACTTCGTCGTCCGACATGTCGGCAACAAGTTCTAACAACTCAGGATATTTGCCGAAGAAATGCTGACGCACATACGCGCCATCTTTGGATTTATACGTTTGGTATTCGCCGTCAACGACCTCTTCCATGCGCTTCAGCAACAAACCGGTTTTGTCTTTGGCCAACAGGCGATCCCACTTGCCACCCCAGATCACTTTAATCACATTCCAGCCAGCGCCACGGAACACGCCTTCAAGCTCCTGGATGATCTTGCCGTTGCCGCGCACGGGGCCATCAAGACGCTGCAAGTTACAGTTGATGACGAAGATCAGGTTGTCGAGCTTCTCGCGTCCGGCCATCGAGATTGCGCCTAGCGATTCTGGTTCGTCGGTTTCGCCGTCGCCCAAGAATGCCCACACCTTGCGGCCATTGGTTTGCGCGAGTTCGCGGTGCTGTAAATAGCGCATGAAACGCGCTTGGTAAATTGCCATCAACGGGCCTAAGCCCATCGACACGGTCGGAAACTGCCAAAAATCAGGCATCAACCAAGGATGCGGATAAGAAGATAAACCTCCGCCATCGACCTCTTGGCGGAATTTGTAAAGTTGATCTTCGCTCAAACGGCCTTCAATAAAGGCGCGAGCGTAGATGCCGGGGGAGGAGTGGCCTTGGAAATACACCAAGTCGCCGCCGTGGTCGTCGGTTTTGCCGTGGAAGAAATGGTTGAAACCCACATCATATAAAGTGGCGGCGGAAGCAAAGCTGGCAATGTGGCCGCCGAGCTCAGAAGATTCTTTGTTAGCGTTCAACACAATCGCCATCGCGTTCCAGCGCATCAACGCGCGAATGCGGTGTTCGAGTTCCAAGTTGCCGGTGGAGCGCTGCTCGCGGTCTAGCGGAATAGTATTGAGGTAAGGGGTGGTCGCGCTGATGGGCATATCATCACCCGCTAAGCGCGCATGATTGATTAATTGATCCAGCAAAAAGTGAGCGCGTTCTGCGCCGCCTGTTTTCAGGACGGATCCCAGTGCTTCAATCCATTCTTGTGTTTCTTGCGGATCGTAATCGGGTAAATTGGCCATTGTTTCTTTACTCCCTCTCAAAAAATACTTTTAATTTTTCGTTATGCCTAATGCTGTTTCACAACGAATCGTTTCTTGTTCTGTGATCAGCCATTGTGCGGCGCGATCAAATTCTAATAACTCAATATAATCAATAAGTTGCATTGAAAATGCCGCTGCCACTAAAACGGGCTGATGCGGCATTCGCGCTAATAACTTATCGTAAAAACCACCACCGTAACCGACACGCGAACCATCACGCGCAAACGCCACGCCAGGCAGCAAAATAAAATCAATGCTACTTAAATCAACCACCTTGTTGCAGCGCTCAATCAGCGGCTCGCGAATTTCCCACAGACCCGGCGCAACATCTAGCGTCAAATCAGTCACGCGGTAAATCTCTAATTGCTTAGTTTCGCGATTCACTTTTGGCAGCAACACTTGCTTGCCATCAGCCAAGGCTTGTCGCACAAAAATCTCGGCGGAAAATTCAGCACCAAAATTAAGGTAGCCCAGCACCGTCGTTGCATTGCGATAAACCTCTAACTCGGCCAGTCGAGCGGCGATTAACGCGCTCAATTCTGCCCGTTCAGGCTCGGCAATATTCGAGCGGGCGGCGATTATACTTTGTCGAAGCGCTTGCTTCCTAGCTTGGATGTCATTCATTGCGCTGCTAGCCTCGCCCAAAGTAGCAAACGTTCGCTATCTTCCAAAATATCGACGGGAACTTCGCGGTAATTCTTTAAAACTTGCTTTTCTGAAGGGGCGAAAACAGCAGCGTTCTTTGCCAGATATTCTGGCAAAGTGTCGGCATTGGTTTTGAAATACAGCCTGCCGTCGTAAACGATGCCGAAAAATGCCTCGCCGGAATACAAGCCATAACCGCCAAACATGCGCTTGCTACGCAGACCTGCAAGCGTAGCGAGTTGCTCTAAAACGAAGTCGAGGAAAGAGTCGGTGGACATTATTATTTCGCTTCCCTATGTATCAACGAGATACAAACAAGTGATTGCCAATCATCACTGGCCTAGGGTAAAGTTCGACTTGCAGGCAAGCGTGAGGTTTGTAGAGGTCGCTGGCAACAGTGGCAGCCCGAATGGGTGGGATCCTCGAACTCAGGGCCTGCATTTTTTTCGCCCTCATTTTTTAGTAGTCCCCAATACTCTGGCAATTTCGATTTTATCCTCGCACCAAAACTTCAAGCCATAGCCTTCTGTTTTTCCTTCATGCTGGTAAATAGTTGGCGCAATCAGTTGTAGATAACGCTCTTCAACTTCGTTGTACTGATTTTTATGAACGGCATAGAACACGCTCGTTGCGACCGCATCTGCCAACTGCAAACCGGCTAGCTGGTCATGATTGACGGCGCTTACCAATGCAGGATCAAAGACATTCCAAGCGATGCGCACGGTTGAATCGTCTTTAAGTTGATGCAAGTAAGTGCGCAGATCGTCATAGGACATCGCACTTCGGTTGGAGAAAATAAATTCGGCACGGCCATTGCCTTCCCCTGCTTTGTGATGATCGCGACATAGCCAAGAAACACGCTCTAACAATAAGCGACAGGCGTAACGGTAAAGCGAATATTTCTGCTGCTGAAAATTCTCGGGATCAGGGATGGAAGGCTTATGGATCAGCACGCTCACAGTGCGAGCTTGTGCCTGTCCGATCAGTCGTGCCAAAGGCACTCGTTGTTCGTGCTTCAACTCTCGAAAATGCAATGGATGCTTGGGGGGCTTTTTAAG
>JBAXEJ010000124.1:0-4605 GCA_037140475.1 Gallionellaceae bacterium
AAAATCGATGAAGCGCCATTTGCGATACTGTATGCGGATTGCGGCTCAAGGCCCAGGCGCGTGATTTCACAAAAAAAGTGCTAGAATCGGAATGTTTCAGCCATCCACCATGGATTGTGGCTGTACCAAAATTGACTCCACTGCAAAAAGGATGCGATAAAACTCATCCAAATTGCACTCTCCTCGATAGGCGGATTCTTTAATATAATAAGAGCAACCCAGTGTAACACGAGGAAACCATGTTCAAAAAGAACCACCGCCATTTGCAAATACCGCTGACCAGTAACATCGACGAACTACCGGAAAAACTGCGCAAACGTCTTGAGCATTCCTGGGCGGGCGTTTTCTACCGAGATGTTTACAGCAAAATCGATGAAGCGCCATTTGCGATACTGTATGCGGATTGCGGCTCAAGGCCCAACGTACCGGTCAACATGTTTGTAGCACTAGAATTTCTTAAAGCGGGCAATGGCTGGACGGATGAAGAACTATACGACAATTTTAGCTATGATATTCAAGTACGTTATGCTTTGGGCTACCGGCAATTGGGCGAAGGAGACTTCGATCTGCGCACGTTGTATTATTTTCGCGAACGTCTCAGTCGCCATATGCAGGAAACAGGTGTAAACCTGCTGGATCAGGCTTTCGAGAAAGTTACCGACGCGCAATTGAAGGCCTTTCAGGTCAAGACTGGCAAACAGCGTATGGATAGTGTCCAGGTATCCAGCAACATTCGGCAAATGGGCCGAGTGCAATTGTTAGTCGAAGTGTTGCAGCGTGTAGAGCGCATACTCACTGAACTTGACAAAGCTCACTATTCTGAAGCCTTTGCGCCATACCTGAAGGGACACTCCGGTCATTATGTGTATCGCATGAAAGGCGAAGAAGTTAGCCCACATTTGGAACGCATCGGCGAATTCATGCAACAATTGTTGGTTGAACTAAAGCCCGGCTACGGCAGCGAGACTGTGTATCAGGTGCTGGATCGCGTTTTCAGTGAGCATTTCAATATCGAACAGACGAAAGTCAGTGCGAAACCAAACACAGAGCTGACATCTTCTTGTATGCAATCGCCGGACGATCTGGAAGCGACTTACCGGGAGAAACGCGGAGTAGGTTATCAAGGCTATGTTGCCAATCTGACTGAAACTTGTGACCCTGAGAATAAACTGCAACTGATTACCAAGGTACAACTCGCTCCGAACAATAGCGATGACGATCAATTTCTGGCTGAAGCTCTTCCGAACTTGAAGGAGCGCACTGAAGTAGACGAAATGAACACAGATGGTGGTTATGGCGGCAGCAAGTCTGATCCGGTGTTGGCCAAACTAAATGTAGAGCTTATTCAAAGTGCTATTCGCGGACGTAACCCTGATCCCGAAAAACCCCATTTGGCTGATTTTGACGTCCAGCTTGGCAAGGACAGTAAACCAAGACAAGTTACCTGCCCCGCAGGGCAGAAAGTCTCGGTACGCATCAGCTCGCAACAGAAAAGTTATGTGGCCTGTTTTGAACTGCCACAATGTCAGGAGTGTCCTTTGTTCAAGACAGGCAAGTGTTTGGCACAGCCAGGCAAACAAAGCGATAAACGTTTGCGGTTGCGTTTCACCCTGGCCGATGCGCAGGCTTCGCAACGACGACGGCGCAGCAAAGAAAGCAAACGACAATCGGGAAATGTGCGTGCTGCCATAGAAGCTACTGTGCGCAGTGTAAAATTGCCCTTCCCGGAAGCACAATTGCCAGTACGAGGCCAATTCAGAGTAACCTGCATGCTGATCGGTTCCGCCGCCATAGCCAACGTAAGGCGTATTCAACGCTACCTGCAAGCCAGATTGCAAGAAGAATTGCGCCAAAATAAAGTCCTAGACTCGCAAGAGAGCGCCACAAATACGCTTGCACCTTCGTTTTTGGTGTCTGCGCGAACTTTTTTTACTCGGTTTTTAAGGTTCAGGCTAGTTTTGAGCCCAATCCCAGCCGGTTAAAATCGGCTTTTTGCAGTGGAGTCTTGAATGAAATAGGGCTTATCGAGTAAAGTTGTGTCTCTCACAACCCAACTACTCGGAAAAGCCCATGCCAGAGATTTTAGCACTTTTACAGAGCATAGCACCTCTTTTAGAGAAAACGACTTTACGCCAGATGGGCCACGTTATTTTTGGCATGCTGACGGCCAATGGACGGATTACCATGTTGGGTCTCTCGCGCTGGACCGAGAAAGGTGGCAGTTATCGAACCATCCAGCGCTTCTACCAAAGCACGCTGATGTGGAGCGCCATCCAATGGGTCTTGTTTCGAGAACGGTTTTTGAAGCCTGCCGACGAATATATTGGAGCCGGAGATGAAACGGTTATTAGCAAAGCCGGTAAGAAAACATACGGACTGGACCGTTTCTTTGCGGGCCTGCAACAAAAGGTCATTCCAGGCATCTCGTTTTTTGTCTTTTCCTTGATAAACGTCAACGAAGAGCATTCTTATCCAATACAGGCAACCCAAATCATCAAAAGTGCCGAAGAAAAGGCAGCCAGCAAGGCCAAAGCGGAAGCCAGAAAGGTCAAGCCGATCGGTGAAAAGAAAAAACCGGGCCGTCCCAAAGGCAGCAAGAACAAAGATAAGCAAGCCGTCGTACTCAATGCTGAATTATTGCGCATCCAAACCGCACTGAAAAGTTTTATCGTCACGCTCGGCGTCTTCATCTCTTTGAGATATGTAGCCCTGGATGGACATTTCGGCAACTATCCCAGCGCCTGGATGGTCAGACAAGAGAAATTGCACTTGATTTCCAAATTACGGTCCGACGCAGCTCTCAAAATAGCTTTTGTCGGCGAACATAGTGGTCCGGGTGCAAAGCCCAAGTATGGCGCAAAAATCGATGTTCAAAAACTCGATATCCAATACTGGCAAGAAGCATCTTTCAAAGACGGTCTCCGAACCGATATCTATCAGGGCCAGTTCTGCAACACAGAGTTTGCTTTTCCACTCAACGTGGTTATCATCCTCAAGACCAATCTGGTGACGAAAGCACGGGCGCATGTGATTTTGTTCAGCACCGATTTGGATTTGGCTTACGACAAAATCATCAAATTCTACAGCCTGCGTTTCCAAATCGAGTTCAATTTTCGTGATGCCAAGCAGTATTGGGGCTTGGAAGATTTCATGAATGTCACGGAGACAGCGGTCACCAATGCGGTTAACCTGTCGTTTTTCATGGTCAACTTCAGCCATGCGTTATTAGACCCTTTACGAGAATATAATCCGGATTACAGCATTTTGGACTTGAAATCGCGCTATCGCGGCTATCGTTATGCCACCGAAACAATAAAAATGCTTCCGGAAAAACCTGATGCCATTATATTGACCGAGATATTTCAACATATTGCCCGTTTAGGCGCTATTCACCCGGCTTTTCTGCCGGTTTCAAGCCAGTAATTGGCGAAGGTATTGTCAAGAAGGAGCAGTTTATGAAATCGAACAAAGATATTGTCATCACCCCGCGTCAGATCGTCATCGGACTATTGGTCTTCCTAGGTTTGGCGATGGCAGGGTTTTCGCTGGCTTCGTTCGCTCCACAGATCGCCAAACTACCCCTGTTCGCCGGTCCCACTCCCGTTGGTATGACTGCCGAAGTCGCAGCCCGGACAGGTACGGAAGTCTTCTTTTCTGTGGATGCCAAACTGGGCAAGGAAGCCTGGATAATCAAAGTTTGTGGGATTTCAACACCAAACGGCTGTGAAATGACCAGAAAGGTCTTTGCCCCATGCTCTGGCCTTCTGTTGAGAAACTAGGCCTGCGCCTGTCATGCAAGGCCACTTCAGCAGAACTATCGCAGGAGCTTACCCAGGAAAACGCCCCGGCCGCCCAAGCCTGGAAACTGACATCCACCTGCACCAATCTGGATACCGGCGAAACCAATATCGGTATCGCCAAGGTCTTTGTCTCAGATACCACCGACGCAGGCTGGAAACTGGAACGGATCGGTTTCGATCAGGAGCCAAACTAATGTCCACCCGCTTCAAGATATTCTCGCTATTCATCGCCATCCTGGTGGCGATTACGTTGATCTCCCCGGCACAAGCCCAGGATGGCGGCACCGGTTGGGGACAGTTCTTTGATACCAATGGGGTTCTGCAGCCCGGGGTCACCCAGAACGAAGTTTCGATGCAAGCGGATTGGATGCCCAGCATCAATATCCTGGGCAATTGGGGCATCAACATGCAGGCCACCTACAACGTCTACACCGCCCCGGATGGTTCAACTGCCATGACACCCAGCGCGTCCACACTATTATTCATGGCTATGAACCCGCAAGAGTCTGGGCTTCTCAACGCCAATAATCAGGTCGGTCTCGGAGCAGGCTTTGCGATCGAGGCTATTGGCTCGCTGCTTGGCGGAAATATCACTGGCCAGGAGTTGATCAGCAATATTGTCCAACAGATCGGTGGCGCTGCCACGAGTTACGTTGACTCCAATCTGTTTGCCGATGCCATCATCAACGGACAAGGCAGCGCCTGGTCGTTCCTTGGTGATTTTAAATCTGATACCTGGAACATCTTCGAACAACTGATGACATCATCCTATGATCAGGGCAACTTGTATCTCGTCGCTCTGATG
>JBAXEJ010000125.1:0-4501 GCA_037140475.1 Gallionellaceae bacterium
TTGCTTGGGTAGGCACTTCGGTGGGATGGTGAGCATCCCAATGTACCGTGCGCATCAAGCCTGCAAGGGACGATGGCCACGGGAAATTTGCACCGTCGCGGCTACCTTCGCCAAATGGCTTGCCAGAGCGAAACACCAAGGGCGCCTGCGGTTCTATTTGGTACGTTTTCATGCTTGCCCTCCTGACAGGTCGGTTACGTCACTGGATGTTTTAGCCGCTAACCAGCGCGCAACGATGAGTTCGTCGCCCAGTCTTAACAGGCCACTGGGGTCATCTACATTTTTTTGTTTGCGCAAAGCTTGTTGGCGATCCGTGAGTTTGGTTTGCAGATTATCCGATAGGTTTTGATTGCCACCACTTTGTCGAGCGCGTTTGAACATGCGCGCAAATTCCGCCTCAGCGACTTCTTCATTCAAGTTCAGCGCGGCACATTGTATGGCGATGGCTCGTGTGTCGTAAGCCAGCCGACCTGGTACTTGCCCTTTGCTGTAAGCCGCTTGCCAGTGCTCGAAAATTTCGAACGCTGCGCTGTCGTCAAAGGGAAGGCGCACGCTAATCTCATGTCCAGCACGTTCATGCAATTTCAAACCGAGCGCGTTACCTTGGCTATCTCTTCCTGCTTCTCCTTTGGCATATTTCTCGGCTGCATTCGCCCAGTCGCGAATCACACCTAATGGTTCGAGTACATGGCAGATTGCCGCACCGACGCGCAAAGTGGGCTTGGCATCATCGCTCTTACAAAATTCTGCAACGACTTTTCGCATCGCCTCTTCAAATGCACTGGATAAGGCGCGGGTACCCGCCACCACTCCAGACAAAGGGAACATGACGGTCAAGTCTTCGCCACCATTGAAAATGCTGTGACCATAAAAATCGCGCGCCACTTGCGGCACACGGTCGGCAAAATTCGCAATCGCAGTGGAAATTGCACGATGCTCGTTTGCCTCGTTCGCCGTATCCACAAACTTGCCCATGCGATCACCATCGGCAACCACCAGCACGGCGTAAGGGCAAGGTTGCCCTTTCTCTTTCCAGATGGGACGCAGGATTTTTTTGAGTGTTTCTAGTTGAACCAGAGCTTCAGGATTGTCACTGACATCCTGTTTTGCGCGTTCCAAGCGTTCAGGAAAAAGCAGCCCCGCATCAAAAGGAAAATTGGCATAAACGCCGCCATTACCATTGGTACGGCTTGCTAACTCCAGACTCACCAAGGGTTCGCAGGCTGCGCGCAGACTTTCCAATTGCGCTGAGGTTAATGTACGCAACCAGCCATCCGCTGCCATCCGGGTGAGCGCGGTGAAAGTTTCCTGCTTGCCTATCACGCGCTTTATCGCACCCAAGGCATCCAGTTGTTCGCCCGCAGACAAGCCAAATTTGGCAGGAAATTTTGACGGTTTGGGGGGTAAAACTGATTCGCGCAGCCCGTCAAATGAAGACTTTGGAATGCCCGCACCATCAAAGAATTTATCCGCCTCAAACATAGGTGCAAAGTCGCGTGTGTTTTTGCGTGCTGCAAAAGTCTTCTTGAGACGTTCGTAAGCCGTGCGATAAGGTGTTTTGCCGTCTTCGCCCTGCGCTGGGATTTTGACCCAAGCGGCGTAGGCATCAATCGCATCTTCTACTTGCCTATTCCAAAAATCTTCACGCAAGGCAACGCCTGAATTTTTCCACTCATTCCATGCAACATCTGCGGCTTGCTTGATTTGTGTCCGCGCTGCGGCTTTAACGTCTTCAATAATTTGGCGCACCTGTGCTTCGCTGTCAGCCGCAACTTGTGCCAACAACACGTTGGACAAATTACTGTTCTCATCGGCGTGACTGTGGATGTTTTCAATCCGCTCTTTAAGCGGGTAAATCATCTCGGCATTCGCCGCCAGCAAGGCTTGTCCTGCCGCACGTGCCACATCAGACAGCATCTTGCTACCCGCCCATAAATCACGGCTGCGCCGTGCGGATGCGATGAAACCCTGCACTGGGCCAAAAGCAATTTCAATCAGGTATTGGCTCATTTTGTTTCCTCCACTTTAATCAAGTAACGGCCTTTTGTATTCACAGTGAACCGTAGCGATTGATCTCCGTTCATTACCTTCTTTTTTGCCTCATCTGATAAGTTGTTAAGAATTTCTAGCGATTTCTCTTTAACTTCGACCGGATAAGATTGGCCTGATTTTTCGGCACTCAATGTGCCACTGCCGCGATTAAATTTCAGCCTCGCACCTTCCAAGGTAATTTCACCAATAATCGCCGTTTTAATTGCAGCCACTTTTGTGGCATCAGATTGATGTTCAGCAAAGTAAGCCATAAATGCGGTCAAGGGGTTAGACCCTCGCAACTCATCATTCGTCACCATAGGCGCGATGGTGGACGCAATCCGCTTTTGTTCTTTTTCATCTTTAGGCCAAGGCATGGGTGTGCCATTGCCACTCTTGTATCTCAAGGGTTGGTGCAGGGCTTCTTTCCAGTTTGGCAGTAAAAGTGCGGTGGCAGTCCACCTGCCGTTATGAATGCAAGGGCGCAAAATCAATGGGCTTGCCATACGCTCCTTGTCGCCTGCGGGTAGCAATTCTGTTTTTGCGGGTTCGCTGCTTTTCCGAAAATCAAAAATGATAGGCAACCCGAATGCGGCACGTCCAAACACATTACCCGCTTGATGCATCGGCTTGTGTTTGCCATCATCATCCATTCTGAAGTCTCGCCGTAATTGATCGGGTTCTGGCCAGAAACTGCGACCTGGTCTCTCTCCACCGCGCGCTCGGGCTATGCCTGGCATCTGCCGAAATTGGTGCAATTTATTATTAGCATTCTGCCAAGCACTTAACTCATCCTCTGTCGTTTCGGCGCGAGCAATCATGCAGCCTATGTCTTGTAATTCTTGGTCACTTACAGCTGTCACATCATGGACTTGGACAGCACCAAAACCACGACGCGTTTTAGCCCCTAATCCTCCAAAATTAGCCCACCATTGAAATGCGCTTGCCACCTCAAGCTCTAGTGATGCAGGGTATTGCAGGCGGATTTCAAATTTTTGAGGCGCGCTCAACCACTGCACCTCCCCTTGCCCAAACACATATTTAATTCCCGCTTTAGCCTCTTTGGATGGTTGTGTTTTGAAACCCGGTTGCTTGCTTACCATGACAGCAACTTTACTTTTCGCCAGAGTATCTTCATCGCCTAGCCCACCCCAAATAGCACGCTCCGCTTTGAACAGTTCCTGTGTATCTGGATATTTTTTGCGATTCAGCAATCGCCACCAAAACCGCAGTTGCCCCCCTATTTCGGTCGCACGGATCGGCATGGCGACATCCACTTCACCCGCCTTGACACCCCCGCCGTACATCGGCGTGACAAGGGTACAGCGGTAGCGTTTCCATTGCTCCTGCTTGAGGTTGGCGTCGAGTTGCTCTTGCAACTCTTGCGGGTCTAGCGTTGAAGGTGCGGGTCTTGCCATGCTGTTCTCCATTTTTTCAATTTCCTACGAGTTCAATACTTCGATTTCGAGTCCGCCAAATCCAAACGCTGTTTTGCCTCCCAGTTGCGCGAGGCGCGCAAGTTGTAACCAAGGCAAGGTGGTTTGCATCGCGCCGACATAGTCCACTGTGCCGATGATGCCGCCAAATTGCATTTGCTGGCCGCTGCGCGTGGAGCGTCGTTCCAGAACGTGCGCCTTGATTGACGAGGCGTTTATTTCGACGCGCTCGGCCTTTTCGTAAAGTTCGGCGCGCAGGCTTTTTGCTAGAGACGGCATTTCTCCAGCGGCATGGGCGAGCTGGTCGATGCGGCCAAAGGTGCGGCGCAATAGTTGCGCGTAGGTGGGTGTTTTACGCAGAAGGTCGTTGCCTTCTTTTATACGCAATGGGGTTATGAAGTGAATTCTGCATTGATCAATTTGTTGCGGATCAACTGGCAAATACTCATGGGCAGCAACGGCTTTAGGTGCGGCCAGAAAGCCCTCTTGCTCGGACAAAAACGGGGTGGTGCTTTCGGGTGTGATGGCACTGGCTTCGATTAGTTCGTAGTATCCACCCGGTCGCATACCAACTTTGCCTAGCTCGGCAATCGCTTGTGTGACGGCCAGTGCATGATCTACTCCATAGCCGAATAATGTTAGCTGCAACTCAAACTGTTCGCCCGCTGGTATTTGAGTACGCATTGGAGGGCGTAATGTGTACAAGCGAGATTCCGAATCGGTTTGATATAAGCGCCGAAAGGCTTCCTGCGAGTGTTGCGCCAGTATCATGCCCAAGCCGCCATGCCATACGCTGCCGGAAAACTCGGGGAAATGCAGCCCTTGTGAACGCAACAAGAATCGTAAAGGAAGGATGCGCAAAGGGGGCAATTGATTTTCAGCCAGACTCATTAAATTATTTGGTACTGGTTAATGTGATGCGTTCAACCGGATAGTCCAGCCCATACTGCTTCAAATTACTTTTTCCGCCAACGCGCCGCGCTCGTATGCCGAAGCGTTCGCCGTGATGTTTACCGATAGCCCTGCTTATGCGC
>JBAXEJ010000126.1:0-4481 GCA_037140475.1 Gallionellaceae bacterium
GCAGAGCATTGTTTAATAATTGTTGGGCCTGGTAACATTTTGCATCTCCTCAAATATTCGATACGATTTGGACTGCGTTTACGCTTGCGCTTTGTTAAGCTCGATGCAATCTTTTGCACCGATGTCCAACAGTCACTAATGCGCCATCTAGTCCGCGCACTGCATACACATCGAAGTGACCATCCAATCGGCGGTACACGTCCTTCCCCATTGTGGTTAAACAGCGCTGCTTTGCGCGCTTGTCGAAGTAAAGCACCTCGCCGCCACGGTTGTCGTGAGTGACTCTTCCAAATTCCAGGAGACAATCCAACACGGATTCAGATATACCGCGCTGTTGTTTGCGGATGTTTGCATGCTGCGTCATTGTGATCGACCCCATGATTAGATCCCCTGAGTTGTTTTGATGTGGCTCATTTTACAGAGCCACTAGCTCACCAGATGAGCTGGCTCAAATTAGTTCAGGAGGTATAACGCTTCGCCATTCGGCTGATTTCCTCTTGAGCTCGCTCACGCAATTTTTCAGGGGTAACAACCTCGACATCGGCTCCATGCTTCAGGATGTCCATCAGGAGTTCGCGATCATCGCTGTAGGGAATCTGTAACAAGTAACTGCCATCAGGCTCCATGGTTCCTTTTTGTTGTGGATGCCATTGCTCGGTTGCGACCCAGCGTGCGCGCTCAGGTGAGAACTTGAGCTTTGCCCACTTAACCTTGCTCCCTGAAAATATCCCGTAACCACTTTCCAGCGATTCCTTCAATTTTGCTTGAGACACATCTTTGGCTTTATCGGTTGTCAGCTCTGCATGCCGAATGGCATCAATCGCAAAACGCCGGATGTCATTGCGCAGATGGCACCAGCCGTCCAGATACCAGTTGTCTCGGTAGTACGTGAGCAACTGAGGGGACACGATGCGTTCACTCTCTTCTCCGGTCTGACGGCTGTAATGCCGTAATTTAAGCTGGCGTCTACTGAGTGTGGCTGTGGCAATCGTTTCAAAGTATTTTGACGACACTGTGCGCTTGGTTGCCTGCACGATGCGTAGGCGCTTTTCAACTTCTTCGGCTGAATGGTCTGCACTGCCGAGCAAAGCCTTGAGCCGGGCCTGAAGGGGTTTGATGTGACTGGATAACATTCCCGCGTCAAGATTGGATAGCATGTGCTGCATGGATAGCAAGGCATGCACCTCGCTCGCGTTGAACCACAAGCCTGGAAGGGCATAGGCCGGATTATGAGCATTTGTCTGAGTGAAGCGATAGCCGCCGGAGTCGCGATCCCACTCAATAGGGGCATTGAGTCGATCGCGCATGTATTCGAGATCTCGCTTGAAGGTGGCCAGTGACACGCTCAATTCACTCAAGAAGTCGTTCAGCGGAACAACCTTCCGGTCATTCAGCATCTGGTCGATTTTATAAAAGCGCTCGGTGCGATCCATTGACTACCCCATTTTTGCGTTATGAGCTTCAAACACCTGACGTGTCAGGTTGTATTTTCCGGTTTCGCTATAAATCAAGCACACTTCCTTCAGCTCAGGATTGGCTTCAACTCCGGCGGTTACCTCGCATATTGAAATCTCGGCAGCCAAATCAGCCGGAAATCCGTATATGCCGGTACTGATCGCGGGTATGGCAAGGCGCTCAATTTTATAGAGTGCGACTTCCCGGAATATCGCCTGGTAGGTTTGCTTTAATAGTGCGGTCGCTTCTGACGGTGTATGCCGATGCCAATTGGGACCGACTGCATGAATAATCCATTTACAGGGCAAGTCAAATGCCTCGGTTGTCTTGGCGTCGCCGGTTTCGCAACCCCCAAGTGCGTGGCAAGCGGCGTGCAATTGCTGCACACCTGCGGCTTTGTGAATTGCGCCACATAACCCACTTCCGCGTAACAAAGATTTGTTCGCCGAATTTACGATCGCATCACCCTCAAAGAGCAGTATGTTGCCAACCTCCAGCTTGATTACGCTTTTCATTTTTGCCATTGCAATCCCGTTAATAAGTGATGCGTCACTTCGTTGCCACGAAGTAGTGCATACCACCCAGTGCAAAGTACATCAAGAGAGGCTCACTACACATTGAGTGTTTTTCACCTTTGTACAGAAGCTTTTCTGATATTTGAGCAGTCATTGTTTATCTCCGTTCTACTAATTTGCGCGCAGTATAGTGCGCCACTAGCTCACCGGGTGAGCTAGAAAGGAGATTTAAACTATTGCCATCCTCACTAATTTCCACAACAATCCGCGCCGCAGCATCAAACATAACTACAGGGAGCCATACATGAATCGCAAAGAACTTGTCGAAGCACTAGCAAAAAAGACTGACAGCACCAAAGCCGATGCTGAGCGCAACGTTGCAGCATTGATCGAAGTGATCACCGCTACGCTGAAAAAAGGCGACAAGCTCGCACTCGTTGGCTTCGGCACCTTCGAAGTGCGCAAACGCGCAGCACGCACAGGCCGCAATCCAAAGACCGGCGCTGAACTGAAGATCAAAGCTTCCAAGCAGCCCGCTTTCAAGGCCGGCGCAACGCTCAAGTCGGCAGTGAACGGCGCCAAGAAATAAATCTCCTTCGGTCACATCAAGTGGCGGGCTTTGCAGTTTGAGCAAAGCTCGTCATTGATCCAGCGATACCGTTTCCACAATTACCTCAAACTCGCTCAGTACTTCAGGATGTTTCTGTCGCAGAAAGCGAGCTACCGCTTTGTTTTCCAGTAGCTTGGCCAGGTAGCCCTTGGCCAATACCAGATTGAGAACATCCTGGCCGTAGGTTTGCTCGACCATTTTGTACTGCCCCTGTAGATTGCTCATCTCGCGCTCCATTTTTGCCATTTGCTCTTGGCTCAAGCCGGTCAGCTTCGCCGGCTTCTTTCCTTCAACCAACATCGCCGCAGGTGTTGCGACCAACATCGCTTCGATATAGGAAATCGTGAGGGTGTTGGCCGAAACCATCAACTCAACGCATTCGACCTGACGGGTCGGTTTCATTTTGCGCAGCACCCGGGATATGTCGGTCGGAAACTGCCGATCTTTCAGCAGCTCAGCCGCCTCCGGACATATCCCTTCCAACAAGGTCGCCTTGCGCTCAATCGTGCGCGGGTCAACACTGAGGGCTTTAGCCAGACGCTCAGAAGTGACGCCACGTTGAATTGCTCGCCTGATCATATAGTGCTCCTGTATCGTCGACAGTCGGTTGATCCGGCTGTTGTAGGTGTAGCTCTCATCGTCGGTGGCTATCAAACAAGGTACTTCACTGCAATTCAATTCCTGCAAGGCGATTAGGCGAATGTGACCATCAAGGAGGACGTGCTGGCCGGTCTTTGAATCCGCCGGGCCTACCGACAAGGGCTCGATCAGGCCGATCTCCTGGATCGAAGAGCGAATCTGCATAAATTTGCGTGAGGTGGAAATGCCCGCTGGCGTTTTACGTGAGGGCAAAATCTTGTCGACTGGTAACGTCAATGATTCGAGATCGAACCCGATTGCTACCTTGCTCATGCTGCACGCCCTCCTGACCAGACACGATCAGCGAGGTATTTAGGTAGCGAGTCCAAGCCCTCCGCACGCAATAGGGTGGTGAAATGCTCATCGGCAAGCAACTCGCGCAGCGCGCCGACAACAAATAGAAGCCGCTGCTGGGCAATCTCGGCTTTTTTCACCATCTGCTTTTGCCGATCTACTTCCTTCTGATAGACCCGGACCAAACTTGAGGTCGTGACATCCTGCCGCTTGCGCGGCGTGCCACGCGCGACCGACCGCCCCAGAGTTTGCCGGGATTCGATAACTCGGCGCGCCTGGATCAGTTGTTTGCCGCGAAGCTTGCCGGACTCATAGGCGTCCTGGAGCGCCGCCTGTACGTCCTTGTCGTCGTCACCGGCACCGACGATGGCCAGTGCCGCGTTGAGTGGAATGCGCCCCCTCTCCACCGCAACCAGCAAGCGTTCCTCGCCGTTTTTCAGGAGGGTCAGGATGCCGTTCACGTATTCGACCGTGAGACCTGTCTTTTGGGCGATCACCTTTTTCTCGTAGCCTTGATCGCGCAGTTGTTCGATGCCGGCGAGCAATTCCAGCGGCCGGTATTGGCGGCGCGCGATGTTCTCGGTCAGGCTCATGATGAAGGCGTTCTCATCGCTGACTGTCACGACTAGCGCTGGAATGGTTTTCTCACCCAAGGAGCGGAAGGCTTTCATGCGGCCTTCGCCACAGATCAGGAGATAGCGCCCGGTGCCATCCGGCCCTGCGCGTGGGGTGACAGTAATTGGTTTTTTCAGGCCGATCGCCTTGATGTTGGCGACGATCTCGTCGAACACGTTCTTGTTACGCTCTGGGGGATTGAGCACATCGATCAGGTCGATTGGAATCATCCGCATTTCCCCTGTCTCTATCTTTTCTGTCATGCCGCTCTCCTCAGGCGTGTGTGCTCTGCCATTCCATACAAGTAGTCCAAGCTGTCAAAACGATAGCTCTCGAACTCGACCGCATTGCGT
>JBAXEJ010000127.1:0-4379 GCA_037140475.1 Gallionellaceae bacterium
TTCGATACGCTTGGCCACTTGCTCCAAGAGCTCTGGCGTACGCGGATGTAGCGCCATGGTTTCTTTGTGCACAAAAAAGGTCATCGGCACGCCCCAGTTACGCTGACGCGACACGCACCAATCGGGACGATTCTTGATCATTGCTTCCAGACGCGCTCGACCCCATGCAGGGAAAAACTGTGTGTCGGCTACGGCCTGATTCGCTAGGGTGCGTAACTGCTCGCCGCCCACATCCGCATGTTGCTCCATACCAATAAACCACTGCGGTGTAGAACGGAAAATGATCGGTGTTTTATGGCGCCAGCAATGCGGGTAGCTGTGCTTGAGTTTTTCTTGGTGCAGCAAATGCCCGCTCGCTTCCATTACTTGCAATACGATGTCGTTGGCCTTCCACACGAACACGCCCGCCAGCGGAGTACCGCCCACATCGGGCGTGGTGGAAATAAATTTTCCGTCATCGCCCACCGGATTGTCATTCGGCAGATTGTATTTTTGTCCAACGAAGTAGTCATCCAAACCATGTGCCGGCGCGGTATGCACCAAACCCGTACCTGCTTCCAAGGTGACATGCTCGCCGCAAATGATCGGCACCATGCGGTCGTTGAACGGATGATGCAGATGCAAACCTTCTAGCGCGGCACCATAGCAAGTCGCCGCCGTGCCATCACCACGATCGTTGCTGCCACTCAATTGGTAACGCTGCAAAGTAGCACCAACCAACTCAGACACTAAAATCAAAAATCCTTTTTCAGTTTTCACCAGGTCGTATTCAAATGCAGGATGTACGCACACCCCTTGGTTAGCAGGCAAGGTCCACGGTGTGGTGGTCCAGATCACGGCATAAACTTTTGCGTCACTAGGCAAATGTCCAATGCCGAACGCTTTCGCCACCGCCGCTTTATCTTGCACCTCGAAACCGACATCGATTGCTGGCGAAGTTTTATCTTCGTATTCCACTTCAGCTTCAGCTAACGCAGACTGACAATCCAAACACCAGTTCACTGGCTTGCGACCTTGATATAAATAACCGCGCTCATAAATTTTACCGAGCGCACGCACAATCTCTGCCTCGGTTTTAAAGTCCATCGTCAAATATGGATTATCCCAATCACCCAATACGCCTAAGCGGATAAAATCCTTTTTCTGGCGTTCAATTTGCTCTTTGGCATAAGCGCGGCACAGCTCACGGAACTGCGCTGGCGGAATCGCCTTGCCGTGCTTCTTTTCCACCTGCAACTCAATCGGCAAGCCGTGACAGTCCCAGCCCGGTACATAAGGGGCATCAAAACCGCTCAGCGTTTTGCTTTTTACGATGATGTCTTTGAGAATTTTATTTACCGCGTGGCCGATGTGAATATCGCCGTTGGCATACGGTGGGCCGTCGTGGAGCACAAACTTATTGCGGCCTTTACTCGCTGCGCGAATGCGTTGATAACGCTGCTTAGCTTGCCATTGAGCCAACATCTGCGGCTCGCGTTTGGCAAGATCGCCACGCATGGGGAAAGTGGTGTCAGGAAGATTAAGCGTGTCTTTGTAGTCAGTTGCCATTTTTAATAAACCATTCCTTTGCTTGCTCGACATCGAGCGCAATTTGTTTCGTTAAATTTTCCAAACCATCAAACTTCATTTCATCACGCAACTTATACAAGAAATCCACATGCAGATGTTTGCCATATATCTCTTGTGCAAAATCAAACAAATATACTTCCAGAACAGGCTTGCCGTTTGAGGCCACCGTTGGGCGCACACCCAGGCTGGCGACTCCTTCAATCATCTTGCCACCTTCAATACTCACTCTCACCACGAAAATACCTGTCAGCGCGGGCACGTTATGTTTAAGTTGGATATTCGCTGTGGGGTAGCCAATCTTACGTCCAACTTTTTCGCCATGCTCAACATGGCCACTAATACTGTAGTGACGCCCAAGATAGCGATGCGCCAAATGCAAATTACCCTCACTCAATGCCATACGCACCGCCGTACTAGAAACACGCACACCATCTTGCAATAGACTGCTCATCGATTGCACAGTCACGCCCTGCTGCGAGCCCATTTTTTCCATTAGCGCAAAGTCACCGCCCCGTGCATTACCAAAACGGAAATCATCACCAATCAGCACATGCTTTGCTTTCAATCTTTGATAGAGAGCATCAATAAAGTCCGTCGCGCTGGTACGCGCCAATTTCTCATCGAAGCGACAGACATACACGCGATTCAGCCCATGTGCTGAAAAACGTTCCAACTTTTCGCGTAAATTAGTGAGGCGTGCCGGCGCTTGCAATGGTGTAAAAAACTCTCTGGGATGCGGCTCAAAAACGATAGCGGCTGTCTTCAAATTACGCTCGCTTGCCGCGCGCTGTAACTGCTCAAGCAAAGCCTGATGTCCAAGATGCACACCATCGAAATTTCCGATGGTAAGTGCGAGGGATTGATTGTCTGGGGAATGAAGTCCACGAAGTATCTGCATAACGGCGCGGATTATACCGTAGGGCGGGCAACAATCAGAAGCCGAGCGCCCATTTACAGTTCATTTAGCGACGCTTTCGAGCCAATATCTTTGCTCCTTTGATAAGTAACGGAACAAAACAGTGGCTGGATTTAAAAGTGAAGTTACTACTGCGAGTGTTGCCAAGGCTTATAGACAGCCTCAAGGCTATATCCATCAAGATCAAAAACATTTGCGGCATAATACCGCGGGTCATAGTAAACCCTTGCTGCTGGCTTACCGTTATCTATTGCCCCTGCTGCTAGTGCTGCTACGTAGAAGGCGTCAACCTCTTCATTATTATTAGCAACGAAGCCAACATGTACAGCACGAGCGTCTGCTTTTCCCTTTCGAAGCCAGAAAAAAACACGCCCGTCACAACCGAAACCTTTCAAGTCAGGATGCCCCTTCGGACCTGCCGCCCCATCGTAATCAATCACATGGTGAATTCCTAGCGGCGCCAGAGCCAATTCGTAAAACCGAATCGAACGATTAATGTCTGCAACAGAAATAAATACATGGTCTAACATGATCCGAGCTCGATATTTTTTTACTTATAGGTAAGAGGAAGGATAGTCAGTCGGCAGAAACAATCTGTTAGCTTTTGACCGCTGTGCGAAACCTGCCCCTTGAATCAGCCCACGCAGACAGAGTGTGCTACGCCGTACCACCTACTACCAGCCCCTCAATCCGAATGGTTGGCTGACCTACACCGACTGGCACACTTTGCCCTTCTTTACCGCAGGTACCGACGCCAGGATCAAGCGCTAAGTCGTTGCCAATCATGGAAATGTGAGTCAACGCCTCTGGACCATTGCCAATCAGCGTTGCGCCCTTGACCGGATAGGTAATTTTGCCATCTTCGATCATATAGGCTTCAGTAGTGGAAAATACAAATTTGCCGCTAGTAATGTCCACTTGTCCACCACCAAAGTTCGCGGCATACAAGCCATGCTTCACCGAAGCAATGATCTCTTCACGCGTTTTGTCACCATTCATCATCATGGTGTTGGTCATGCGCGGAATCGGCAGGTGCGCGAACGACTCTCGCCGTGCATTACCGGTAATCGGCACTCCCATCAAGCGCGCGTTCATGGTGTCTTGCAGATAGCCGCACAAGATGCCGTCTTCGATAAGTACCGTGCGTTGAGTTTGATTGCCTTCATCGTCGATGTTGAGCGAGCCGCGTCGATCTGCGATCGTGCCATCATCTACTACTGTCACGCCCTTTGCCGCCACTCGCTCACCTACTCTGCCAGAAAACGCCGAACTACCTTTGCGATTGAAATCACCTTCTAATCCGTGCCCTACTGCTTCATGCAACAAGATGCCGGGCCAGCCAGAACCTAGCACAACCGTCATTTCTCCAGCGGGCGCAGGGCGTGCATCGAGTGCAACGGTGGCCTGATGTACCGCCTCTTTGGCGTAGCGTTGCAAGATTTCGTCATCGAAATAACCATAGTCAAAGCGCCCGCCACCACCCGCCGAACCTTGCTCACGCTTGCCGTTGCTCTCGACTATTACTTGCAGTGACAAACGCACTAGGGGGCGAATATCGGCATTAAGCATGCCATCGCTACGTGCCACCAGCACCAATTCATATTCACCTGCTAGCCCTGCCATCACTTGAGTAACACGAGGATCCAGCGCTCGCGCATATTTTTCTAAGCGCTCAAGTAATGCAACTTTGCTTGCCGCATCAAGACTGGCAATGGGGTCGTGTGGCAAATATAACTCGCGTGCTTTGCCAGCTTTTAACATCGGCGCAGTTTTACTTTTGCCCTGACGCGCAATGGCCCGCGTGGTGAGTGCTGCCGACTCCAGCGCGGCCAGACTAATATCATCTGAATAAGCGAAAGCGGTTTTTTCACCGCTGACCGCGCGCACGCCCACG
>JBAXEJ010000128.1:0-4330 GCA_037140475.1 Gallionellaceae bacterium
GTTTTCAAGTTCCGCTGCATCTTCCGTTACAGCGAAGCTTTTAAGCGCCTCATCGAGAATTGTTTGTAGTTCTAGCATCACTTATTCCAAAAACAAAAAAGGAGGCTCTCGCCTCCTTTTTAGCACTGCTGACTAATTACGCGAGGCTAGCTTTAGCTTGTGCGACGATCGCTGCAAAAGCAACTTTGTCAAACACAGCCAAATCGGCCAACACTTTGCGATCAATCTCAATCGCAGCCTTTTTCAAGCCGTTCATGAATACGCTGTACGGCAGACCCAACTCACGAGCACCAGCATTGATACGCGCGATCCACAAGGTACGGAATTGACGCTTCCTTTGACGACGGTCACGGTAAGCATATTGACCAGCCTTCATTACCGCTTCTTTTGCGATGCGGTAAACGTTTTTACGACGACCACGATAACCTTTAGCGAGGTCTAAAACTTTCTTATGACGCGCGCGCGCCGTTACACCACGTTTTACTCTTGGCATTTTCTATACTCCTTAAGCGTAGGGCATCATGGCGCGAACAGACGCCGTGTTGGTTGCGTGAACTTCAGTCGTACCACGCAACTGACGTTTATTCTTGGTAGTTTTCTTAGTCAGAATGTGACGTTTGAAGGCTTGCGAACGCTTGATGCTTCCGCCGGCACGAACAACAAAGCGTTTTTTTGCACCGCTTTTTGTTTTCATTTTTGGCATGACAACTCCTTTTATTTGATGACGCCGGGAGGTTTCTGACAGAAACACTTAAAAACCCGGAACCACTTATCTGGAACTACTTGCTACTACTCCACATCAGCCAGTTCCTTTAACTGACGCAGATAAAACTTATTTCTTCTTAGGGCTAAGTACCATCACCATCTGACGGCCTTCCATCTTGGGAAACTGTTCAACCACACCATGATCTAGCAAATCTTGTTTCACACGCTCCAGCAACTGCATACCAATCTGCTGGTGAGCAATCTCACGTCCACGGAAACGCAAAGTAATCTTGGTTTTATCACCTTCTGCGAGGAACTTAATGAGATTACGCAACTTAATGTTGTAATCGCCATCATCTGTACCCGGGCGGAATTTAACTTCCTTGATCTGAACCTGCTTTTGCTTAAGCTTAGCTTCGTGTTGCTTTTTGGCTTCGGCATATTTAAATTTGCCAATGTCCATGATTCGACAAACTGGAGGCTCTGCTAACGGCGCAATCTCCACCAAGTCCAACTCTGCCTCATCCGCCATGCGCAACGCTTCCGCGATTGCCACAACACCAACCTGCTCTCCTTCCGCGCCAATGAGCCGCACCTGAGGTGCTGTAATCTGCTCGTTCATGCGCTGTGCTTTATCTTGTGCTATTGCAATTTCTCCATTTAAAAAATTAAACCGTGCGGCCCGTTTTACAGTTCGGTTTTTAAGCGCTCAACTAGCACTTCTACCGACATCTGACCAAGGTCTTCACCTTGACGGTTACGCACGGAAACGAGACTTGCAGCCATCTCTTTATCGCCAATAATTAGCTGGAAAGGCAACTTCTGCAAGCTATGTTCGCGTATTTTATAGGTAATCTTCTCGTTGCGCAAATCCAGGTGTACACGGAAACCCGCGGCCTGCAATGCATTTGCCACTTTGCCGGCATATTCCGATTGCCCTTGCGAGATATTCATCACCACCAATTGCACCGGCGCCAACCACAGCGGTAAGGCACCCGCATGGTTTTCCACCAAAATACCGATGAAGCGCTCTAGCGAGCCCAAAATCGCGCGATGCAACATCACTGGCACCTTGCGAGTGTTGTCTTCATCAACGAATTCAGCACCTAGACGGCCTGGCATCGAGAAGTCCACCTGAATCGTACCGCACTGCCAAGAGCGACCAATCGCGTCTTTAATATGGAACTCGATCTTCGGACCGTAAAAAGCCCCCTCGCCCGGCAACTCTTCCCACTCCATACCCGCAGCGCGCAAAGCCGCACGCAATGCAGATTCAGACTTATCCCAAATCTCGTCAGAGCCAACCCTGCCCTCAGGTCGGAGTGCCAGCTTGACTCTCACATCATTGAAGCCAAAATCTTGATAGACCTTCAGCACAAGTGCGTTGAAAGCAGTTACTTCAGTCTCAATCTGCTCTTCAGTGCAAAAAATATGGCCATCGTCCTGCACAAAGCCGCGCACTCGCATCAGACCATGCAAACCACCAGAGGGCTCGTTTCGATGACATGAACCGAACTCACCGTAGCGCAAAGGCAATTCGCGATAAGAACGCAAGTCAGAATTAAATACCTGCACATGGCCCGGACAGTTCATTGGCTTAATCGCGTAGTCGTGCTTTTCCGATTCAGTGGTGAACATGTTGGCTTTGTAGTGCTCCCAATGCCCCGACTTTTCCCACAACACACGATCAATGATCTGCGGACAGCGAATCTCCTGATAACCATTATCGCGATACACCACACGCATGTATTGCTCAATCACCTGCCACATTGCCCAGCCTTTAGGGTGCCAGAACACCATGCCCGGTGCCTCATCTTGCATATGGAACAAATCGAGCAGCTTGCCTAATTTGCGATGGTCGCGCTTTTCCGCCTCCTCCAGTCGCACTAGATAAGCATCGAGCTCATCTTTCTTCGCCCATGCTGTGCCATAAATACGTTGAAGCATTTCGTTCTTGGAATCGCCACGCCAGTAAGCACCCGCCACCTTCATCAACTTAAAGGCTTTAAGCTTACCGGTAGAAGGCACGTGAGGGCCACGGCACAGATCGGTGAACTCACCTTCGCTGTACAACGAAACATCTTGATCTGCCGGAATCGACGCAATGATTTCCGCTTTGTAATGCTCGCCAATATGTTTGAAATAAGAAACCGCTTCGTCGCGTGGCAATACGCGGCGCGTGACTGGCAAATCAAGTTTTGCCAATTCGGCCATCCGTTTTTCGATTGCGGCCAAATCTTCGGGGGTAAAGGGACGCGAATAGGCGAAGTCGTAGTAAAAACCGTTTTCGATGACAGGGCCGATGGTGACTTGCGCCTCAGGAAACAACTCCTTCACCGCATAAGCCAGCAAGTGAGCGGTGGAATGGCGAATTAAATCAAGACCATCTGCATCTTTATCGGTGATGATCGCAAGCTGCGCATCGGCAGCGATCAAGTGAGAAGTATCGACCAGCTGACCATCCACCTTCCCTGCCAGCGCAGCTCGCGCCAAACCAGCACCAATGCTCTGCGCAACCTCGGCGACGGTAACGGCGTTAAGGAAAGTACGTTGTGAACCATCCGGCAATGTAATGATTGGCATAATGACTCTATCAAAAGAAAATGCGGCTATCGCCGCACTCAAAAACTAATTTAACCGACAGCAAGAATCAAAATCTTTTCGAATCCCGCAAAGTGGCGCGCATTGTAAGGGTTACGTCTTTTCTCGTCTATACCAGAGCTGCCGCGCATAGGTATTTATTGATTGTCAGTACGATTATCAGCAGAATGGCATCCGTGCAAAGTGTACGCCCAATTTAAATTCATAATTAAAGTGTGGCACGATAATTTTTCTAGGAGAGGACACACCATGCAAATTAGCTCAACCAAATCAAGCGCCGAAGGCAAAGTCGTACTACAGCTTACCGGGCGTTTTGACTTTAGCTCACGCCACGTTTTCAAGGAGGCATACTCGCCATTGCTGCAACCCTCTCCCGAAAAAACGATTGAGATCAACATGGCTGGCGTCGAATATTTAGACAGCTCCTCTTTGGGCATGCTGATGCTACTGAGCGAAAAAGCCAGCGAAGTGGGCAAAACAGTTACCCTAACCCACCCCAACACAACCGTCTCGCAAATTTTAGATATTGCAAACATTGGCAAAGTACCCAACATCAAAATCATCAAATAGACTGATCAGCAGCCGTCTGCATGACGGTTGCTTAATGCTTCTGCTGGTTTGGCAACTCTAAATACACCACCACTTCAGAGCCGTTGCCTAAATACTGAATGGCGTTACAAGTACCTTTGAGCAAGGTGATGCCTCTACCGTGGCGCAGGCGCTGAATACTGCCTTCATCATGTAACTTCAGTGCAGAGAAATCAAACCCCTCTCCACTATCTTTGATATGTATCTTCATCAATTGCCCGTTATCGCTGGGCAGCTTTTCGAGATGCATTTCAATTGTGCCGTGCTCAAGATTAACTAAACGCCTTTCACGCTCTTCAAAATAGACCTCCATATCATTGTTGCCTCTATGCTTTAAGGCTGAATCAAGCCTCAGGATGCCATGATCTAGCGCATTGTTGAATAGCTCGGACAACACCACAAAAATCTTGCCATTCGCCTGTTCGCCATCCATCTG
>JBAXEJ010000129.1:0-4311 GCA_037140475.1 Gallionellaceae bacterium
AGTCGACAGAGAGCAGTTTTTGTGTGAAGGGGGTTTGGGGGTGCAGCCCCCAACGCATTAAAAAATGGTGCCGTCATGCCGGCCCTCGCCAGCATGACGAAGCACTTAAATAAGGGGGGTTAATGAAATACTCGGGGCGTTTAAGAGCAGATCCACTGGTTGTCTTGATTATATTAATCGGGCTAGGAATTTCGTATTTCAATTTCAAAGCCAAACCGGTTGAAGAGATAAAGATTGCTACGCCAACCGCCACCGTCACTGCGCCACCTGCCGCCAATATTGCTCCTCTTCCACCTACGGTAGCGGCACAAGGCCATCTCGTTTTTGAGAAAAGTTTTTTTGATTTTGGCGCGGTGGTTGAAGGTGAAATCATTAAACATACCTTCAAGTTTAAAAACGACGGTGCGGGCAAAGTTAAAATTGTTAAAACTGAAACCTCGTGCGGTTGTACCACGGCGAGTGCCGCCATCAGGGAATATGCAGCAGGCGAGGTGAGTGAGTTTGAAGTGGTGATCGATACAAAAGATAAGAAGGGGATTGTGGTTAAGACCGTCACCTTGGCCTTAGAAAATAATGATGTGCCAGCTATTGAGCTTTCGCTGGCGATGAAACTGGAACCACCACCTCATCCCAAAATTGGCACAATTCGCAATATCAATACTGAAGATGCTTGTAAAACTTGTCACTTGGAAAGTGGGGTAGGACAGACCGGTGTATTTTTATACCATCGGGTATGCGCTCAGTGTCATGGGAAGAAAGGTATCGGTGGTTTTGGGCGAGCCTTCAATGATGCAAAATGGCAAAAGGTGGCTGATTCACAAATCAATAAAGTGATTCACCAAGGTTTGCCTGAGAAGGGTATGCCTTCATTTGTTGAAGGTGTAAAACCACCGCTAACGGAAGAGCAGATTGCATCGTTAATTGAATATATTCGTGGTTTGAAACCGCGCTAAATTTGGGCCAACACATGAAAGATATATTTACCAGCATCGCCTTCCTCATAGGACTGTTGCTTGCTACGCCTTCGTGGGCGGGGTTGTTTTCATCTGGAGCATGCGACAGCGCATCTAAAGAGAGCATGCCTGACTGGGTAAGTAATTCAGATTACAACTTGCCGGGGTATCAGATTGGCGTGGGATGGGCTGAGCGTGAGGGCAAAAATAAAGATGAGCAACGCGAAGCTGCTGAGGCCAATGCCAAAATGTATTTGGTGCAGCGGATTAAGGTAACGATTTCTGCCGTGGTTGTGCAAGGCACCAATGTAAGCAATGAAAGAGTACAAAAAACTGCATCCAGCAAAATCACCTCTAGTTCAGAACAAGAGCTGAGAGGCATGCAGATTAAGCAGCATTGGGTCAACAAAGAAAACTGTCGAGACTATGTGTTAGTCACGATCAGCGATTCCGCCGTTTATTTCAATAAATTTAAAGCACTGTTGGCAGATGGCAAAGACAGTGACAAAAACGGAGATGTCCGAGCGCGTAAAGGCTTTTTAGATGACGCGAAAGCATTGTTGCCATTGATCGACTTTAAAAAACTACCGGGCGAACTCAAAGCTAGCTATGAAAAACAGCTTGAAGAGGCCTTTGCTGCAAATAACAAAGAGCTTTCCAAAGTCAAAGGCCGGATGGCTGTCTTTCCTATGAGTAAAGACGGCGTCATCTCGCAAAACATTCTGGATAAAGCCGCAGGAAAGTTGCTCGCGAGTAATGCAACGCTAGTTCGCTTAAATGCAAACTGCGCCAGTGCCGATGAGTGTATCGGCAAAGCAAGGGAAATGGACTTTACGGCGTTAACGCTGTTAGAAATTAATGCACAAGTTGGTGTGACTACCATGGGCTCTTATAAGGGAACGATCAAAATTACGCGAACGATCTACGATACCGATAGCCCCAAAATGCCAAAGAGTAAAAATGTAGGAACCGCTGTTGTCATCGGTTGGAGCGATGACGACTTGGATTGGGGCACTGCAACAGAAAAAGCAATGGAAGGTTGGAAATGAAAATTAATTCGACTGGGAGTCATAAAATTGATTAAAAAAATAGCTATAACAATCCTGTTGCTAGCCTTAATGCCCGTAGCAATTGCGGCAACCGGTGGCCACGGGCCGGCTGTTGGCAAGCCCGCTCCAGCTCTTTTTGGCAAGACGCTAGACGGTGGTTCATATATTTTGAAAAGAGACACAGGCAGTCCCAAGGTGATCAATTTCTTTTCGATGAGTTGTGTGCCCTGTCGCAAGGAAATGCCTGAGTTAGCGCAATATGAAAAGAAATATGCGGGCATTAAATTTATCTCCGTGCATACCGAAGAAGCCGAGCCGGAAAAAATTGCGGGTTATTTAAAAAAGCTCATCGGCCATCCTTCAAATATTGTGCTCACCTCTGGAGGCCTTCAAACAGATTTTAATTACATGGGATTGCCCCATACCATTGTGCTAGATGAAAACAACAATGTTCTAATGAATCTTGAAGGATACAACTCGGGCAACATGCGCCGCCTCAAAAAACAATTGGATCAAATGTCGCGATAACCATGGAGTTGTGATGAAAAAAATACTTGCCCTTTTCGCAGTTACATTTTGTTTATTCAGCCAGCTTGCCCAAGCCAAAGATACCGCGGTGTTGTTGCCAATAGGCGGCACACTCACCGCCACTGAAAAATCATCGCTGACACAAGAGATCGTGACGAATCTCGCCCCTCAATTTGAACTAACCTATGGCGATGAAGTAGATCAATTCGTTAAAAAAGCCTTTCAGGAAGAAAGCAAAAAGAAGGACTGCGATGAAACGAATTGTTACCGACGCATTGCTGCAAAATTTCATGCAGAAAAAATTGTCGCACTGCGTCTCACGCAAATAGGCAAAGCACGCCAACTCATGGTGTTACATATTTACGATGTGCAAACGGGCGAAGTGACCGCCAGCGAAAAAGGAGAATGCACCGACTGCTCCCTTGAAAAACTCAAAACGCTGAGCAAAAAACTGATCAGCGCCACCCTGAAGAGTTCGCCAAAGTGAAACAAGGCTCTGCGTTAAGATTATTCCCTGCACTTTTTATACTCAGTGAAATGAGAAAGATAAATGGTAGTTTGGATTTGTGGCCAAGAATTAAAAGGGACAGGCTCGAATTGATTTTGATGATATCGCGCCTTCGCTAGCATCAATGTCATTGGGTTATACTCACGCAGCATTTTTTCAACGGAGGCTGATATGTCATCAGTATTAGAGCGAATCACAATCGACCCGGCTGTGCGCAGCGGCAAGCCCGTTATTTCTGGCACGCGTATTACGGTGTCTGATGTGTTGGAATATTTGGCTAGTGGGATGACAGAAAGCGAGATTCTTGCTGATTTTCCAGACCTTACCCACGAAGATATTTTGGCAACGCTTGCCTTTGCAGCGCAGAGAGAGCAAAGACTTTTTTCTACGGTATGAAATTGCTGTTAGATGAAAATCTTTCATTTAGGCTAGTCGCAGGGCTTATTGATCTCTATCCAGACTCTGTGCATGTACGCGATGTTGGCTTGTTGGGGGCAAATGATTTGAGTATTTGGAACTACGCGGCAGCCCATGATTTTTTGCTGGTTTCTAAAGATACTGATTTCTACGAACGAAGCCTTGTATTTGGCGCTCCGCCAAAAATAGTTTGGCTCAGAATCGGAAACAGTAGCGTGAGCGAAACGATCAGGCTTTTGCGTGACCAGTACATCGTTGTCCGACATTTTTTTGAAGATACATCGGCTACCTTTTTACCGCTTAGCTATCGCTAGTTTGCGTAGGATGAAAAATTAGGTTCAAGTTCGAATTACGCTAAGCAGTTGACGGCAACCCAACCAGCGAACAAACAGATACGGTCTCCGCGACATGTCAATTAATGTGTATGAGGATGGAGGATTGGTACGCTAGTAGCCAAAGAGGTCGTGCGACTCGTGGAGGAGGTTGATTGAGTAAACCACAGACTTTCCATTTAAATATTTGCTTGAAAGGCATTGAATAGATTGGATTTAGCTCTGGCCTTGGATTTTGCCTGGCCAGGAAGCTACCGTAGCGCGATAGAATGAACGTGGGCTTACAGGTTTTTGAAACTGACAAAATATTAGATTGGGACGCTGGATGCAAAAACTAAGTACTGCAATCATCGCCTTTTTTTTACTTGGGATGGCTCCACTCTTCTCGGAGGCTAAACCAGCTAAGCCGGTATCGCCTGTCATTGCCGAAAAAGAAGGCGTGGTGTTGATGCCGCTGCGTTTGAGTGGTGCAGACAAAGCGGTGTTGGCCGCGATGGAGGCTTCAATCGTGAAAGGACTGCAAC
>JBAXEJ010000130.1:0-4296 GCA_037140475.1 Gallionellaceae bacterium
TAATAACACCATGCATGATGTGTATTAATTGAAGCATTAATCTTTGACTAGGGCGGTTTACCCCGCCCTTTTTTTATATGAATGTTGTGAAAGTTAAAATGAAAAGCCCGCTGAAAAATAAACAAATACTGCTTACCGTACTTATGTCGCTAAATGGCACCTTGAATGCGGCAGAAATAAAAAGCGAAGTCATTGAGCTAGATGAAGTTGTGATCACGGCAACTAAAATTAATACATCACTTTCCGCGGCACCCGCTGCAGTGACTATCGTGACGGTTAAAGATGTAGAAAAGAAAAATGCTTCGCGCTTAGGAGATGTACTGGAGCAGGTGCCCAGTCTGTATTTGCGGGATGGTGCGCTAGGTCAGTCACAGGGAACATCAGGCACCAGTGGACTTTCCTTGCGCGGTGTCGATCAAAGCCGAGTATTGATTTTATTGGACGGGCAGCCGCTGCAAGATGGCCGTTCGGGAAAAGTGAATTGGCGCATTCCGTTTGTGGAAGATATTGCCCGAGTTGAAATTGTCCCAGGGGCCTTCTCTTCGCTGTATGGCAGCAATGCCATTGGCGGCGTGGTCAATATCATCAGCAAGCAACCGGATAAACATGAGTTCACCACTAAAATCAAAAAGGGTTGGGGGGATGCCAGTGGTGAAGATGCCAGTATTTATTTTCGCGAAAAGCTGGAGGGTGGCTGGGGTTTTGCGGGTGGTGTTGGCTATCAAAATCGTGACAGTTATGTTAACGATTTTGTGGTTAAGACACCGGTTGCCGGTTCGGCGGGCACCTCTGTAACGGGTGCTTCGCGTATTACCACGCGAGATGGTGCTGTGGCTTATCTCGTCGGTGATAAAGGCACAACACCTTGGCGCTCTGCTAATGCTATCGCTAAACTCTTTTACAATTTAGACGTACAAAATAAAGTGTTTGCGGGCATTGGTTATCAAGACACTCAGCAAGGCTATACCCAGTTTAATACTTACTTACGCAATGCAGCGGGAGCGCCTGTTTCTAGTGGTACGCTTGGCATCAATGGGCAACGCGTCACGCTCACCGAATCAAATTTTGTTAATAACTCACCGCTCTACGAAACCGCAACGCGCTATTTTGCGGGCTACGACGGCATCATCGGTCAAGACTACGCACTGAAAATTGATCTGGCAAAAATTGAACGCAGCTATGGTTTCACGATGGCAGGCACCACGGCGACTTGGAATGGTGGAGCAGGCACACTGTATGACACACCGAATGCAGGAGCTGATTTTAGCGCGCAATTAAATTTCCCATTGGGCGCGCAGAATGTGCTGGTGACGGGTGTAGCATTGCATCGTGATTATGCAAATCAGCATGCGTACACACTTTCAAACTGGCGCAATGTTGATGCAAAAACAGCGCTCAATACGGGCTACACCGGAAACTCCGTGACCACTTCATTCTTTGCTCAGGACGAACTAAGTGTCAGCGAAGCGCTCAAAATTTATCTAGGCGGACGTTTCGATCGTTGGGAAACTCAAGGTGACCGCTTCCAAACAACGCCGGCTAGCACCACTCTTTATTCAGCACGCAATGCTTCGGCCTTTAGCCCAAAGCTATCGGGTGTTTACGCGTTGAGTAAAGGCAGCGCTTTGCGTGCCTCGGTAGGCAAGTCGTTTCGCGCGCCGACCAACGAAGATATGTATACCAGTTCAACCATTGCTGGACGTACAACAGAAGGCGATCCTAATTTACAGCCAGAGCATGGCGTGACATGGGAGTTAGGAGGCGAAACCCGTTTCACCGAACATACCAAAGCGAGTGCAACTTATTACGAAACTGAACTGACTGATCTTATTTATTTGAAACAAGTAAGCACCGTTTTATCTCAACGTATCAATGCAGCACAAGCGCAAATTCACGGTATTGAATTCGCGATGACAACACGGCTGACTAATTGGCTTGAAGTCGCTGCCAATTACGCGTACATCCAATCAAAGATGTTAGAGAATTCTGCTGATCCGTTGAGCGTTGGTAAGCGTCTAACTGATTCGCCGCAAAACATTGCGGGCATCGAACTTACCGCAGAGCATGGCGCATGGAGCGGGATGCTGAGTGTGCGTGCCATCAGTCATGTTTTTATGACGGCACAAAATACCGATGTGGTGGAAGGTGTGCCGGGAAGTTATGACGCATACACCCTCGTTAATTCGAAACTGGGCTATGCCTTTAGCAAACAAATTAAAGGCACGCTAGCGGTCAATAATTTACTTAACCAAAAAACCTATTCGTATTTTCTGATGCCGGCACTCAACGTGACTGCAGGCTTTGATTTTTACTTCTAGCGAGAGCTTGTATATTTTGAAAACGGTATTTCAGCGAATCGCCCTAGCGCTGTTTTTAATATTGCCGTTATGCGCGCAGGCGGCATCCCTCGCGGCGAGATTTATGCCCGGTGTACCTTATTACTTTGAAGATTTTGAGCCGCAACAAAAGCCGTGGGCGCCTCCGCGCAATTTAAACTTCGAAGAGGTGTTTAAAAACTATCAGTATTACGAAATTGTGGTTGAAACAGATGGAAGTCAAATGACCGTTCAGCACTTCATCCAGGGTCGAAAAATAAGTAGCGAAATGTATGAGATTCTGCCCGATGGGGCATTAAGGAAAAAATGAGTTATTGGAAAAGTTTTACCGCAGCACCGCATCGCGTAATGTTTTTTGGTGGGGCATTACAAGCGCTGGCGGTCATGTTGTGGTGGTTAATTGAGCTTGCGACACGTTATGGTTTTTTTGGCCAACAGATGGAATGGAGCATCGCACCGACTGCCGCCCATAGCTACTTAATGATTTACGGCATGTTGCCATTCTTCATGTTCGGTTTTTTGATGACCGTATTCCCGCGCTGGATGGGCGGTAAAGAACTCACCGCTGAATCCTTTGTGCCAGCCTTTATTCTGCTGATGCTAGGCGCAGTGGGTTTTTATATCGGGTTAATAACTAGCCAAACCATTTTGATTCTTGCCGTACTGGGCACCTTGGCAGGTTGGAGTTTGGTATTGCGCGCCTTGGCGCAGGTGTGGCTGGCCGCACCTAAACAAGATAAGCGACATCCCTCTGCCATCTTTGTTGCACTCATCATGGGCTGGGTCGGCATCGCTACCTATTTGGTTTGGTTGTCTGGTGGGAGTGATACTTGGCTGCGCTACTCAGTACAAAGCGGGTTATGGTTATTTTTGCTCCCAGTGTTCGCTAGCGTTGGTCACCGCATGATTCCATTTTTCAGCAACGGCATCGTGCCGCCACAATTTATTCTTCGCCCATTTTGGCCGTGGCCGTTACTACTTGCTGGCGGCGCGCTGCACTTCGCCTTGCAATTTTTTGAAGCGACGGCGTGGTTGTGGCTCAGCGATCTGCCAATGGTAGGCGTAGCGTTTTTTCTGAGCTATTCGTGGGGCTTTCGTCATAGTCTGCGCAATCCATTATTGGCGATATTGCACATCGGCTTTGCGTGGATAGGCACTGCTTTGCTTTTATCTACTGTGCAAAGTGCTACGCTCTTATTTAGTCACGGCGAAACATTTATTTTAGGGCTCGCGCCGCTACATGCGCTCACGATTGGTTGCTTCGCGACATTGATGCTGGGCATGGGAACCCGCGTCACCTTAGGTCACTCCGGCTTGCCGTTTGATATTGATAACTCACTCAAATTGATGTTTGTCGCGATGCAACTGGTTGCTGTGCTGCGCGTAAGTGCAGACATGTTGACGATAGTGGCGATGTCGTGGATGTATACCGCGGCGGCGTTCATTTGGTTGGCGAGTTTTACGCCGTGGGTTGTGCGCTACCTACCAGCGTATTGGCGACCAAGGGCAGACGGTCGTCCCGGTTGACATATATGTGCCACCCACGAAAAAGGTAGCAGCTATTTGCCACATCTGTTTGCCATAAATGGCTATGTGGTGATTCACAGACCTTTTTGGTTATCTATAAAATGTCACTTCTATACGCACAATAAGCGAATTGAGAAAACCAAATACTTTACATTAAATCATGTAGTTATATTTAGTTTGCCTTGCCTAAGTGAATCCATTAAGATAGCAATCAATTACTATCTTAAGTGGGTGATATATGACCAAGAAAAAATTGCAAATGCTGGCGTTAGGAGCGGGGGCGTTAGCGCTATTTGCTTGGGTCGTTATCACGCAAGGGCCTTTGGCGCCGGTTAAGGTCACTGTCGAAAAAATCCAAACCGGCAATCTTGCAAACAGCGTGTCGAATTGCGCGTATTGCTGACCCAGCAGTTGCATCGAATTTGAACCCACA
>JBAXEJ010000131.1:0-4229 GCA_037140475.1 Gallionellaceae bacterium
TTACGGCAGGCTACCATCTTAAATTACTGTCTGATTTTTGGGGTCCACTTTAGTCACTTTTACCTATCTCATTGCGCCAAAGTTCATGTGCAACATCTAACCATCTTGGATCATCATGAGAATACTCTTCTCGTTTTTCCATGAATTTGTAGGTTGCAACTATCCGATTCCGTGCCTCAATCGAAGTGAAATGAACAGCTTTTCCATCATTTCGAAACTCAGTATTTTCTGCTTTAGGAAGAGCTATATCAGTCACAGTCGGCAAATCACCAATCAACTTATCAGAGTGATTTGCGTGAATCTCTATTGCAAGCGGGCCAATTACTTTTATCCATTCACCAGCGCAGCTAGACATCATCGTCTCCTTAAAATTCAATGGAACAAGTTTGAATTGTTATCAACAGCAAGTATATCGCCCCTGTAGACCTTACGAGATTTTCGGAAGCAGATATTCCAGCAGGCTGAACCGATACCACTTTCACAAAAACGTCACAGTCCGTTATGGCCGAGAAGCAGACTTCTCTCACCCACAAAATCCTTCGGACTCCTGTCTTGCAATATTTAAAGCATTTGTAACCTACTAGATTGGAACCAATACAACAATATGCCAAACGGTCTAGGCCAAACGACATATTGACTGAGCGCTCTTATGAGAATGAAATCCTAGCCATCAAATTTCAAAACCAAAACATATTTGGTTCGGCTCAGGACTTATAGATTGTCTTCCAGCGAAATTCAAAATTCTGAAAATTTAGATAATAACTTTGATCTAATTGTTAGCTATCTTGCTGATCAAAAGTACATCAAGATTATTGCTCGCGGCAATTTGACCGTTGAAGCTAATCAACAGTCAGTGGTGACCGCGATTGAAGCTTGCCGTAAGTTCAATTGCAGTCTCATCCTACTGGATGAGCGAAATGTTACTGTTGCCATGAATTTCGTCGATATTTACGACCTGCCTCAGCATAACGAACATCTCGGCGTCTCAAACAATATTCGGGTTGCCATCCTATATAGTCAGGGTTTGGCTAACGACAAAGTATTTCGGCTTTACGAAGACAGAGCTGTCATCTCTGATTTTAAACATTACATCTTTTATGATGAGGAAGCCGCAATTGCGTGGCTACTCAAAGAGCAGTAACCGCAACAATACTGCATTGCTTAACTAAATAATTACCGTGGCGTATAAGGCGAAAGTAATGGCATGCCAGTACAATAGCCATAAATCTAATTTGCTAGGCAATCAATGAACCAACAAGCACTTTCTTCTTTCATCTGGTCAGTGGCTGATCTTCTTCGTGGCGATTACAAACAGTCTGAATATGGCAAAGTTATTTTGCCATTCACTGTGTTGCGTCGTTTGGACTGTGTACTCGAAGCTACTAAACCTGCGGTGCTGGCGGAGTATGCCAAACAACAACAAGCCGAGTTGAACCCCGAGCCATTCTTACTCCGCAAGGCCGGACAAAGTTTCTACAACACCTCAGCTTTGGATATGAAAAAGCTGATGGGTGATCAGGATCACATTCGAGAAAACCTCTACAGCTACGTGCAAAGTTTTTCACCGGCTGTGCGCGATATTTTCGAGCGTTTCGATTTTCACACGATGGTCGATCGCCTCAGCAAATCAGGCCTGCTGTACCAAGTCACCGAAAAATTCGCCCAAATCGACTTGCATCCCGATCAAGTGAGCAACAGCCAAATGGGTTTGGTGTTCGAAGAGCTAATCCGTAAGTTTGCTGAAATCTCCAATGAGACTGCCGGTGAACACTTCACCCCGCGTGAAGTCATCCGCCTCATGGTCAATCTGCTGTTCATCGAAGACGACGAAGTGTTATCCAAGCCCGGTGTAGTGCGCACCATCTACGACCCCACCGCAGGCACAGGTGGAATGTTGTCTATCGCAGGTGAATATCTGGATGAGCACAACCCGCAAGCTCGGCTCACCATGTTCGGGCAAGAGTTAAACGACGAGTCCTACGCCATCTGCAAGGCAGACATGCTCATCAAGGGACAAGATGTCGCCAACATCATGGCGGGCAACACGTTGTCGGATGACGGGCATTTGCACAAGAAATTCGACTACATGCTATCCAATCCACCGTTTGGCGTGGAATGGAAAAAAGTCGAGAAAGAAATCCGCAAGGAACATGAACAGCAAGGATTTAATGGACGCTTTGGTCCCGGCCTACCGCGTGTGTCAGATGGCTCTCTTCTATTCCTGTTACACCTTGTCGCCAAAATGCGCCCAGCGGCAGAGGGTGGTAGCCGTTTAGGTATCGTGCTAAACGGTTCACCTCTGTTCACCGGCGGTGCTGGTTCGGGCGAAAGCGAGATTCGCCGCTACGTGCTAGAAAATGATCTGGTTGAGGCCATCATCGGCCTACCTACCGATATGTTCTACAACACCGGCATCAGCACTTATGTCTGGATACTTTCCAACCGCAAACCTGAACACCGCAAGGGCAAAGTACAACTCATCGATGCAAGTAATCTATGGCAGAAGATGCGCAAGAGTTTGGGTAGCAAGCGCAAGGAAATGTCTGACGCTCACATCGCTGAAGTTACACGACTGTTTGGTGAGTTTCAGGAAGGTGAACAAAATGGCAAACCGATCAGCCGCATTTTCAACAACGCAGACTTTGGCTACCGCACCATCACCGTAGAACGCCCATTAAAAGATGCAGCTGGCAAAGTCTTGCTGAATGAAAAAGGCAAACTGAAAGGTAAGCCGCAAACTGATGCTAGTCTGCGCGACACTGAAAACGTCCCGCTCTCTGAGGATGTGGAGAGCTACTTCAAACGCGAAGTATTGCCTCACGCACCGGATGCTTGGATCGACCACGACAAAACCAAAGTGGGTTATGAAATCCCCTTTAACCGTCACTTCTATGTGTTCCAGCCACCGCGCCCTCTAGCTGAGATTGACGCTGAGTTAAAGCAATGCACAGATAAGATTTTGACGATGATTTCGGGGCTATCGACATGAGCAAGAAAGCCAGCACGCCGGTTGTGCAAGTGGGCGATTTCATTCTGTATCAAACCGAAGATGGCGGTACGCGCATTCAATGCCGGTTCGAAAACGAAACGATCTGGCTTTCCCAAGTTCAGCTTGCTGAGCTTTTCCAGACCTCCGTCCCCAATATAAATCTCCATCTGAAGGCCATTTATGCGGAAGGTGAGTTGAGCGAAGCCGCAACCATTAAGTCTTACTTAATAGTTCGCGCCGAAGGTACAAGACAGGTTTCACGCGAAGTGCTCCACTACAGCCTGCCTGCCATCCTTGCCGTCGGCTTTCGTGTGCGCAGCCACCGTGGCACCCAATTCCGTCAATGGGCGACAGCACTCTTGTCCGAATATCTGGTCAAGGGCTATGCCATGGACGACGAGCGGCTCAAAAATCCGCCCGGCAAAGGCCAAACCGATTACTTCGACGAGCTGCTGGAACGCATCCGTGACATCCGCTCCTCGGAACGGCGCTTCTACCAAAAGGTGCTGGATATTTACGCCACTAGCGTGGACTACACACCCGATGCCGAAGCCTCGCAACAATTTTTTGCCACTGTACAAAACAAAATGCACTGGGCCACGCACGGCCACACTGCCGCCGAAATCATTCATCAACGCGCAGATGCCGACAAGCCACACATGGGGCTACTGACGACACGGGCCAGTGGCTTGGTACGCAAAGACGATGTCGCCATCGCCAAAAACTATCTCACCGAAGATGAGTTGCAAGTGCTCAACCGCATCGTCAACTTCTACATCGAATTTGCGGAGTTGCAGGCGCTGGGACGCAAGCCCATGACCATGCACGCTTGGATCACCAAGCTTGATGAGTTCCTAAAAATATCTGGTCGCGAACTACTGGATCATGCAGGCAAAATCTCAGCCGAAACTGCCAAGGCAAAAGCAGAAAATGAATACACCCGCTATCGCAGTTTGCAAGATGCACAGCCGAGGCTGGTAGATGCGCATTTTGAGCAAGCCTCCAAACAGATTCAGGATGTAGCTAAGAAACTCCCAAAACGCAAACAAACGCGAACAAGCAAAGAGGGTGAAGCATGAGCCTGCCGCGTTATCCAGAATACAAGGACAGCGGCGTGGTATGGCTAGGTGAGGTGCCGAGGCATTGGGAGGTGAAGCGGCTCAAGCACAACCTAAAATTACTGACCTGTCGAATTGCGCGTATTGCTGACCCAGCAGTTGCATCGAATTTGAACCCACAC
>JBAXEJ010000132.1:0-4216 GCA_037140475.1 Gallionellaceae bacterium
GCGAGTGAGACATACCAATTGGGTAGGCGATGAGCGAGCGCCGCGCAACGTAGCTATCGAATTGCGCAGTAAATTATAGGAGATTTTAATATGTTAGCGATTATTGGTGGTACGGGTCTCGATCAATTAGAGAATATTAAAATCACTCATCGGCAAGTGATTCGCACACCTTACGGCGAACCTTCTGGGGCGCTGACTTTCGGCACCATCAATCAGCATGAAGTAGTCTTCTTAGCACGCCACGGATATGGCAATACGATTCCTCCGCATGAAGTGAACTATCGTGCAAATCTTTGGGCTTTGTACGAACAGGGTGTGAAGCGTGTGATCTCAGTCGCTTCTGTGGGCGGTATTCGTACTGATTTAAAACCCGGGGTAGTTGTGGTGCCTGATCAAATAATTGATTACACCCACAGCCGGCCGTTCACCTATGTTGATGGGCGCGAACGGCCTGTTACTCATATTGATTTTACTCATCCGTACTCGCCTGAATTGCGTCAGCAAATTTTAACCGCAGCGAAACTTGCTAAAGAATCCTGTGTTGATGGTGGCGTTTATGCTGCGACACAAGGGCCGCGTTTAGAAACGGCGGCGGAAGTAAATCGCTTGGAGCGAGATGGCGCTGACATGGTGGGGATGACGGGCATGCCGGAGGCAGCATTGGCTAGAGAGTTAGGGTTGAACTACGCTGCGATTGCTGTGGTGGTGAACTATGCAGCAGGGCGAGGCGCTAGCCGCGATGGGGTTCATTTAGAAACAATCAACGCTGTGGCTGAACCTGCGATGGCAATTGTTAGAAATATATTGGGCTTAGTGGTGGATGCAGATGGCAATTAGAGCAATTTTGCGCATGGGTGATGCACGGCTGTTACGTTGTGCAGAGGAAGTAAAGGCGTTTAATAGCGCAGAGCTGAATGCCTTGCTGGCCGACATGCGAGATACCATGCAGGCCTTAGACGGCGTGGGTTTGGCCGCACCCCAAATTGGTATTAATCAGCGCATTGTGATTTTTGGCGTAGAGGAAAATCCACGTTATCCTGATGCCGAAATTGTGCCCGGTACGGTATTGATCAATCCAGTGATTACGCCGCTGTCGGAAGAGAAAGAAGAAGGCTGGGAGGGGTGTCTTAGCGTACCAGGCATGCGTGGCTTGGTGCCGCGTTTTACGCAGTTGCGTTATCAGGGTTACGATGAATTTGGTGCGTTAATTGATCGAACAGTGAGTGGCTTTCATGCACGCGTGGTGCAGCATGAGTGCGATCATTTAGACGGTGTACTTTATCCCATGCGGATCGTGGATATGCGCAACTTTGGATTTAGTAGCGAGTTTTCAACTAACGCAGATGTGCAGGATGAATAATGAGAATTGTTGACGAGAGTGAGTCTCATGTAATTCGGAATCTCGTATATGCCTTTGTTGCCTTGATTCTGGTGATGATTATCGGCACGATTGGTTACCATATACTGGGTGGCGATAAACATTCTTGGCTCGATTGTTTTTACATGACCTTTATTACGATTGCGACCATCGGTTATGGTGAAATCGTCGATGTGAGCCAGTATGAGTATGGCAGGCTGTTTACCATTTTCATTGGCTTTACAGGTATTGGTGTGTTGGGGTATGTGCTTTCTACAGTGACCGCATTCACGTTGGAGCGGGATATTAATGAGTCATGGCGGAGAAAAAAAATGCAGCAACGAATTGCACAGATGAAAGACCACTACATCGTTTGTGGTGTTGGGTTAGTAGGTAGCAATGTCGCGCATGAGTTGACTTCCACCGGGCGAAGCTGCGTCATCGTGGATTCTGACTTAGAAACGATCCAACGCTATTTGACTGCTCATCCGGGGCAATTGTATTTGCATGGAGATGCTACTGATAACGATGTGTTATTGGCGGCAGGCGTGCTACGCGCTAAAGGGGTGTTCGCGGTTGCACATGACGATAGTCAAAATTTGGTGATTAGTTTAAGCGCGAAGCAACTTAATCCACTGTTGCGTGTTGTCGCACGATGCCACGATGTTAAGAATGCTGAAAAAACCCGTCGTGCCGGCGCCGATGAAATTGTCTCCCCGGATTTTACCGGTGGTTTGCGCATTGTTTCCGCGATGGTTCGTCCACATGTGGTGTCTTTTTTGGACGATATGTTGAAATCTGAAGCGAGTGTGCGGATGGAAGAAATAAAGATTCCTGATGACTTAACCGGCAAACCGTTAACGGTTTTATATCAGGGAAATGCTGACTGTCTAGTGTTGGCAATACGCAATAAAACAAATCAGTGGGTATTCAATCCACCTTCAAATCAAGTGGTCAGTGGAGGGGATGTGCTGATGGTAATGACCACACCAGATGGTAGGGCGAGGATGGAGCAGTTGATGCAAGGCGCGGGCTAATAGTTCAGCTCACTTAGTTTCTTCAAGCAGTCTCGTAAATTCTTGCGCGATAGCCGTCGTGCTAAAGGTACTGTTCACCCAATCCCGCCCTTTGCTACTCAACTGCGTCCGTAGTTGAGTATCTTTTGCTAATTTTAAAATCGCGTCCCGCCACGCAGGCACATCGCCCGGCGGTAGTAACAATCCCGTGATATTGGGTTGTAAAGTTTCAGGTAAACCGCCGTTGTTACTGCACAGCACTGGGAGTCCGCAGGCTTGGGCTTCAATCGAAACGCGCCCAAAAGCTTCATTGCCAATGGTCGGCATCGCAAGCATGTCGATCGCTTCAAAGTACGGTAAGACGTTGGCTGACCAAGTGTGCCACGTATGCTGAGAGGCAAAGCCACCGTCCTGAAATTTTGTTTTTAATTCTTCAAGTGCTAAACCTTCACCTATCCAAAGCGCTTTAAGACTAGGTGCTTCGGCCATCGCCTGATTAATGGCGTCGCACAGTGGAATCATACCTTTATCCGGGTGCATCGCGCCGATATAGCCGATGACAACATCACTGTCAGCAAAACCCATAAGATATCGAGTTTTTTTGCGTAATGCCGGATTGGGTTGAAAGTGATTTAAGTCAATTGGGTTGTAGAGTAAATCAATTCGCGTTGCATCTACGCCACGAGCAATAAAATTTCTGCGCATGTACTCTGAAATGACGATAAAGCGATGGGCTAAGCGGGGGATAAAATGATGAGTGAAAAATCGCAGGGGGTAATCCATGTGCTTAAACAGTGCCAACTTTACGCCGCGTAAACGTGCAATGACTGCCAGTGGCCAATACTCTTTGCTGAAGCTACCGACAATCCAATCCGGTTTGAATTCACTCACCGCTCGCCATACTGCGACGATGCCGCGTGGATCGAAAGCATTCCTGAATACACCTTGAAAAAGCGCGACCTTGCTACCCACTAAGCCTTTATGAATGGGGGTGTCAAAACGGATCACCGCTGCGACATCATGGCCCGCTTCGCTCATGGCTTTAGAAAGGGTAACGAGATGACTTTCTGTGCCACCACCACCATTGTGCGTGCCAACGAAGAGAATTTTCATCCGCGTTTATCCTCGTAATTGCCGAGTAGCTTCAAGAGAAATAGATGCGGAAATGTGCTGCCGCTAACTAGCACACGACGAAAGAGCATTGGATCATCGCCAGCGCGTGCACGACCTCGTTGTACGGTAGTAGCAGCATCGTAGCCCGCCTCACGCGTTGTGCTGACTACGCGTTCATCTAGATCGCCGTAGGGATAGCAAAACTGAGTGACGGCTTGGCCGATTAATTTTTCTAAATCGACTTTGCTGCCCGCGATTTCATTATTCAATTCATTGTCTGTGCATGAAGTCAGGCGCGGATGTGTGCGCGAATGCGCGCCAACTTCCATGCCGGCTGCGTGCCAAGTACGAACCTGCGCATCGCTCATTAATGTTTTTCGCACATTGAGCTGAGTAGCATCCCACTCGTTGTATTGCCCGGTACGCTGACTGATGAAATAGCAGGTCGCGCTGAAATTGTTCTTTTGCAAAATGGGCAGTGCATCTTCTAAGGTGTCCACATAGCCATCATCAAAGGTGATGACGGCTACTCGGCCTTGCTTCTCGCCGCGTAAATAAGGCATCGCCGCAGACATGGAAAGCCCTTGATAGCCAAGCATCCGCAACATCCACATTTGCCGCGCAAAAGCGCTTTTTCGCACGTAAAGATTGCGTAATTTAGCGCCCTCGGGAGGCACGCCAATGTTGTGATACATCAGGATAGGAACAATGCTCAAGCTTTGCTCACTAA
>JBAXEJ010000133.1:0-4161 GCA_037140475.1 Gallionellaceae bacterium
GCGTCACGATGCTCGACATTATCCATGTCGATGAAGTCGCAGATGATAATGCCCCCCAAATTGCGCAGACGTAATTGACGCGCGATGACTTGAGCTGCCTCTAGATTTGTTTTGAAAATGGTGTCGTCGAAAGTGCGGCCACCGACGAAGCCACCAGTATTTACATCGACTGTGGTCAATGCTTCAGTCTGGTCGATGATGAGGTAGCCCCCAGATTTCAAATCTACCCGACGCGAAAGTGCGCGCTCAATTTCTTCTTCCACGCCATACAAATCAAATAATGGCCTCTCGCCAATATAGTGGCTGAGTTTAGGGACGGCTGAGTTGATGTAGTCGTTAGCGAACCCAATCATGCGTTCGTGCGTTTCACGAGAGTCAATGAGTACACGAGTCGTTTCCTCATTCACCAAATCACGCAACACACGCAAGCTGAGGGGGAGCTCTTGATAAATAAGTGCGGGCGCAGATTGTGTTTTGGATTGATGTTGAAGGTTGAGCCAGAGCTTGTTTAGATAAGCGATGTCGGCTTGAAAATCGGTATTGGAGGCGGCCTCCGCCAGTGTGCGAATAATGTAACCCCCTTGGTGTTCGGGGGGAAGTGCCTGCTGCAATTTGGCTCGCAACTGCTCGCGCTCCTCTTCGCTTTCAATACGCTGTGAAACGCCGATGTGTGTTTCTTGAGGCAAATAAACGAGTAGGCGACCGGCAATGCTAATTTGTGTGGAGAGGCGTGCACCTTTGGTGCCGATTGGATCTTTGATCACTTGAACTAATAGCGTTTGTCCTTCGAACAGAACCTTTTCGATGGGCTTCTCGGGTTCGCCGTTGACGTTGTTTTCCCAGATGTCGGCAACATGCAAAAAGGCAGAGCGTTCCCAGCCAATGTCAATGAACGCAGACTGCATGCCGGGTAACACTCGCTTTACGCGTCCCACATAAACGTTGCTAACCATGCCGCGCTGGCTGACGCGTTCGATGTGTAATTCTTGAACCACACCCTGATGCATGATGGAAACGCGCGTTTCTTGCGGGGTAACGTTGATTAGTATTTCGTCGCTCATGTGATGTAATTATATGATTATATTGGGATATGAAAAATTACAAGGCCGGGTAATCAAACAAGCGAAGTAACTCCACCGTTTCAAATAAAGGCAGCCCCATCACGCCGGTGTAGCTCCCCTCGATACGCTCGACAAATGCGCCAGCATGCCCCTGAATGCCATAGGCTCCGGCTTTGTCGTGAGATTCGTGAGTTAGCAAGTAGTGGTGGATGCGTTCTTCGTCTAGCTTGGCAAATGTCACCAACGTAGTGGAAAGGCGAAGCTCGATACGTTCATTGAGCGCGACTGCCACGGCGGTTAATACTTGATGTTGGCGTCCTGAAAGAGAGCGCAGTATTTCTGCCGCATGGGCGTTGTCGGTTGGCTTGCCGATAATCTGATTGTCGATGGTGACGGTGGTGTCTGCAGCGAGTACGGGAAATTGTGGAAGATTGCGGTAAAGCAAAGAGTCCCATCCTGCCATCGCTTTCGTGCGACAGATGCGCTGCACATAATCAATAGGTAGCTCATTCTCCAAAGGTGTTTCATCTACGCAAACATTACGACGCGGGTCGGTGCGTAGCATCAGCATCTCGTAATTGACGCCAATTTGTTTGAGCAGTTCGCGACGGCGAGGACTTTGTGAGCAGAGATAGATGCGGGGCTGTTTGATGGCCATGATTACTCCCGATGGTAGGGATGATTGTGCAACAAGCTATGCGCTCGATACAACTGTTCTGCCAGAAGCACTCGCACCATGCCATGTGGCAGTGTCATGGCGGACAATGCTAACAATTGCTGCGCAGAATCACGTATTGACTGATGCAGTCCGTCCGCACCACCGATGACAAAAGCGACGTCGCGCCCACCCCCGAGCCAGTCGTGCATTTTCTGCGAGAGTTGCTTGGTGTTGAGTGAGGCTCCACGTTCATCCAGCACGACGCGCGTCACCTCTTTAGGTAGGGCGGCCTCGATGCGCTGCGCTTCTGCTTCCATAATTTGCGGCACCGTTTTACCTGTGGTGCGTGGCTCAGGTTTGATCTCGATGAGTGAGATGGTCGCCTCACGGGGCATACGTTTGGTGTATTCGTTGAAGCCGTGCGTAATCCATTCTGGCATCTTGTTACCGACTGCCAGAATGATTAATTTCATTTTTCAGTAGGCGCCGGCATGCGTGGTGAGGCGCCCCACAGCTCTTCGAGGTTGTAGTAGGCGCGAACCGCGGGCTGCATGACATGAACTAATATGTCGCCCAGATCAACCAATACCCACTCGCCACCTTTTTCACCTTCGGTGCTAAGCACTTTTTCGCCACTCAATTGCAGCTGATCAACGACATGGTCGGCGAGCGCTTTGGTTTGGCGATTAGACGTGCCACTGGCGATGATCATGCGTTCAAACAGCGGGCTACGCTTGCTAGTGTTGACGATGGTGATGTCGTTGGCTTTTTTATCTTCCAACGCATCGATGATGATTTTTACTTTTTGTTCTACGGTTAGCATGTGGTGTACGGATTATTGTGAATGTAATGAGCGACAGAGTCTGGCACGAGATGATGAATGTTTTTACCCGCTACACAACGCTCGCGAATGTCAGTAGAGGAAATTTCTAACGCGGGGATGTCGAGTACCACGATATGACCGGAAGGACTTTCGTGCAATACCTTAGGTGAAGGCGCTAGGCGCGAAGTGTATTCACGTAGTAGCGCAGCGTCGGTTTTTGCCATTAAGTTGCCAAGTGGTTGGCCAGGGCGTTGCATCACTACGATGTGCGCAAGGTCAAACAACTCAGTCCAGCGATGCCATGTGTGTAGTAGCGCAAAAGCATCACTACCCAGTAGTAAGCAAATTGATTGATGAGAACCTAACTCATTGCGCACTGCGGCAAGTGTATCAACGGTGTAACAGGCATCTTCGCGATAAATTTCGCGTTGATCGGCGAGAAAAGCGGGGTTGCTATGTACAGCGAGTTGCACCATGTGCAAGCGGTCGCTCGCACTGGCGTGCGGAGCGCTACGATGCGGCGGCGTGCCACTCGGTAGGAAATGGACTTCACTCAAATGACACTGTTCTTGTGCCTCAATCGCAAGGCGCATGTGGCCGTTGTGAATGGGGTCGAAGGTGCCGCCGAGAATGCCGATAGGGAGAGCGTTCATAGTTTTATAGTGCCAAGCGACGCATGTCTGATAACACATGCGCGAGGTAAGTGGTGAAGCGGGCACCTGCCGCACCGTCGATCACGCGATGGTCATAAGATAATGACAATGGCAACATCAAACGTGGCACGAACTCGCCGTCTTTCCATACTGGCTTCATGCTGGAACGCGACACGCCGAGGATCGCGACTTCAGGCGCATTGATGATCGGCGTGAATGCTGTACCGCCAATGCCGCCCAAGCTGGAGATCGTGAAGCAACCGCCTTGCATGTCTGCTGCGGTGATCTTTTTATCGCGCGCTTTAGCGCTGACTTCGCCTAGCTCGGTGGCTAATTGCACAATGCCTTTTTGATCGACATCGCGAATCACTGGCACCATCAAACCATCTGGCGTATCAACTGCCACGCCGATATGAATATATTTCTTCAGTACCAGATTTTCGCCGCTCGCATCTAACGAAGCATTGAAGTCGGGGAAGTGTTTAAGGGTAATCGCCGCCGCTTTGAGCATGAAAGCCAGCGGCGTGATTTTGATATTCTGCTTGGCGTACTCGGCACCCAGTTCTTTACGGAAGGCTTCCATCTCACTGATGTCGGCTTCTTCAAATTGCGTTACATGAGGAATGCTCACCCAGTTGCGATGTAGATTGGCCCCAGAGATTTTCTTGATACGGGAAAGTGGTTTGGTTTCGATTGCGCCAAATTTAGCAAAATCAACAACCGGCATTTCCAACACTTGCAACCCGTTACCACCAGCACTTGCGCCACGCGGCTGAGCTAACGATTGCTTAACGAAATTCTGTACGTCGTCTTTCGTGACGCGGCCTTTTTCGCCACTACCATTGACCAAAGTCAAATTAACACCGAGTTCGCGAGCGAAGCGGCGAACCTCGGGTCCGGTGTCGCCGTCGTAGGAACTCGGCGCGACGTCGCCGAGTCGTGGCACCGTGATGCACAGTGCATGGG
>JBAXEJ010000134.1:0-4143 GCA_037140475.1 Gallionellaceae bacterium
AAAAAAAGCTAGGTCTGCCGAGATGGTGACATCACATATTGACTCACTGCCTTTCAAGACAGCACGACCAGAAAGTCTGCACTCAATGTCATTAAGTGACGATGGTGAGATATTCAATATTCAGTGGTCGGTAAACTTTGATGAAAAGAAGCTACTGATCTTCACCCCCAGATTAATGCCTTCGATCTTGCTCGATTTCCTGACCAAGCTAGTTCAGCAGGATGAACAACTCCGACAGGCGGGTGTTTCCACCCTACTGGATTTAAGTGACTGGACGACCATCCATGTCTGCCAAGAAACCGAAGATCGGGAGAGATGGTTCCAAGCAACGATTTACCCAGAGGGGAAAAACCTTGAAGTCAGTCTGGATGCATTGCCAAGAAAAATGGTTTAGGAATGATGCAAACTCAACGCTTAATTCATTGCGTGGTGGTTTTATTTAAGCCCCGCTCTGTCGAACTTTTAAATACACATTAAAAGGCACGCGGCACAAGGCATCCGTAAGTTAGGCGCAACGGTTTGAATGCAACGAAAATTCCAACGATGATCATTAGTAAGAGGTAGCCGCAGAATCACGCCTGCCAAACCCCGAATCCCGCTTCACGCAAATCAATTCCTACTTCAACCTCTTTGGTGATTGCATCGTCGTAAGACATGGGATTGAATCCTTCGTAAAGATCGGGCAGCAGCCGTAGGCCGTATTGCTGAACGTAGCGGTTCAATTGAATACCTGCTTTGTGTTTATCAAAGCGAACATCAGGGTCCAGTCCCGTCATTCCCACATAAACGCATGGCTTGCCTGTGATGTAACTAGGATTGCACTTCTTGAACTTAGCTTCGTACAGCACGTCCTTAGACAATTCGATGACATAGACATTGTGGTGTTTGCGGCGAGCCATTCTGTTTATTGTTAGTGCTGCTTACTCAGGACAGTTTGAGTTGCACTTTAGATTTAGCACCGGGCTTAGCTTTTGGTGTGAAGCCAGATACCCTGCAGCTCAACCCTTCGATCTTCTTTCCCTTTTCAAACTTGATCGTTTCGCAGGCAATCACATCTGTTTTAGCGATCAGCTCAGCTAACAGCGTCCGTGTTTTAGTCATCGGCAGATTAATGGCAGTAGCTATATCGCTATCCATCGATTCGCCGTGTTTTTTAAGATATTCAAGAATTTGGTTTACGGGCATTTTCAGTTACCTAGAAAACAAAAGACCGGCAATCTGAACTGCCGGCCTTCGTTGATACAACTTGAAATTACTTCTTAGTGCCGTTTACAACTGCTTTCAGTGTTGCGCCGGCTTTGAACGCTGGAACTTTGGAAGCCTTGATTTTTAGTTCAGCGCCAGTCTTTGGGTTACGGCCAACGCGAGCAGCACGCTTACGCACTTCAAAGGAGCCGAAACCAACGAGGGCCAATTTGTCACCTTTTTTGAGAGTGGCAGTAATGATTTCAAGCAGCGCTGAAATATTACGATCAGCCTCAGCTTTAGTTGATTCTGTCTTCTTGGAGAGTGCTTCAATGAGTTCTTGGCGATTCATGTGTATTCCCTAGTGAAATTGAGGTTTAAACTGCGGCACGGATTGTTGTAGATATTGGGTTTAAAGGCAATAGTAATAAATATCTAGTACTCCATCTCAGCACGCCACCGGCAACTCATCCCACATTGTAGTGTAGTTCGGTGATTTACTCTCTCTTCGCATTGCCGAATTTGCGACCGCTCTCGGCTCAACAGAACTGTGACGAATTGCGGAAGTTGAAATGGCCTATCGGATATGACTTCTTGGATACCCACTTCCCTGAACTTGTGCTTCGCAACTAATGCATGGCGTTCATGATTCCCTTTGCTCACGTATTGAATGATTCTGACTTAACGTGCTACGATGCCGTCATGAAAAAAGCAATTGCCAATGCGGTTGAGGACAAAGCTAAGCCTGTGAAGATGAGCGGGCGAGGCTCTGCGCTTCTTGCAAAAGCAGTTGCGGCAAAATCCTCATACAGCAAAGTTGCTCGGCAAGCTGCGTTCAAGAAAGAAGTGACAATTCTGCACCTTTCTCCTCTCGAGGCAGCTGATCGCGCAAGACTGATCCCCGCAGTCGACGTAAAGGCTTTCCGCGTCATCCACATGCCAGGTTAATTCATGGCAACTGGGTTTGACTGGTTTTGTCCGGACGACCTGCCGATATTCTTCAAGGCACTCCAAAAAACCCCTACGCCAGCCATCCTAGTTGGCGGACAGTCGTTAACGTTTTGGATTGACCGCTTCGACATAACGATTCCGCCAATCGAAACACCATACCTCACCATGGATGCGGACGTTCTGGCCACGAAGCATGATGCCAAGATAGTTGCCGACGAACTGCATGGCACGCTCAAAATAGCCACCATGGATGACAATACGCCCAACACTGCAGTAGTGACGTATCAGACACCCGATGGTCGCAGTCTATTTGTCGATTTTATGGGTTCGTTAATCGGTCTGACAAACAAGGAAATCCGCGAGACGGCTGTTGAGCTTGAACATCCCGACTATGGATTTATACGCATTCTCCACCCTACCCTGGTTCTCAAAAGCCGGATCGTTAACCTGCATCGCCTATCATCCAAGCGCGACACAAATGGCATTGAGCAAGCACGTTTAGCCGTGTTGGTCGCCAAGGCTTTTTTTGAAAACTATGTTGCATCAGGATTTGCCGGTAAAAATCCTGATCGCTATCTGATTGATCGAGTTGTATGGCTGGGTAAGCTCGCACTCTCCGATGCCGGAATGTTCGTTTTTACGCAATGGGGAATTGATGTCATGGGCGCAGCCCCGATAGAATTAATTACGAATAAAAAATTCCACACCGAACATTGGCCGCGCCTTGATGCCAGAATTCGTTCAAAACGGGATCGCAAAAAGTCAGCCATTTGAAATAGAAAATATTCGGCATTACCCACCGTAGAACATCACGGCTTCGCCAAGGAAATGACGTTTAGCCCGAACTCTCCCCACCCCTTGATTGCATAGCCCCTAAGCAATATTCACTCACAGTGAATATTTGTTGACATATGGCGTAGTTCATGTTCCAATACATACAGGCCGAGTGTTACCGCTCGGGTTGTTCTTTAAGAGTGTGATTCCTTCTTCCACAAAAGCAGAAGCCAGTTAAGTGACTTCGTTTATGCGAGGTCGCCTTGCTGTTCCAGCAGTGAGGCCAAATTGTCAGGCAACGGGCGCTGTCGTATGGCACGCGCAACGACCGAAGGTGATGTACTAAGTGTCAGTAACTTGGGGACTTAGACGCCTTAGAACTGGTGATGGGCTTGTAGTATCGGGTTGGCTCCTTCCGGCTAATGCTTAGTGGGGACTTGGGCAATTTCGCCCGGATTGAAGGAGTTAACATGCAACAACATTCTTTAGAGAACTGCATCCGCACGCTTGAAAAGCTGCGTGATGTATATAACAGCCAACTCGATACAAGCGTTCTGACTGAATTGGACGCCGTGATCTCAGACCTTAAAAAGGCCAGAGATCACAAGGAAAGCGAAGTGCAGCTCGGCAATTTTGGCTTGCGCGCAATCCAGGCAATCGCTCTTGTTATTAGCCTTGTGAGTAATCTCAAGGATTTAATGAAGTGATTCAATGCAGTCAACGAATGCGGCAAGCCCATTCATTTTTTGATTACTGGTTACAACATGAACATTGGTAGCGCAATTCAAATGTGTCGAGCAAAACGTCGCTTATCTCAAGCGGAGGTAGCTCGTCGCGCCGAGTGCTCGGTGTCTTATCTTTCGATGCTGGAAAACTCCCAGCGTGACCCAACTCTTTCAACTGTCACCAAAATAGCGCGGGCTTTGAATATGCCTGTAGAAATGTTATTTTTTCTGGGGGCTGAAAAAGGTGAGCTAGCAGGAATTGACAAGGAACTAGCTGGTCAACTTGCAATGGCTGCATTGGTACTTCTCAATGAACCCGCCCCTGCTGAAGCCCAAGTATGATCTAAAGCCGATTCGCGATATTTCTGCGCTATCGCTCTCATTAGGCATGCCCGAAGAATTATTAATCAAGGTTGCCATTCAAGCGGACACCTTGTATCGAAAAGCCAAGCCAATTCACTAGTGTCCGGTTAAAAACGATCCCATGACTCTGGAACCCATATCTGAT
>JBAXEJ010000135.1:0-4049 GCA_037140475.1 Gallionellaceae bacterium
CAAAAAAGGCTTAGCAGGTATTGCCCGTTCAATGCCGACCAGTGCTGCGGCAGACCGCGTGGCTCAAGCACTGAACATCCCTTGCTTTGAAACACCGACTGGCTGGAAGTTTTTTGGCAACTTAATGGACGCAGGAAAGGTCACACTGTGCGGTGAAGAAAGTTTTGGCACCGGCTCCGACCATGTACGTGAAAAAGACGGGCTGTGGGCAGTGTTGTTCTGGCTGAATATTTTGGCGGCACGCAAGCAATCGGTAGAAAAAATCGTGCTTGAACATTGGGCAAAATTCGGCCGCAACTTCTATTCTCGTTACGACTACGAAGCCCTGCCCACTGAATCGGCGAATGGCGTGATGCAGCATCTACGCGACAACTTCACTACGCTAACTGGAAAAGCCTTCGGTAAATACACTGTCAAAACCTGCGACGACTTTAGTTATACCGATCCTGTTGACAGTAGCATCAGTAAGAATCAAGGGGTTCGCATCTTATTCAGCGACGGATCTCGCATCATCTACCGCCTCTCTGGCACAGGTACCGAGGGCGCAACATTACGAGTCTATCTGGAAGCCTTTGAAGCGGATGTTTCGCGCCATCATTTAGATGCGCAAGTCGCGTTGGCGGAGTTAATCGAAATTGCGTTGAATGTTTCTGAATTAAAAGCGAGAACAGGTCGCGACAAACCGACTGTGATTACCTGATTTAATTTACCGAAAACAAAAAAGCTCGCAATAGTGCGAGCTTTTTTATTGCTTAAAGTGCTACTGATTTTTATTCGTTTAGCTTCGCACTTCAAGCCAGCCTATAGCTCTTCTTTAAATTTAAAAGTTATAAGCAATGCCAAACGAGAATGACGTAGCTGAAGCTCCTGTCGATGCAAATTTTCCATAATTTATATACTGCGCTTGCAATGATACCGAATCAGTTGTGGCATATGACAAGCCGAATCCATACATCAATGAGCTTTCTGAGCCTGAAAAACTTGTTGACCCATCAGCGAATACTAGTGTACCCGATGTTTTTTCTGTGTAGCTATTAGCTGCCAAACCAATTTTTCCGAAGAGCTGGGTTTGCGATGCGATTTCATGATTTACACGAGCCGCAAAGGTAATTGATTTTGCTTCAAGAGTTACATCACCACTTGTACCCTTTAAAATGGATTTCCCTGCCGATGCGTAACCTATTTCAGCCGCAGCGATTGGGGTGAAGTAGTAACCGCCCGCAATTATAAGTGCGCCAGGATTTGGAAAGGTATTTAACGTACCGTTAATCCTAACAGTTGCATCTTGGTATGCCACTGTCCCCAAATCCGCTGCAATGTAGAACTTGCCTTTTTGGTCAGCTGCGAACGTATTAAGTGAAAAAAGAGATGCCAGCACTAGTAAAAATATTTTATACATTTCGGATTCCTTGAAGATTAAGTAAATTAATTTCGCAACCCTCCTAACTTTGGCATTTTCTATGAACGCCTATTTACAATCTACGTTAAACGTAGATTGCGTGCAAGCTGAATCTACGATTATCGAAGCATGGAAAAAACCACTGCTCCTGAAAAATCTGTGTTCGGTCGCCGCTTGCGTGAAGCACGGTTACGCGCCGGAATCGCTCAAGAGCAACTGGGGTGGATGATTGGACTAGACGAAAGCTGTAGTAGTGCCCGAATGAGCCGATACGAAACCGGCATACATGAACCTGCGCACCTGATTGTTCAACTTCTAGCGAAAGCATTAAGTGTCCCATCGGCTTATTTTTACGCCGAAGATGACAATTTAGCAGAGTGGATTTTGATTTTTAATCAGATGAAATTAGCACAACGCAAGGCAATGTTGAGCCATGCCGAAATGCTGCTGAGTGAAGATTCGTAATTATCAAACGAGCCACTCAAAATAAAAAAGCTCGCAGAGATGCGAGCTATTTGTTTGCAAATTGAGCTGGAGCTGTTGGTTCGTCATACCGGCGAAAGCCGGTATCCAGTGCCTTTATTTAACTGGGTTCCGGCCTTCGCCGGAACGACGGAACCGAATAAATCAGCGCCTAGATTCCCGCCTACGCGGGAATGACTAAAGCGAAAACATTATCGCAGCAAGGTCAACACGCCATTCGGAGAAGTGTTCGCTTGTGCCTGCATCGCAGTACCAGCCTGTTGTAGAATTTGCGCTCGCGTTAGATTCGAGGTTTCTGCAGCGTAGTCCGCATCCATAATTCGACTACGCGAAGCGGTTTGATTTTCAGCCGTTATCTGCAATGCAGAGATTGCGGTTTCAAATCGACTTTGTGTTGCACCAAAGGCTGAACGCAAATTAGAAACCGCATTGATGTCGGTGTCTAACTTCGCGATTTCCGCCCGTGCCGTTTGTGAGGAGTCTCCTAATGTGGTCGAAATCAAATTCAGTCCAGGCGTAGTGACGGTAATGTCATCAACACCAGCTACACTATTGGCCCCGACTTGAAAAGTCTGATTAATCGGGCCAGAAAGCAATGGAATATTATTGAAGATCGTTGCCTGAATAACGCGGCTATTTTCAACGCTGAGCTGAGTAAATTCACCATTAATTGAATCAATGTCTGAGTTGGATGTCGCGTTAGCTCCCTGCACCGCTAGCTCTCGCATCCTCGCCAAATTAGTTTGAATGCCCCCCAGCGCACCCTCTGCTGTTTGCGCGAGTGAGATGCCGTCACTGGCGTTTCGCGTAGCCTGGTTAGAGCCACGAATTTGACTTTCCATTCGTGTCGCAATAGCCAAACCAGAAGCATCATCTTTAGCGCTATTAACGCGTACTCCAGACGATAGTCGCTGAATTGAAGTGCTCAATGAACCCTGCGATTTATTCAAATTTCGCTGCGTATTGAGCGCTGGAATATTGGTGTTGATAAATTGAGGCATATCATCCCCCTATGGGTTTATATCTGAGGTGTAGCACCTCATGGTTTTACAACGTTGAGACATCTCTCACTACTTGAGCAATATTTTCTGCCCACTGTTTTACTAACACACCATCTTCACCTTCCACCATTACACGCAGCAATGGCTCGGTACCTGAGGGACGCAATAACACGCGTCCTTTACCGTTAAGTGCTTGCTCTGCCGCCGTTACCGAGGCCTTAATATTTCCATGCTCTAGTAGCGTTGCCGCTTTTTCCACTCGCACATTAATCAACACTTGTGGGTACATCACTAAACCTTGTGCGGCTTGAGCCAGTGTCTGCTTACCGGAATGAAGCGCATGTAATACTTGTAGCGCAGAAACAATGCCATCCCCAGTACTGTGTTTATCTAGACAAAGTATGTGGCCGGAGTTTTCACCGCCCACTTGCCAACCTTTCTGTTGCAACACTTCCATCACGTAGCGATCGCCTACTTTTGCGCGCACAAATGGAATGCCTAATTTATGCATCGCATGTTCAAACGCCAAGTTAGTCATCAATGTGCCAACTACGCCGCCCTTCATCGTGCCTTGTGCTTGGCGATGTCGCGTGATGATATACAGCAACTGATCACCGTCGTAGAGCTTGCCGGTTTCATCCACCATGATCAGGCGGTCACCGTCACCATCAAGCGCCAATCCAATATGTGCCTTGTGTTCTTTTACTGCCTGCTGCAAATTCTTTGGCGAGGTTGCGCCATAGCCATCATTAATATTTTTACCGTTTGGCTCTGCGCCAATCGCAATCACATCAGCACCTAGCTCGTGAAACACATGCCGCGCAATGTGATAAGTCGCACCATGCGCACTATCAACCACAATCTTCAAACCGCGCAGATTCAAGTCTGCAGGAAACGTGCTTTTACAAAATTCAATATAACGACCGACCGCATCATCTATGCGCTTCGCCTTACCTAAGCTAGCCGATTCATTGGTATGCATCGGGTTATCAAGTTCTGCTTCGATAGCATGTTCAACTTCATCAGCCAGCTTTGTTCCTTGGCCAGAAAAAAACTTGATGCCGTTATCCTCAAACGGATTGTGCGAAGCCGAGATCACCACTCCCGCCTGTAATCGTAACGCTCGTGTCAGATACGCTACAGCTGGCGTAGGCACTGGGCCTGCC
>JBAXEJ010000136.1:0-4008 GCA_037140475.1 Gallionellaceae bacterium
CACCGAGAGCATACCGATTAATCCTACGCTGTAGCCCACCAATGCTCCTCGTGTCATCAACACATCGTTAGCGGAAAATGCGCCATGCTGAAAGAAGGTGGCTAGCAGTGGCACTGCAATTAAACCCAAGGCCAGTGCCGCGGGTAAGGTCAACATAAAGGTTAGGCGTAAGCCCCAATCCAACAGTTTCGAATACTCGATGGTGTTGCTATCAGCATGATGTTTAGAAAGCGAGGGCAACAAGATGGAGGCGATTGCCGCACCAAGCACGCCAGAGGGAAACTCCATCAAGCGATCGGCGTAATACAGCCACGACACGCTACCCGCCACTAAGAATGACGCGAAAATGGTATTGATGATGAGACTAATCTGCGCGATCGATACACCAAAAACCGCTGGCCCCATTTGCTTGATCACTCGCCATACACCAGCGTCATGAAGATTAAGCCGCCATGTCGGCAACATGCCGATCTTTTTCAGAAACGGCACTTGAAAAGCCAGTTGCACAATACCCGCAACGAATACCGCCCAGCCCAAAGCCATAATCGGCGGATCGCAATACGGTGCCAGCCACAACGCACCACCGATAAAACAAATATTCAACAGAATGGGGGCAAAAGCCGGCACCCAAAACTTGTTGTAAGTATTCAGAATGCCGGCTGCTACTGCCACCAGCGAGATGAAGAAAATATAAGGGGAGGTGATCCGCAACAATTGCACCGTGAGCGCAAATTTATCCACATCTTTCACAAAGCCGGGCGCGCTGATGTACACCAAGATCGGTGCTGCAATAATGCCGATGAGCGTGACAATGAATAAAATAATCGCCAGCAAAGTGGTGACATGATCGACCAGCAATTTTGTTTCGTCGTGGCCACGTTTATTTTTGTACTCGCCAAAAATCGGCACAAAGGCTTGTGAGAACGCGCCCTCGGCAAACATACGACGCAGCAAATTGGGCAGCTTGAAAGCGACAAAAAAAGCATCGGTCGCCATCCCTGCGCCGAACACGCGTGCAATCAGCACATCGCGCACGAACGCCAAAATGCGGGAAACCAACGTCAGGCTGCTGATGGCAGCAAGCGCTTTAAGTAAATTCATGTGTGAAAGTAAATTAGATTAATACTCAGCGAATCATATCATCTCGCCACCTGCACTAGCGTAGCGTCAGCAAGGTAATCACCTCTTGTAGCCGGGTCATTCCGCGTTGCTTAAAGCGCGAGTTCGCGTCCAACACATCGATCTGCGCGAGTTGCTGAATATCAGCGTAATCACCATATAGCTTCTTCACCTCCGCAAACGAAACCGCAAAAGGCGGTCCCTCCATTTCAGACTGCGGGTAATCAAAGGTGATCAGCAAAATTTGCGCTGGCCTAGGCAATGTTTTCACCAGATGTTGTACATATCGCTCACGCATCTCAGGAGGCAAGGCCACCATTGAAGCTCGGTCATACACTGCAGCCACGTCTTGCAAATCGTCACGTTTTAAATGAAAGAAGTCTCCGCACAGAATACCAATGTCATCGGCCTGGTGATACTCAAACTCGCCAACCGCATGCCTTTGCGGCTGATGCCCTGCTTCAGCGAAAAAATCTTGTACTGCGAGGTGACTTAACTCCACGCCCAAAATCGAATAACCCTGCTGTCGCAACCAGCGCATGTCATAACTTTTTCCACAAAGAGGGACGAACACCCTCTTACCCTTCGGTACATTTAACGCTTGCCAGTGCTTTAGCAAATACTGGTTTACATCAGCCTCATGAAAACCAATCTCACCGCGCTGCCAGCGCTCTAGCCAAAAACTTTTTTCCATTTATGTTCTCTATTCATCTTGAATAAGGGAGCTTCAATTTACAGGCAATCAGAGGTGCTGCGCAAATCCATACTCATGTAGCTGGTCGCTAAAATGTTAGAATCTGCCCGTCATTGTTTCACCTCTGGTCGTAATCAAAATGGTTAATCCAAGATATTCAGCGTCATCACCACCGCCATCACAAGCCACCAAAGCCGACTTGCGCTCGATTGGCCGTCTATTTCCTTACCTGTGGGAATTTCGTGGGCGTGTATTTATAGCTTTAGCGTTATTGATCGGCGCAAAAATGGCCGCCGTGATGGTGCCACTGGTATTGAAAGAGATCATCGACGCACTGGACAAGTCCAATACCAACTTAGTATTGCCGCTCACACTCATCATTGCTTATGGTTTTTTACGTTTTGCCAGTACGACCTTCTCTGATTTGCGCGACCTAGTATTTGGAAAGGTTACGCAACGCGCGATGCGGCGCGTTAGTTTGGCTGTTTTCGAGCATCTGCACGCACTCTCGTTACGCTTTCATCTTGAGCGCCATACCGGAGGAATCACCCGCGACATTGAGCGCGGATCGAGAGCGATCTCCAGCCTAGTTGGCTACTTACTATTTCGCATCACCCCCACCGTGCTCGAAATTTTAATGGTCGCCGTCATCCTTTTAGTCAAACTAGATTGGGTATTTGGGCTGATTACCTTGATCACGCTCATCGCCTACATCGGTTTCACCATCACCATTACCGACTGGCGTACCCAGTTTGTACGACGCGCCAATACACTCGACTCAGAAGCCTACGGCAAAGCCATCGACAGCCTACTCAATTATGAAACGGTGAAATACTTTGGCAATGAGCGTTACGAAGCAAAGCGCTACGACGTCAACCTCGCCGAGTGGGAACATGCCTCTTTGCAATCACAACGCTCACTTGGACTACTCAATGGCGCACAAGCCGCCACCATTGCGATTGGCGTGACCTTAATGGTGATTCGTGCTGGCAATGGCGTCGTCGAGGGCACGCTCACCTTAGGCGATTTAGTGATGGTCAACGCTTTCCTGCTACAAATGTTTCAACCACTCAGTTTTCTCGGCGTGATGTACCGCGAGATTAAACAATCCATGACTGACGTGGAGCGCATGTTTACCCTGCTATTACGCCCCAAAGAAGTTGAAGATGCGCCTAATGCAACAGCGCTGAACTTGCGTGGCGGCGAAGTGAAATTTGAGAACGTTGGCTTTGCTTACAATACCGATCGCACCATTTTGCATGACCTCAGCTTTACTGTTCCCGCCGGAAAAACCGTCGCCGCTGTCGGCGCGAGTGGCGCAGGAAAATCGACACTCGCTCGTCTGCTTTTCCGCTTTTATGACGTCAGCGCAGGTAGCATTAAAATTGACGGGCAAGATATTCGCCACATTACGCAAGACAGTCTTCGCGCCGCCATCGGCGTGGTGCCGCAAGACACCGTACTATTCAACGACACGATCTTCTACAACATCGCCTATGGTCGCCCCGATGCAACTCGCGACGAGGTGATCGCCGCAGCGCGTGCCGCACACATCTTGAAATTTATTGAGTCACTGCCACAGGGCTGGGAGAGCGTGGTGGGCGAGCGCGGCTTAAAACTTTCCGGTGGTGAAAAACAACGTGTCGCGATTGCTCGCACCTTGCTAAAAAATCCTGCGATTTTGATTTTGGACGAAGCGACTTCCGCACTGGATACCAAAACAGAAAAAGCGATTCAATCTGAACTACTGGAAATTGCCCGCAGCCGTACCAGCTTGATCATCGCGCACCGACTTTCTACCGTCGTTGAGGCAGATGAGATATTGGTGATGGAAGCTGGCCACATCGTCGAACGCGGCAAGCACCCAGAGCTATTGGCGATGAACGGCGTTTACGCTCACATGTGGGCGCTGCAACAACAAGCGGAAGAGACTCTTTAGAGGCGAGCTATTCGTAAAGTGCAGTCGCTGAAAAATAATGGCTATTTGCATTCTGAGGTTGGATAGCAGAGATGTCGACGTCCACTCCGGCTGAGTGCTCCGGTTGAAATCAGCGTTTTGTGCGCATCTTTGCCGTAAGTCCAATAGGTTGGAATTTAACGAGTGGGGCTATGGCTGCTTCAGAACTGAAAGGAGTCGTTCTAGGTTTCCCCGTCACAGACTCTTGCTGTTTAGGGTTGTCAGATGCCTGCCCTCA
>JBAXEJ010000137.1:0-3978 GCA_037140475.1 Gallionellaceae bacterium
ATATTGAGGATGGCCTCCTTGAGATTGATAGGTGAATTAACTAAAACGCTCACTTCGACTCCTTGAAAGGTCAAATTTCCGCTAAGACACTGCCGAATGATCAAGCCCGCTACAATGAAATTCAAGGCTTTTATTACGCAAAGCCGATGCGTTTAAATGAGCTGAAAGAGTACTGCAAACTCAGCACGGCCTCTCATCACAGCAACGTGATTATTTTATCCGAATCAAAAAAGCTACAGTAACTTACGCTACCCAACGATAAGGTGAAACGTCAAACGGTTGCGGCTTGCCGTTAATCTCATTCAATAAAACCTCAACACTCGCCGGCGCCATCGTCACACCATAACGAAAGTGCCCGCTATTCAAGTAGAGATTTTCTAAGCGAGGATGTTTGCCTATTGTGGGAATGTTGTTGGGTGAGCCAGGACGCAAACCTGCCCAATGTTTGATGAACGGCATGGTTTTTAATGCGGGCAATAAAAGACTTGCTCGGTGCCACAGCATGTCTCGCGCAGCATGTGTCGTTGACTTATCAAAACCAACATCTTCCAAAGTACTGCCCACCAACAGATGCCCATCACGACGTGGAATGAGATACATATCATTTTGAAGCAAGATATGTTGCAGTGGAGGCGTCTCAAATTTGAACAACAACATTTGCCCACGAATCGGCTTGATGCCCAACTGGTTTGCTTCAGCCGCTAACACTTGCTTGCTCCAAGCGCCTGCGGCCACCACATAACGGTTGGCAATAAAATCACCACGCGAGGTGCGCAGCTTACTGATCACATCACCTTCCGCCACAAATTCTTTAACTTCACACTGCTCGATAATTTGCCCGCCGAGTTGTGCCACATGCGCTCGTAGTGCCTGCAACACCCGCGGGTTACGCGCTTGTGCGGCGTCCGGCAGCAATAAGCCCTCATCCTTGTCCTCGTAGCGCACTTGATGTTGCACACACCACTGCATCGCCTTGCTTTTATCAAAGCTAGGCAATACCAGCATGCCGCTTTTTTGATATTGAGGGTCAATACCTGTTGCGCTATGAAGATTGGCTGACCAAGCAGAAAATTTGTCCGCGCCGCGTAGCGCAAGTTGGTTGACTACCTCAGGGTAATCCCACGGACACAAGGGAGAAAGAATGCCGCCGCCCGCCCAAGAGGACTCTTGTCCGACGTTGCCTCGCTCTAGCACCGTTACCGATGCGCCTTGCATTAATAGTGCTTCGGCACTGGCTAAGCCCAGTGCGCCTGCACCCACAACGATGTAATGATTAGACATGCGCTTTATTTGGGCTGCACGACGACACTCGCCGCCAGCGCTTTGGGCAAAGGGAAAACGACGTTTTCTAAAATACCTTCTAGCTCGCTCACTTCATTAATACCGAGCTGCTTTAAGCGCGCGATCAATTCCTGTACTAACACTTCGGGTGCAGAGGCTCCCGCACTAATGCCGACTTGTTTTTTGCCGACCAGCCATTCCGGGTTAAGTTCTGTAGCATTGTCGATGAGATAAGCCGGCACATTTAAATTGTCGGCAACTTCACGTAAGCGATTGGAGTTAGAGCTATTGGGAGAGCCCACCACGAGTACCAAATCACACTGTTGCGCCAAAGCCTTCACCGCATCCTGGCGATTTTGCGTGGCGTAACAAATATCATCTTTCTTCGGCCCCGTGATAAAGGGGAAGCGTGTTTTCAGTGCTGCGATGATGCTGCTGGCGTCATCTACCGACAGTGTGGTTTGTGTCACGAAGGCAAGATTTTGTTCGTCGTTGACCTTGAGCGCAGTCACATCCGCTGGTGATTCCACCAAATACATGCCGCCTGTACTTTGCCCCATGGTGCCTTCCACTTCAGGATGTCCTTTGTGGCCAATCATCACGATTTCTTTGCCCTGCGCACGCATGCGCGACACCTCGATATGCACTTTAGTGACCAAGGGGCAAGTCGCATCGAACACAGTTAAACCGCGTGCGTCGGCTTCTTGTCGCACTGACTGAGGTACGCCGTGCGCACTAAAGATAAGGATATTGCCCGTAGGTACGTCATTCAAATCCTCGATGAAAATCGCACCCTTAGCTTTCAAACTATCCACCACAAATTTATTGTGCACCACCTCATGCCGCACATAGATCGGTGCGCCATGTAACGCCAAGGCTCGCTCTACGATTTCAATCGCACGATCAACGCCAGCACAAAAGCCTCTTGGATTTGCGAGTAATAGTTTCATTTGTTCGCCTTATTTTTAAAGCTATCCCACAACAACAACGCTGCGCCGATATTGATTGCTGAGTCTGCCACATTAAATGCGGGAAAATGACTCGTATTTATATATAAATCAATAAAATCAATAACATAACCATAAGCAAGGCGGTCAATTAAATTACCCATTGCGCCACCTAAAATAAATGCGAGCGCGATACAAAATAGTTTTTCTTGCTGATGTTTGCGTAGTAGCCAGAGAATCCAAATTGATGCGACCGCAGCGATGCCGCTAAACAGCCAGCGTTGCCAGCCACCTGCGTTGCTCAACATGCTGAAGGAGGCGCCTTCGTTATGCACCAACACAAGATTAAAAAAGCTCGTCACAGGATAGCTTTCGAAATAAGCCCAGTGACTGCTGATCCATAGCTTGCTAAGTTGATCGAGAAAAATCACCCCACCCGCCAATATCAGCCAGCGCGATAAATTGCCGTAAGCCACGAGCCTATGCATACCGACGCGCTTCACCTGAACCATAAAGATTGCTCACGCAGCGTCCGCACAAAGTCGGATGTGCCTCATCACTGCCCACGTCCTCGCGGTAATGCCAGCAGCGGTCGCACTTCGTGTGAGTGCTTGGTGTCACAGTGAAGCCTGTATCACCTTGATGCAAAGTTGCACGCGAGGTGATGAACACAAATTTCAAATCGTCACCCAAACGTTCCAATGCCGCGTAGCTGGCACCCGTGGCGTAAATATCCAATTCGGCTTGCAGTGAAGATCCCACTAAATTTTGCGCACGCTTTTCCTCGATGGCTTTATTCGCCAACTCTCTAACTTCGCGCACTGCTTGCCAAGTGTCGATGAGCTTTTGCTCAAGTGCATGGGAGGGTAGCTTGTACCACTGCTCTTCAAACACACTGATTTCATCCTTACCTGTCAGCACAGCCCACACCTCTTCACCGGTGAATGACAATACCGGCGACATCAAACGCACTAGCGCATGGGTGATGTGATGAAGTGCATTTTGTGCGGAACGCCTTGCCTTTGAATCAGCCCCAGCGGTGTAAAGACGATCTTTCAAAATATCTAGATAAAAACCGCCCAAGGCTTCAGAACAAAAAGCCTGCAATTTTTGCGCGATCAAATGAAATTCATAACGGTCGTAATCGGCACGCACCTCATCTTGCAGCTTTTGCGTCAGCGCCAGCGCATAGCGGTCAATCTCCAGCCATTGGTCAACGGGTAACGCATGTTTGCTGTGATCGTAATCAGCGATGTTCGCCAACAAGAAACGCAGCGTATTACGAATGCGGCGATAACCTTCCACCACGCGTTTTAAAATTTCATCGGAGATGGTTAGCTCGCCCGAGTAATCAGTCGAGGCCACCCATAGGCGCAAAATATCCGCACCCAGTGTGTCCAAAATCTTTTGTGGCGCAATGACATTACCTTTTGACTTGGACATCTTGTGGCCGTGACCATCCACCACAAATCCATGCGTCAACAAAGCGTCGTATGGCGCACGGCCATTCATCGCACAGGAAGTCAGCAACGATGACTGGAACCAACCGCGATGCTGGTCAGAGCCTTCTAAATATAAATCTGCAGGAAATTTCAATTCGCCGCGTAGTGCCAATACCGCAGCATGCGTCGCACCAGAATCAAACCACACGTCGAGCGTATCAGTGAGTTTGCGATAGTGTTCGGCATCGCTACCCAACAACTCTTGCGCCTCCAAAGAGAACCACGCCTCAATGCCCTGCTGTTCCCCC
>JBAXEJ010000138.1:0-3644 GCA_037140475.1 Gallionellaceae bacterium
ATATGTTTCATCGCGGCATCGTAGATCGCCATTTGTTCGCCTTTGTAAAGCGTATAGCCGCCTTCGATACGAGAGCCGTCAGCATTCGGTGGCAACATTAAGTTTTTGATGCGCACGTTGGCAAAGGTGCCGCGCATCATCACCTCATGGTTGCCGCGTCGAGCGCCGTAGCTGTTGAAATCTTTTACAGAGACCTTGTGTTCTTGCAGATATTTGCCTGCTGGCGTGGCGGGTTTAAAACTTCCCGCAGGGCTGATGTGATCGGTGGTAACCGAGTCACCTAGCAGCATCAATGCCTTGGCAGCTTTAATGTCGCCAATTTTAGGGGTGGCAGCATCGAAGAACGGCGGGCGCGCGATGTAAGTGGAATCATCCCACTGATATTGGTTGCCCGTTGGTGCGGCAATCGCGTTCCACAGAGGTAAATCTTTAGTGAGATCGGCGTACATTTTTTGATACACCGCTGGATCGGAGGCGTACTTCATCACGGTTTGCACTTCATGGCTATTTGGCCAAATGTCTTTTAGATAAACCGGCTGGCCATCTTTGCCGTTGCCCAGCGGCTCAGTGTCAAGATTGATATTCATCTTGCCTGCGATGGCATAAGCGACAACCAACGGTGGTGATGCAAGGAAGTTGGCTTTCAAATTCGGGTGAATACGCGCTTCAAAATTGCGGTTGCCGGAGAGCACCGCAGCACAGATCAAATTATTGTCGGTGATGGTTTTATCGATGTCTTCCCGCAACGGTCCCGCATTGCCAATGCAGGTTGTGCAACCGTATGCCGCCACGCCAAAACCCAGTTGAGTTAAGGGTTCTAGCAAGCCTGCGTTAGTTAGATATTCGGTGACGACGCGTGAACCAGGAGCAAGCGTGGTCTTGATGTGCGGCGCAACTTTCAGCCCTTTGGCGATTGCTTTTTTGGCGAGCAAGCCAGCAGCGAGTAGCACGCCAGGGTTTGAAGTATTGGTGCAAGAGGTAATCGCCGCGATGAGAACATCGCCGTTGCCGATCTCCAGATTATCTTTGCCAGTGGCGTAGCGTGTATTGAGTTTGTCGGCAGACTGGTTAAAGCCATTCTCCGCGATGGGTTTGCTAAACAGTGAATTGAACGTGTCGCGCATCGCAGGCAAGGTGATGCGGTCTTGCGGACGCTTAGGGCCTGCCAGTGAGGGAACAATGCTCTCGAGATCGAGCTCTACCACGCTGCTGTAATCGATGCTGCCCGCAGCAGGAATGCCGAACAGCCCTTGTGCTTTGAAATACGATTCAAAGGCATCCACTTCATCGGCAGTGCGGCCCGTGTTTTTCATAAATTGCACAGTGACATCGTCCACTGGGAAGAAGCCCATTGTTGCGCCATATTCGGGCGCCATATTAGCGATGGTGGCACGGTCGGGTAGGGTGAGGGCAGAGGTGCCTTCACCGAAAAATTCGACGAATTTGCCCACTACCTTATGTTTACGCATCAGTTCGGTAACGGTGAGTACCAAGTCCGTTGCGGTGACGCCTTCGCGCAACTTGCCTTTCAGATTCACACCGACGACATCAGGCGTCAGGAAATAAACGGGTTGCCCTAACATGCCGGCTTCCGCCTCAATGCCGCCCACCCCCCAACCTACCACGCCGATGCCGTTAATCATGGTGGTGTGGCTATCAGTGCCAACTAGCGTGTCAGGGTAAGTGACGCCATCTTTTTGCAGCACGCCGCGCGCTAAATATTCGAGGTTCACTTGATGCACGATGCCGATGCCGGGTGGCACGACTTTGAAAGTATCAAACGCTTGCATGCCCCATTTCATAAAGCGATAGCGCTCGGTGTTGCGCTCAAATTCGAGCTCCATGTTGATTTTCAGCGCGTTCGAATTGTTGTAGCTGTCGATCTGCACCGAGTGGTCTACGACCAAATTTACCGGGACGAGTGGCTCGATGATTTTCGGATCTTTGCCCATCTTGGCAGCGGCATCGCGCATCGCGGCTAGGTCGGCGAGCAGTGGCACACCGGTAAAGTCTTGCAATACGATACGGGCCACGACGAAGGGAATCTCTTCGGTGCGCTCAGCATTGGGTTTCCAGTTAGCCAGTTCGCGCACATGTTGCTCGGTCACTTTTTTGCCATCGCAATTTCGCAGCACAGACTCCAGCACGATGCGAATGGAAACGGGTAAGCGAGAGATATTGCCGACGCCAGCGGTTTGCAGCGCGGGCAACGAATACAGCGTGGCGGGTTTGCCGCTAGCGAGCTTGAATGACTGATGGCTGTTAAATAAATTGTGCGACATAACGAATGCCTCCGAGGTAAGTTTATATATTACTTAATTAAATCAATTAGTTGCAATATTATGCTGCCTGTAAAAGAGCTTGAATCGCCGGATGATTGTTTTTGGTGGCCAAAAATAATGGCGTGACGCCAGCTTGTTGCTCCGCATGACGATTAGCCTTTGCATTAAGCAAAAGTTTAACGATCTCAATATGGCCATTCGCGCTAGCTTTATGCAGCGGTGTCCAGCCATCATTGCTACCCAAATTAACATCCGCTCCACCGGCTATTAATGCGCCGCAGGTGGCGAGATGGCCGCGTGTTGCGGCTTGCAGCAAGGCGGTCCAGCCATGCTGGCTTTGCGCATTGAGATCAGCGTGTTTGATAATGAGCAACTTCACCACATTAGCAAAGCCATTGAAGGCGGCCCAATGGATAGGGCTGTAGCCAGACTTGTCTTTACTGTGGATATTGGCACCGTTAGCGATGAGCAATTGAGCGATCTCTTCGTTGCCATTAAATGAAGAAATCATTAGCGGCGTCCAGCCGCGTTCATCCTTAACATCAAGATCTGCTCCACTACTGATGAATATGTTAATGACTTTGCTGTTGCCTGATTCAGCCGAGTTTAATAGCCCCTTCGGAGAGCACTCGTAGCCATTACGCTCAATTTCGCGTTGTTGTGCGAGCTCGATATTGGCCCAATTGTCTTGGCTGGCCTCAGGTGCAAGATTACGAGTGCGCTCGCGCACTTGGCTCAAATAATATATTTCGTTGGCTACATCAATCGGAAAGCCTTGCCGGCCTTCACGCGTGTTCATCATCAACTCATGAAAAAAGTCATCGAGCTGAGGACTATCCCAAAGCTCGATCAGTTTTTCGAAAATGCGTGGATAACCTTGTTCCAGTTTGTGTGGGTAAAGACGCGCTACACCTTGTAGCATTTGCAACATTGCTGGGTTCATATTTTTCGTTTACGGTGATGCGGTAAGTTGCTTGGACGGCGCATTTTACTCGTTTGAACCCAAATTGTTTATTAGCAATCGGAGTTGCACAAAATCAAGTTCGAGCAACACACGCTCAGTCCGACCTACGAACGGCAGCGCGTTTAGGTTTTGTAGGTCGGGTTACATCCAGAGGGCGCGAGAACCTCTGTGGAGAAACCCGACCTACGAAAAATAAAACAGCAGATTGGTGGGGTATCGAGCTCAAGAATAAATCTGGGATTACAGGGGACTCCTTGCAAAGCTAAGCGCCTGAAAACCCACTAACAATTTAATTTGTGACGGGGTATGATTCAACGCAGTTACTCCAACGCAGACTTAAAGAGACTTTCGTGGCAATCAAAAACCAAGACAATTTGGAAATTGAAGCAACTGTAGCC
>JBAXEJ010000139.1:0-3604 GCA_037140475.1 Gallionellaceae bacterium
GCTATGATGGCAATTATCCTGCTAAAACCTGATAGTGCTAGAGCACGTCCTTCTACACTTATTAACTCTGATTCTGAATATAAGAAAATATTTAGTTTAGATATGCCAATAGATATTTATCTTAAAGTCATACAGATAATGAAGTCTGTTGAGAATTATCTTAAACCAGACAGATGCGGTACGCCGTTAGAGCGCAAAGTAATAACAAACATAAAATACTACGTTGCAATGATGATTGGTGTGAAATTGGTTGAGGGAAAGTCAAACATTGCAGACAAATTGGCCCAAATTCCTACGATTGCTATTGCTGATGAGGTTCTCAAAGAAGCCTTAGAATCAGTATTAGAAAAATACAATAATCTTGGAGCATCTGATCAGGTAGCCAAAGGCGCGGTGTTAGTTGCACAGCTTTTGAATAGTGACCTTAAATATTCCTTTGTAAAATGAGTATGAATCAGCGCTTCGCCAGGCGAGGTCGTCACATGAATCGCCACGTCGCCGACAAGAAAATCCCCTGCACGGTTTGAAGGCGCATCCGCCGTTGAAAAACTGTTGTGCGCAAGCTTTCCGCCTGGAAGGACGCAATCTAGCTTTGCGCCGACCAAATGTTGCATGACGGCACCGGCGTAATAAACGCCGGGCGTGGTTTTCTGACGTTCTTCCGCCTGTTGCAGGATGTCGCCGATGACGGTTCTTAAGCTACGCGAGGCATCCAGCCGAATTTTAAAGGGCTTAGCGGCAAAAAATTCATGCACGCGGGCGATCCAGAACTTTTCAATCGCATCGAGATCGACCGAGCCTTGTTGTTCATGCAGCTCGTTGAGCAGAGCCACATAAGCCCGCATATTGTTCAAGCTGCCCCTGCTTGTGCGTCCGCCTTCGCTGGCTAATATACGGTCTATGTCGTGCCGGTTTAAAACTGTCTGAACGGCGCCCTTTCCCAGTCCAAGCACTTGCCCGCCGCCGTCGGTTATCAGCTTTTCAGAATCAAGCGACAGGCCCATCGCGCGGGCATGCTGCGTTACGACCAGCGCCACGCATAGCGGCCCCTTGCCGCGAAAACCTTTATCGGCGACGAATTGTGAAAGTTTTTTCTCTAGCGTTACCGTCAAGCTGCTTTCCTGTTTGAGGCTTGAGCAAAAGCGGCAAGCATTGGTTCTAATATGTTGGCGGCTAGAAATCGCACCACCGGCACAGCTACGCCGTCGCCTGCAAGGTGGTAAGCCTCGTTGTAATTTTCCGGCAGTTTGTATTTTTCAGGCAGGCCCATGAGTCGCGCCGCCTCCCGTGGTGAGAGCAGCCGCGAGCACGCCTTGTCGCCATCGATTACAAGAATGGACTGACGACTGGAGCCGCCTACCGGTGTGCGCAGGCAACCCGCTAGATCGTCGAAACGCACTTCGGCTCGTTGCGCCTTGCGTCCCTGTTCGTCGCACCGTGTCCGCTTGTAGATTCCGCCGACCATCTTCCGTCCCGCCATTTTCGCCTTTTCGACCTTCTTAATATTTATGTCGCTCATCATGCCCAGCAGGCGTTGCGTTTCTTCCGGCGTATGCCATTTAACCCCTTGAGGTTCATCTTCAATAAGGTCAGCCAAAGTGGTATGCCGTTTCGGTGCTGTTGGCAACTTCCACCAAACCCACTTTGCAGCCGCTTTTCCTGATAATTTGCCGTAGGCTTTAACCAGTCTGTCGGGGTGCCATTTTGGATCGGGGTCAGGTAGCCTTAGAGTGCTGGGAATTTCTGCATCATCGCGAACGCCGATAATGAACAGACGCGGCCTTGATTGCGGCAGGAAATTCACGGCGTCGATAACCACGGCGCCGAATCGGTAATTTGCGTTTGAAAGCGCGCTTCCTATAGCTGAAAAATCATTACCATCGTGGGAGTGAAGTGCACCACAGACATTTTCTAGCACAAGTAGAGATGGTGCCCTGCCTTCATCTTTTAGTTGCTGCATCAGTTTCCAGAACGGCCAGAAGGCACCGGATCGTTCGCCCTTTAAGCCTGCCCCTGCACCCGCCAAAGACAAGTCCTGACATGGAAACGAAGCCCAAGCTAAATCGACGGTGCCCGGAAGTTCATCCGTTGTGACTTTCGCCACATCGCCCACAAGAAAATCCTTAGCACCCCAGTTGGCGGCGTAGCTGGCCGCCTTCTTGGAGTCAAAATCATTAGCGAACACACAACGCCAACTTTTACCAAGACCGGCCCGCGCCATTCCTCCGCCTGCGAAGAATTCATAAAACAACGGCATGTTAGTTACCACCTTGGACAGCTTTCGTCCGTGCGGAGCCGATGCCTATTTCACGAGCCAACTTCTCTTGAATGGCTTCCGCAATCCAAGTGTTGCGCGACATGTTTCCCAGCCGCGTGGCGCGCGCTTGATCGACCAGCACGAAAACATCCGGTGACAGCCGCAGGTTAATACGGTCAATGGGTTTTGAGTTTTTAATAGTCATGTTCATGTGAGCCATTATGGCGCCATATGCATAAAATGCAATTACTAAAAAGACGTATAACTAAAAATGGCACATTAGAGCCATTTGTTAATTAACACCCAATTTTAATCGGATTTATTGCAGCGCTTAACAAGTGCGGCATTACGGAATGATCTTCGTTTATTTTGCATTGACTCGGCCTCTCATTTCCTTGCCTGGTTTGAAATGAACAACTACTTTAGCCGGTAAATTAGCCGCTTCACCTGTTTTAGGATTGCGGGCAATACGGGGAGGCCGACAATGTAGATCAAAACTACCAAAGCTCCTGATTTCAATCCGCTTGCCTTGGACTAATGCATCCACCATCTGTCCCAGAATGCAGTTCAATGCCAACTCTACATCTCTGACTTGAAGTTCAGGTAATTTCTCATTTAACGCGTGAATCAGCTCTGATTTGACCACTGCTTAACTCCTTAGTAATAAGGTGCTTATTTTAACAGGATACAAATCTTCCATTCGCTATGAAATAAAATTAATCTATTGTTTTTTCCTAGAAATATTTTAATGATCCATGTTGTATATATATTAAGGCGTAGAGTGTGCTTTTAGGTTGCTTCAATCCGCTGGGAATGGACTTTTAATGCGCTTGTCGTGGTGATAGAACGAACAGTGTTTTTCTGATGTTAAATTATTTACACCCTCAATTTATCTACAGAATCACAACTCATAATCGTCATAAGTCTTTAATACCTCTTCTTGGGTAATCCCCAAATAACGCAATGTTGAAGTGGTATTCGAGTGATTCAGCACCTTGGCAATTTTCTCAACAGGCACACCATCTTTGTACATGGCCATGCCCCGTGATTTGCGCATACTGTGAGTGTTGATGGTTAACCCTAACAGTTCACCCGCTTCTTTAAAGACGCGACTGACTGACACCCGACTCACGGGTTTGTCTTTGGCCCGGTTGTTATGGACTTGAAACAACCAGGTATCCGTAGGATTTTCCTGTTGCCGTCTGACAATGACAAGAACAGCGGCGGCGTTTAATCGAATCGTCTTCAGTTTTCCGGTTTTTGCTTCGGTCAACTTTAATGAGCGCTCCTCCAGATTCAAGTCAGCGTATTTTAGGGTGAGCAGGTCACTGATGCGCAGTGACAAAT
>JBAXEJ010000140.1:0-3548 GCA_037140475.1 Gallionellaceae bacterium
CACACCGGACATTTCTACTTTGCAGAAAAGAGGACATTTCTATTTAGCGTTGACACAACCGTCAGCGCGTAGCGCCCGACAACGCAAATCTGTTACATTGCTCCCGTCCTGAGTGACGCGAACAAACGCCTCCGATAGCAGCGCCTTGTCTTCCTCATGAAAAACCCCTGCCGCAATTAATTCAGCAAACGAATAACCAATGAAATGTTTGGCGCTGTAGCCCAGAATATCCCGCACTTGGTCCGATATGAAGGTCAGTTTCATCTTTGCATCAGTTCCCCAAATGATGGCACTCGCTGATTCCACAATAGATTTCAACTGTGATTCAATCGCTGCTTGGCTACTCACATCCTGAACAATGGCAATAAAAGAACGGCTCAATTCGTGTTCGAATAATTGCAGATAAATTTCAACTGGGTAAACACTGCCATCGCGGCGCAGGTGGACCGCATGGATTATTTTGTCGCTTTTTTTGTGCTTCAACAGATAGGCCGTTTGATCGCCCAATTCTTGATTGAAAATATTATTTTGAATATCGACCGGAGTCATCCACTGCAACTCAGGCAGGGTGTAGCCCAGATTTTCTAGTGCCACCTGATTGGCAAAATCGAACCGCAAGGTATCCGCATCAAACATATATATTTCATTCCGGCTCGCCGCAATGGTTTGATTCAACATCGCTATAGCGAGGTTATTGGCTTTATCTTTGCTTTCTGCGAGCTTACGTTCGCTAATATCCTCGACTACTGCGAGGCAGTATTGATTATCGTTATCGGCAATCGCTTTGATTAAGGCATGCAACGGCAGTTTCAAATCGCATTTATTTTTACGGCTGCCATTTTCAAATGATAATTCGCATGATGTTCTTGATTCAGACTTGAATGTTTCAGTCAGAAATTGATGCAATTCATCTTTAGTTTCTGGGCGCAGATAGTCGAACAGTGATCGGCCTTTCCATTTAGCCGCTTTAGTTTTCGAGTTACACGCAGAGGTAAATTTCGCATAGGAAATTCTTCCCCTTCGATCCAAAATAAAATAACCACTCCGCAGGGGGGTTTCTCGTGTATTCGATAGTTTTTGTATTCTGAGCTTATTAAATTCCTCGCTCAGCAATTCGATTTCGATCTGGCTGATTCTTAGCTCGTTAAACTGCAACAGCAAATCGCTCTGACGAGATGGCGTGTTAAGTGCCAGCTCTTTTTTGAATCGTGACTCCGCTCGCATACGCAAATTTCTTGCATTGTCTTGGGGTTGAATCTCGACAAGAGAAGCTTTCATACCCATTACTCCAGCAAAGACTCCAAACACTCATCACGCCACAAACATCCAAATTGGTTGCAAACGCGAACATAGGAAGATGTCGAGGCACAACAATCAAAATTTCCTTCTGCGAGTTGAAATTTTCTAATCAGACCGATCTTGACGCTCTTACTCAGAGGGGCTTCAACGGCAACGCGCGGCTCGGACGAGTTATTTTGCTGCTTACTCATGCTAAATCCTTTCGCAAATATTTTTGCGGGATATTCTGAGATGAAATAAATCCAATCCGTATGGCGCTAAAGCGTTTACGAATTAACCTATTCATGACAAATATCTCTGCCCTATCCACCAGCCAAGATCTGCTCCTCCTCACCATAACCGCCTCCTTCTTGCGCTTGCGTCCGCACAAAAAGATCGAGATACATCCTGTTCATCGCGTGATAGTTATCGCCTAGGCTTGCATTGCAGGATTCCAATATGGCGATACGACGCTCTAGCCTTTCGGTTCTGTCCTTGACCATTTTGTCGAGCAGATCATGGAAGTGCCTGAGCTCATTCTGCATTGATTTAATACACGTAATATCGGTCATCACGCCTTGCAGAAAAAGTGGTCGGCCATATTTATCCGCAATGATTTTTGCCTTATCGCGAAACCAGCGCAACGCACCGCCTAAAGTAATAATTCGGTAATCGCACTGAAATAGCGCGCCCGTTTTAAAGCTACGTTCTAGCGCGGCCTTGACGATCGGACGGTCTGCCTCGTGGCACAACTGGTGATGCAACTCGGCATCACTTCCCCATTGCTCAGGAGAAAGCCCCAACTCAGATATTTCTCGACTGATGTGAACATCATGCGGCCCGCCCTGTAGGGACATCCGATAGATTATCGAGGGGATACTGTCAGCAACCGTTTGATGCACGCAGGCCTGTTGACGTAACTCACTTATCACCTTAATTTCAGAATAAATTCGTGTGACCAAAATAGGCAACATCTCAAAATGACGGCCCTCAAAATCTTTGAGCAGAAAATCATGCGCCCCCATTCTTAAAGCTTTTATTCCGTTGCTGGCGGCTTCTGCATTCAATATTTCAATGACCGGAATTTTGGAGACCCCTTGCTGTTTGTTGAGCCGCCCGAGAAATTCAAGGCCACTCATATCTGCCACGTCATCTTCAAAAATAATCAAGTTGACCTTTTTGCAGGCAACCTCACTCAAGGCGCTTCCGCCATTGGATGCCTCAAAATAGTACATTTTAAAATTCAAATGCTGCGACAGCGTATTGCACAATGCTTGTCTTCCCCACTGTTGGCTGCCTACCAACAAAACGTTAAAACGCTCCACCTCATCACTAGAGCCCACGTACTTTACCCAATCGGTATGCGTCGAAGCTTTCTGGCTGAGGCGCTTACCTCTTGAGAAGCCAGTGTTGGGATGACCGTGAAATGATTCACGCCTCTCAGCCACATCAAAAGCATCGGATTCTGATATTTTTTTCTGGCGCAAAATTGCTGGGAGTTGCATGTTGCCGATCGTCATTGCCATTTGAATCTCCTCGTTTGGAATGGTTGAAAAATATTGCGCCTTGGAAAATATTTTTTCTTCATCTTACGATTACGCCCCTAATAGCCTGCGCCTCTAAACAGGTGGCAATAGGACAGGCCACGATTCAACTAAAATACAAAACCCGCCGGCCCTAAAGGGGGAGTGAATCAGCCGGCATGTGAGGGAAACTCATCTCTTCAAAACTCTACCCACTCACCATCTGGGCTTTGTACTTGGCCTTTACCCAGCAGAGCAGCAGGTTGATCATGCCCCCCCTTATCCTTACTTGCTGCGGAATGGCAGGGCTTGCCTGTGGCGGAGTGATTTCCCTTGCTCGGGCTACGCGCAGCGACCGCGTGCCCCACCCTTTGTGCATGGGCTACAGCGCGCGGAGCGACCGCCACTCGCGCCTGTTGGCTACTATCCATTTTGAATACGCCGACTGACTGGGTGAGGTTCTGCGCTTCTTCTTGTAGAGATTCGGCAGCGGCGGCAGCTTCTTCCACCAAAGCGGCATTCTGCTGGGTCACTTCGTCCATCTGCGTGATCGCCTGATTAATCTGCTCGATACCTTGGCTTTGTTCTACTGATGCGGCACTGATTTCGGCCATGATGTCGGTCACGCGCTTAACCGCATTAACGATCTCCTCCATGGTCTTGCCGGCGTCATCCACCAGCTTGGTGCCAATATCAACTTTCTCGACAGAGTCGCCAATCAGTGTTTTGATCTCTTTCGCGGCCCCC
>JBAXEJ010000141.1:0-3544 GCA_037140475.1 Gallionellaceae bacterium
TTATTGGCGCAGGGGCATGAGGTTTGTGTATTAACCGGTGCCATTGGTGATCTTCGCGGCTGGACTTTGGAAGAGGGGATCGAAGTAGTCCGTGTACCTACCTTTCGCAAACTGAAAGATCGTGCCACCATTTGGGAAATGGGCTGCTTCGGCTTTTCTGGGTTATTAGCGCTTCCGAATGTCGTTCATAGATTTTCTCCGGATTGTGCCATCGTCATGTTTACTATTCCTTGTGGTCATATCGGACTGGCATTGAAGAAGATTTGGGGGGTACCCTACATAATCTCCTTGCGGGGAGGGGACGTTCCCGGTCATGTGCCTCACATAGATGCTTATCATAAACTATTAAGACCTCTCAGGCAGGCAGTGCTCGCTAACGCTCGAGCAGTAGTAGCGAATTCAAAGGGCCTCGCCGAATTATCCCGAGAGACAAGCCCTGTTTCAGTAGAAGTTATTCGCAATGGCGTTGACTGCTGCTATTTCCAGCCTGTTCCTGGTGCCGTCAATAAACGACGCCCCTACACTTTTTTGTTTGTAGGGCGATTCTCCAATGAAAAGATGTTATCGCTATTGCTAGATGAGTTGGCCGCTTTACGCCGTACTGGCACCACCCAATTCATCCTTTATATCGTTGGTGATGGCCCCGAAGGCCCGAACTTAAAACACCAGTCCTTGCAACTTGGGCTTGAGGATGTGGTGATCTGGCATGGCTGGATTGATCGGGAACGATTGCGCAAGATCTATCAGGAAAGCGATTGCCTCGTAAATCCCTCTCTTTATGAGGGAATGTCAAATGCTGTTCTTGAGGCGATGGCATCGGGTTTGCCGGTTATTGCCAGCGCTGTGAGAGGTAATACAGACATTGTGATTCATGAGGAATCAGGACTACTCTTTGACCTCAACCAGTCAGATGGTTTGCAGCAGGTGTTGCGGAAGGTTGTGGACGATCGCGATGCTGCGCGTTCACTAGGTCTTCGTGCTCGGGAGATTGCGCAGACGCGCTTCTCGTGGAACTCCGCAGCCGAAAGGTATATGACATTATTCGATTCTCACTCAAAAATGGAAAATACTAATGCAGTTTGACGTTGGCGAAAATTGGTTTAACTACTCAGAAGATGAGTTTGTCTATCGTAGGTACCCTATATGATGCAGTCTTGGAGGAAAGACATTGGCTTATTTTGATCATTTCGCTCAAGGCAAGGCCACTCGGCTCGGTGATTGGTTAACCCGGAGAACCATAGACCGCCAATTCAGTTTTATACTTCGTCACCTACCAGCAAGCAGTTCCTTGCGGATATTGGAGATTGGCCCCGGACACGGTGAATTTGCAGCAAAGTTCTTACATCAAGGTTATCATAACTACGATGTGGTCGAGCCGAATCCGACCCTGCGCGCAAAACTCCTGGCGATTGGCATACAAAACGCCCGAGACTACCTGATTCCTGATCTGATGGAAGAGGATAATTCATACGATCTGATCATTATTTGCGATGTTTTCGAGCATTTGAATGACGCTCGCGAAGCCCAGCGCTTCATCTCAGAAGCTAACCGCGTTTTGGCTCCAGGTGGTTTGCTGTTCATTCTGAGCCCTGATCTAATGGATTGGCGGGAAGATTTTTACAATTGCGATTTTTCCCATTCCAATCCGACCACCGTTCGGCGGACACTGGAAATATTTCAGAACGAAGGTCTGGAACCGCTTGAATTCACCTATTTATATTCGTGTTTCAGCGGAATAGTGGGTTATTTGCTCAACCGGTTGGTGAAATTCATGACTTTTTGGACTATTGGCGAGTCTACTGACTTTAAGCCCTACAAGCTGCGATTGACGTTTCTACTTCGATTCATGGTGATAAGCAGAAAACCGAAATGAAAAAGAACACTTCCGAGGAATTGGCATTGATTGCTAGAAACCGCCGTGCGCATGATCATATTGCCGACCAATATGACCAGAAGCATTCCGAAATCTACAACACCTTTGAGCAGGCTCGACTTGAACAAGTTCTTGAAGAAGTCATCACCAGAATGGAAGTCCCCGAGCCACATATTCTCGATGTGGGTGCCGGTACGGGAAATATTTCAATAAAGCTGATTAAGAGAAATTGTTACGTCACGGCCCTGGATGTATCGAATGCTTCGCTCGAAGTTCTTCGCTCAAAAGTCGGCCCCGATGCTAGACTGGAGACAGTCCGGCTCGATGGCCAAAAATTACCCTTTCCCGATAGTACATTTGACGCGGTCACCTCCTACTCAGTATTGCATCATATTCCGGATTACCTCGGGGCAATCCGGGAAATGATCCGTGTTCTGCGCCCAGGAGGGCTTATCTATATCGATCACGAAGCCAGTCCGGCGGCCTGGGATCCGGATACGAACCTGGCAACCTACAAATCCCTTTGTAAGCTGGGCATTAGCAAGCATATTTTAATGCTGGTTAACACACGGGAATTCTTTACTTTCGATTTCTGGAAATGTGCCTTCATAAAGCTATTCCTGAATCCTCGTTTCGAACGCGAAGGTGACATTCATGTCTGGCCCGACGATCATATTGAGTGGTCAGAAATATACGCCATTTTTGCCGAATCTGGAGTAACGGTGGAGAAGCAGGTTGATTATCTGTGCTACCAGCCTAGGGGAGGCAGGGAGGCCTACGACCATTACTATTCCTTGTGCGCCGACATGCGCGTGATTATTGGACGGAAGCAAGCTTGACGGCACGTTGGGCAACGTTACAATGAAAGTCGGTACTCGTTGGCTACTAGGAGCCAAGCTGGCCTTTTCTGTCATGTTAGTGGTGGTAGTGCTTCATCGTGTGTCGTACGCAGAGGTTATCGCCCGGATTAGCACGGCAAATCGGTTTGATGTGATGGTTTGTCTGTTGATTTCAGTGCCAAATATAGCTCTTTCAGCCTGGCGTTGGCAGATACTGGCACAGGGCATATTATCGTTCCCAGCGGCTCTCAAATACATTTTGATAGGCGTGTTCTATGGGTCCATCCTGCCCGGCGCAGTCTCAGGTGACATCGCACGAGGCGTGGCCCTAGCCGTCAAGGACAAGACCATGCGCGTGGATGTCCTTCCTGCATCGATTCTGGTAGATAGACTGATAGGTCTTGCTGCCTTGTTTTTTATCGCGGCCATCGGCTTTATGCTGATGAGTGCGAGGCTCGCATCCGGATTGGAAGAGTACCAATCCATGGCCATGTTCGGTAGCGCATTGAGCGTTAGCATCGTTATGGGCGTCGCGTGCGTCTTCACCCCCTGGTTTGCCGCCCTGATCCGACGGATGAACGCCTGGATACCTATGGCCTCTCTGCGAGCGGTCGTGGAGCGGGTACTCGCTGCGGTAATACCCTATACGGTCCGCCCCCGATTGCTGGTCTTCGCATTCGGACTGAGCCTCCTTGTGCACATGTTCACCATATTCGGTTATGTGGTCGCGTTCCGTGCCTTTGGGATTGACGTAACGCCGCTCACTGCCACGATCTTTTTTTGTATCTACTTTAAAAACCATGGTAAATATAAAATTTACAGAAATATCTTG
>JBAXEJ010000142.1:0-3519 GCA_037140475.1 Gallionellaceae bacterium
CTTGGGCTTGGCGATCAGTAAACGATTGGTACACCTGATGGGTGGCGAGATTGGTGTGGCAAGTGAAGTGGGCGTCGGCAGTACTTTTTGGTTTACCGCACACGTAGGCAAGATGGCGAATGTCGATGAGCTCGCGCCGGTGCAGGCCGCAGAAGCAGTTGCGCAGCAATTGAAAAGTCAGCATTTGAATGCTCACCTCTTGTTGGTGGATGATGATCCGATTAATCGGGAAATCGCCAAGTTTTTGTTGGAAGAGGTTGGCTTGAATGTTGATTTGGCAGAGGACGGTGTGCAGGCGGTTAAGCTGTCGCAGCTGAGCAATTACGATCTCATTTTAATGGATATGCAGATGCCGAAAATGAATGGCTTGGAAGCGACTAAGGCGATTCGTGCTTTGCCAGGTAGAGCTGCTGTGCCTATCCTCGCCATGACAGCGAATGCGTTTGATGAAGATCGCGAGAGTTGCCTTGCCGCAGGAATGAACGACCATATCGTCAAACCATTTACGCCCGCAGTGCTCTACGCAGCGCTACTTAAGTGGCTGTAGAAGCAGCGCTTCAAAATCCGCTAAGGGTAGAGGCTTGCTGTACAGATACCCCTGATAGTGTTGGCAGCCGTAAACGGCAAGTGAGTTTCGCTGCTCTTCTGTTTCCACCCCTTCGGCAATAACTTCCAAACCAAAGCTCTGGCCGAGCGCAATGACGGTGCGTACAATTGCTGCATCATTTGGATCGCTCAGAAGGTGATGCACAAAGGATTGATCAATTTTCAATTGGTTCAAGGGTAAGCGTTTCAAGATGGACAAGGAGGAGAATCCTGTCCCAAAATCATCTAAGGAAAACTTGATGCCTTTGGACTTTAACACCAGCATTTTGCTAATGATGTCCTCCACGTGAGCGACCAAAATACTTTCAGTGAGTTCCAATTTTAGTTTATGTGGATCGGCACCTGTCCGCTCAATCACCGCTAAAACCTGTTCCGCAAAATCAGGCTGCTGGAACTGTTTTGCGCTTACATTGACTGCCAGTAGCAAGTGCTGATACCGAGGATCATTTTGCCAAGCTTTTAGCTGATTGCAGGCTGTCTCCAACACCCATTTGCCAATGGGTAAAATGAGCCCGGTCTCTTCGGCAAGAGGAATAAATTCTGCAGGGCTAATCATTCCTTTCTTCGGGTGTTGCCAGCGTATTAATGCTTCTGCGCCTGTCGCCACACCATCGCCATCGACTTGTATTTGGTAGTAAAGCCGGTATTGATCTTCCAAGGCTTTATGCATCCATGATTCCAGTTGGATGCGTGATTCCAGCTCAATTTCTGCGGCAGGGTCGAAGAAGCTGATGGTGTTGCGCCCGCTTCGTTTAGCTTGGTGCATGGCCACGTCGGCATGTTTCAACAGTTCTTGCGGTGTGAATCTTTGTGAATTGAATATGGTGATACCGACGCTGGCTGAGCAATGGTATGCGTGGCCTCGCAAATCAAGAGGCTGGTTAATCTTGGCCAATATTCTCTCGGCCACCATCCTCGATTGGATCTCCGCGGCTTCTGTGCCGAGGTCTAACGTGTCCAGTAGCACAACAAACTCATCGCCGCCGATGCGCGCGATCGTATCGGTGGCGTGAACAGACGATCTCAAGTGGTCGGTTATTTCAATCAATAAAAGATCGCCTACATCCCGCCCTTTGGAATCATTGAGCGATTTAAAGTCATCCAAATTGATCAGTAAGATTGCGCAGAAGCGAGGCTGTTTAACGCTACTCAGCAGGCTTTGTTGCAGCCGCTCGATGAGTAATTTTAAATTAGGCAGATGTGTAAGAGGGTCGAAGAAAGCCATGTCGAAAATGGTTTCTTCATTTTTTTTGAGCTCAGTAATGTCGTGGAAAACGGTGGCAAAGTGATCTTTGCTGGGAGAGAACACGTTGATCTGAAAGTGCTTATCTAGGGGAGCAAAGTATTTCTCAAATTTTTTCGGTTGGTAGGTGCGTGCAACCTCCGCATAAATATCGAGGAAAGGAGGTTCGTCCGTTTGATACGCTTCCGAGGCTAGCTTGCCCACGACCATGCTCTTCTGTAGTCCTGTCTGCGCCTCGAATGCAGGATTAACGTCCAGAATCAAATAGTCTTTGGCGATACCTTGGTCATCGTAAATAATTCGATGAAAGGCCATGCCTTCAGACATTGCTTCAAACAAAGATTTAAATCGTGCGTCACTTTCTAATTGATTTTTTCTGGCATGTATTTTTTCAGTGATGTCTTCAAATATCGCATGGACACCTTTTATTTCGTTGTGACCAGGATCAAGACAGGGAAAGGCGCTTACCGAAATCCAGACTTGATTATCAAGTAGTGGATTAAATACGCCCATCACGACATTCAGAACAGGCTGATGTGTCTTTAGCGCGATCATCGCCGGATGTTGTTCACCCGGAAAGGGAGAGAGGTCTTCATGAGTGGCGTGCCAACGCGGGTCGATTGATGTGGCGCCTCTCATTTGGTCCATCGTCAGACCAAGTATTTTTTTAGCAAACGGATTGGCTCTGATAATTTGGCCGCTCGCATCATGAAACACTACGCCTGACGGAAGTGAATTAATGAGGGATTCGCTGAAAGGAAAGTCAGGAGTGTCAATATCGATCGCCATCGTCATTGGAGTCATCAAGGTAGGAATAATTTATCTCGTGCGGATGCTACCCTGATAACGGCATAAAGTCATTAAGGGTAGTACAAGCCTGTTATTCGATTTGAAAATTAAGTTAGTCAATAAAATCAATGTATTGCGATATTTTGGCGCGCTCAAATAGAACGTTAATCAAACGGAAACGATAGCCCTAAACCCCATGTTTCATGTTGCTGGTTGTAATCAATCAAGCTCTCACCGTAGCCATTGAAATATTGCAGATGCACGTTGGTATTGTGCGCAGAGGGTGATGCGAGGGTGAGGAGTTTCCATGAGGTCCACGGAGCAGCGAAATCGAGTTGCACTGAGCGCCGTTTGGCGATGACGGAAACTTCCCAGCGACTTTCTTGTGAGTAACGCAATTCAAGATCCCCTCTGCCGAGGTAATTTGTGATGTCAGGGTTGTCATCGTTAAGCGCAGTTTCTGGGATACGTTGCCACAGGCGAAGTAACGCCACGAGCCTTCGATCATTGCCGTAATTATGTTCGGTGCCTGTTTGTACATAAAGCCGATTCCAGCTGCGTGAGCGTGGATTTGCTTGGCCGTTGGACTGATGCACCAAGCCAAAATTGATGATGCTGGGAAACAACCCAAAGGGCGCAATTAAATCGTTAGGGCGAATCGAATAAATGAATTCAGGTTCGTAATTATTTTCTCGAAACGGGCGCGAGTTGGTCGAGTCGTAAACCTGCCAGAATGAAAGCTGTGTGTAGCCAAACCATAATGAGCCGTAGCGATCGAAGTCGGCCAAGTCATGCTTCATGCTGAACTGAAATTTTAAATCGCGATTGTCCAGAGGCTCAGGTGTGCCCACTTGATTGAGTGGGTTGGGGCTAGTGGGGGC
>JBAXEJ010000143.1:0-3481 GCA_037140475.1 Gallionellaceae bacterium
CAATGGGCTTCAGCAGGCCCGTTTCTCGCCAAACGTGAACACGGAAAGCTCACCCCGATGTTTGCCAAACCAGCGGATGCCTTGTATCTGTTAAAAGATGAAAAAAATGATGCCAACGAAAAAGCGGTTTATCGCCTATTGCCCGGAGAATACGACAGCGATTGTGGCAGTGACTTGCCGCAAGGCATCAAGCCCGTCGTAGCAGAGCAGGGCGCGCCCAAAGCCAAGCCACAAGACGGGCCAGCGTATTGGACGCTTGAACAACTGCTGGCATGGCGCACGGGCAACGCCATCTCGTTTCCTGATAGACACAGTTACCACGTTGAGCAACGCACGCATGTAGCGATTGACTGCAAGACGCTGGCTGCGGATGCGGGACGCATATTTCAAACTCAAGGTCTTGATTTTTCCGCCCGCCGTAAAGAAAAGTCAGGCGCACAACCCACGCGTGGTTTTGAAAAATTTGACTGGGTATTCCTCGCCCGTTCAGCGGTTGTTGCACCTTCGCAGATGGTGACATTTGGCGGCGAGCGCAGGCTGTCGTGGTTGCAATTGCTTGCCGATGCTAACCCGCTGGCCTTGCCCGATGCGCATCGAAAAACCATGCAAGCCAGTCGCAAAGTTTCCCTTACGCTTATTTCTCCAGCACTCTTCATCCAAGGCTGGCAGCCCAACTGGCCAGGCAATGAAGTGCCTGGCATCCCCGGTTTAAAACTCAAACTAGTGTCAGCAGCCATTGATCGTTGGCTAAGCATCTCGGGCTGGGACTTGCTCAAGGGACAAGCTAAAACCGCACGCAAAGCCGTTGCGGCAGGTGCAACCTACTGGTTTGAAATAGAAGGTGAACCGCCTGCGGATTGGGCAGAAAAACTCTGGCTTGCACCAGTTAGCGATATCGAACAAGACAGACGTGACGGCTTCGGCATCGTCATTCCCGGCATTTGGAAATAACCAAACTTTAGGAGAATCAAACTATGTTGACCCGCATCTTTCATCTCAACGCACTTTCCGCATTACACGTAGGCGTAGGCCAAGCTATCGGTGTAGTGGATTTACCTATCGCCCGCGCCAAAGCCACCAACCTTCCTATCGTTCCAGGTTCAGCACTCAAAGGCGTATTGCGTGACGAATTTTCGAGTAACGAAAAGCAAAGAACACTGTTTGGTCCAGAGAGTATCAACGTTGATGAAGCTACCCACGCCAGCGCGATAGCCTTTGGTGATGCACACCTGCTGTTGCTGCCAGTCCGCTCGCTGGCGGGCGTGGTTGCCTTTGTTACTTGTCCTTTTGTGTTGACACGCTATGCCGCAGATTTACAGCGTGCCGCTACGAAAAACATTCCCGCGCTTCCCGGCAATGTGCAAGGTGCACAAACCTGCAGCGACACGAAAATAAAAGCCAATGGCAACACCGTCGTCTTGGAAGACCTTGACTTAACCGCCAGTAACGGCGCAGATGCGTGGGCAGACTTTATGGCTCAACACCTTTATGGCACGGAAGAAAAAGATAAACACTGGGTGTGTTTATTCAAAGAACGATTTGCCATCATTTCGGATGATGACTTCTCCTTTCTTGCCGATACCGCGACAGAAATTCGCGCACGCATTCGCATCAACGATGAGCGCGGTGTCGTGCAAAAAAGCGCACTCTGGTACGAAGAAAACCTGCCTGCCGAAAGCGTGCTGTGGGGCGTAATTGCCGCAGGGGCAGCGCGTGACAGCAGCAAGCTCACGCAAGCGCAAGTGATGTCTGCCTTCGAGGCGACTATCGGTACAGACAAGACAATACAGATCGGCGGCAAAGCCACAGTTGGTCGCGGTCTTGTACGTTTTATTTTGTCAGGGGAATAACATGATTAATGACAATCGCACGCGCACTCAACGCTACGCAGAAAAAGCTTTAGCCAAGATAGAAGCTATTGAAAAAACAGACCTAGCCAAAGAATACAAATCGCGCAGTGACAGTTTTTCGGTGATGGTGCTGCAAGCTGGCCTTGCCCAAGCGGTAGGATTTATGCTTGCCAAAGGAGCAAAAGCCCCAGCTTATAGCCAGTACCTAGATGACTTGTCCAGCGTGATGGGCGCACCCGATGGTAAAGCTTTTCACCATAAAATCATCCACGCCTCGATTGCCGAATATCGCCAACTCACACGCGAAACCCTCAACGCGGCTGGCTGGTTTAAGCGTTTTGGGCAAGCGTATTTAACGGATAATTGAGGCGACCATGACACAACTCTGTCGAGAAAAAATAAAACCAGTATTAGCCAACTTCACCACACTAAAGTCGGGCGAAGTGCATCCGGGTTTGCTGCTGACTAAAGGCATGGTGGACTTTCCAGAAGGCAGCAAGGTTGGCGAAATCAAGGCTGGGCGCATTCGCGAAGTCTGTGAAATTTCCCCCTCCGATATTTACCAAGCAGCCTTCGCCCGTTGGCAAACCACCACGCAAAACTTCGCCCATACCGAAGCCGCTTTACTTGGACGCTTGTACATCGGCGTTGCCCGCGACAACGCGCTGGAAACGGGCGTTACGGTTTCGCACACCTACGGCATGCCCATGATCCCCGGCTCGGCGGTTAAAGGCTTGTGCCGTGCCTGTGCGGGCGACTGGTTAAAAAATGAAGAAGCGTGCCGTTATCTTTTCGGTAACGCGCCAGATGAAACGGACGAAGCACAATTAGAAGTCGGCGGGCTGATTTTTCACGATGCCTGGTGGATTCCCGAAGACGGAAAAAAACCTTTTGTGCCCGAAGTCGTGACAGTTCACCATCAAGCTTATTACGGCAACGAAGGCAAACAACCCGCGACTGATTTTGATTCGCCAGTCCCAGCACCACAAATCGCAGTACAGGGCAGTTTTTATTTCGTCATCGAAGGTGAGCCCGCTTGGACTAAGCTCGCATTGCGCTTGTTGAGTCAGGGGTTGGAGCAACGCGGAATCGGTGCAAAAACCAGCTCTGGATATGGTTACTTTGCATGAGGAAGGCGGGGCAACAATGTCAAAAGTAAACATCCTCATCGTGTCTGGCGAGCAACTGCCAAACTTGATACCCCTGCTAATGGACAAGCCTGAAAAAGCATACTTGCTGGCTTCTAAAGATATGGTGGAGTATGGCAATGCGAGTCGACTTGCTGAAGCGATAAAGCGAATGGGGATTGATGTCGAGATAAAAGCAAATATGCCCGACTTCGATATGCGCAAAATTCAGGATTATGTTTTGCAGATTGCGGCGGACATTCGGACGGCACATCCCAATGCTGAAATCACGGTCAACTCCACCGGCGGCAACAAACTCATGGCTATGGGATTGGTGGATGTATGGAGAGGAGAAGCAAATCGAATTATCTATGTGGATACCAAACATAGGTGCATTGAAATATTGCCCGATGCGCAAGGTAAGGTGGAACCGGCTATCACGATGGGGAACGAATTGGACGTGCCGACCTATTTGCGCATACAAGGCTTCAACTATGCAGGTTC
>JBAXEJ010000144.1:0-3400 GCA_037140475.1 Gallionellaceae bacterium
GAGTGATGTTGATGGGACAGCTAGGCGACCATGTAACAGGGACTTACGCATATCTAAAAATGCCGAAAAATGCGATAAATTTTTCAGAAGACGGTATGCGCATAAATGGCACCACCTCTATCGTTGGTAAGTATTCTGGCAATATAAATTACCGCACGGCGGGAGGTTCAATTAAAACCGCACCTGTTATTGAGTGTTATTACTATGCCGTAGCTGAAAACAACACAGATCGATTAATGAAGTTGATTCAAAAAGGAATGTAAAAGTGCCAGCTCAAATTTCAATGCCAGCTATAGCGTGTGGCGCTATTAACGGAAGCGTCAAAGCGTGTTTATTAGTGTGAAATAAATCATAAGGGGAAAAGCAATGAAATTAGCCAGTAAGAATCTAAACACGGTAAAAATAGAATGGAGCCGGAAGTTATTGCGGCTTTCAGATTTTTTCAGCATACAACTGCGTAAGCTTCTCGCTTGGCTTGGTGTATTCCTAACTCTTTGGATATATCCAGCATTTGGAGTGCAGGCGGCTTCAAAAGAAAGTGGTAGTGGCGCTTTTTTAATTCTTCTTCTCGTGGCATTTGCGCCATGGTTCTATACAGCAAACAAGTGGCGTCTTTGGAAACTTTCTTTCGACATTGGTTCAGCTAGCGGGGCTTGGTTTTTTTCTGCACTAAAATGGACAGTCATCTCACTTGTTTGGACGGTGTCTTTCTATTTCCTTCTTACGTTTTTCAAGTAATGAATTGCCATTTGTCATTTCAGAAGAACGGAGGCGTAAATGCCAGCTCAAGTTTCGATAGCAACCATTGCACGCGGCGCAGTCAACGGAATTGTAAAAGCGCAACGCGCGTGTGAAAAATGGAGCGGCGGCGAGTGGCTGTGGTGTGCGCCGGAATACATTGCAACGGTCTTTGTGGCGCAGGAAATTTCCAAGCTGGATGGCTCTAAGTATGTAACCGTCGAGCATGGTGCTAATGCCGCTATAGCCGATGCTGGCGCAAGAGGCCGTGGCAAACTGCATCACAAAATTAGGGCAAATGGTCGTTTTGATATTCTGCTGTGGTGGGCGGATGAAACGCCTAGAGCGCCAATCGAAGTGAAATGCCAAGTTACCAAAATAGACAAAATTAAAGCTGATTTACAACGTATTGGCAGGGTGATTAACCAACGCAAGGAGGATTCCAGTTTTCAATTTGGCGTAGTGGTTTTTTACTCGTCCTGTAAAGATGGAAAAGTGCTAACAGCAAAAGAAAGGTTGACCAGCCAATTGTTAAATATCAACACGGGGTGCAAAGAGTTGCTACCACGCTGCACCGTAAAAATGAGTAGTTCAAAAATTTATACCGACGGCGACAGCGCGTGGGTTGCATCGGCGATTGTTTTGCAGCCCACTAAGTAAATAGAGCTGTTGGACGTAGCAAGTTAAAACGGGCGACTTCGAGTTGCCCGTTTTATTTGTAGGGTGAGACAGCCGCCGAGGATGTAACCAACCTGATAAAATGCGCGCTCTTTAAAGCAAGTTAACGCATTCATGTCCGTATCAGATTCTGCAATGACCCCCCTTGAGCGCCGCGCCAGCATTGGCTTGGCCAGCATTTACGGCCTGCGCATGTTGGGGTTGTTCATCATTCTGCCGATCTTTGCTTTGTATGCCGAAACACTGCCCGGCGGGCACAGCCATTTTTTAATTGGTGTAGCGCTCGGTGCGTATGGCCTCACACAGGCGATTTTACAAATCCCGGCGGGCTGGTTGTCTGACCGTTACGGGCGCAAACCAGTCATTGTTGTTGGCCTGCTGTTGTTCGCGGCGGGTAGCTTTATTGCAGCATCCGCAGATGATATTTATTGGATTATTGCGGGGCGAGTGATTCAAGGCGCAGGTGCAATTAACGCGGCAGTGATGGCGCTGACGGCAGACCTTACGCGCGAAGAGCATCGTACTAAAGCGATGGCGATGATCGGCATGACTATCGGCGTGACCTTCTCAGTGTCGATGGTTTTATCGCCGCTACTTTATAAACACATCGGCATGTCCGGTATGTTTGAGTTGATTGGTGTGCTGGCGTTTGTTTCTATCGCAGTGGTGTTGTGGTTTATTCCCAATCCAGTCATTACGCGCTTTCATTCGGATACTGAAGCGAGCACTAGCAAGCTGTCAGAGGTGCTACGTAACAAGGATTTATTGCGTATGGACTTCGGAGTATTCACTTTGCATGCCATTTTGATGTCGGTGTTCATGCAGGTGCCATTTATCTTGCGCGCGGATGGTTTAGATGCGCAGCACCAATGGCAAGTGTATTTACCTGTGATGTTGATCGCTTTCGTACTGATGGTTCCGCCGATTATTATCGCCGAGAAAAAGGCTAAATTAAAACAAGTGTTCATGTTTGCTATCTCACTCGCAGCTATTGCGCAATTGGCAATATTGTTTTTACAAAGTAGCGTGTGGGGAGTGGCATTTTCATTGTTGCTTTTCTTCACGGCATTTAATGTATTGGAAGCAACGCAACCTTCTATCGTGAGTAAAATCGCCCCCCTTGCGGCAAAGGGTACAGCGATGGGCGTATTTAGTAGCGTGCAATTTTTTGGTGCGTTCTTCGGCTCAGCAATGGGTGGGCTGCTCATGCAGCTATATGGCGGTAACGCAGTGTTAGTGTTCGCTATCGTGATGCTGTTGCTGTGGTTGGTAGTTGCTAGCTCCATGCGCGCACCTCAAGCGTTGATGACTAAGATGTATCACCTGCCAGATTTGAGTGAAGATGCCGCAGGCAAGTTGCGCCAGTCTCTGGCACAATTGCAAGGCGTGAACGAGGTGATGGTGGTAGCAAAAGAACAAATCGCCTGTATCAAAGTAGAGATAAGCGGCTTCGACGAAGCCGCAGTTGAGAATTTAGTGAAAGGGATATGACATGTCGGTAAATAAAGTGATCTTGGTGGGGCGTTTGGGCAAAGACCCAGAGACTCGTTACATGACGAACGGTGAAGCAGTAACCAACGTTTCGCTAGCCACCTCTGAGAATTACAAAGATAAAAGTGGTGAAAAACAAGAACGCACCGAGTGGCATAACCTCGTTTTCTACCGTCGCTTGGCTGAAATTGCGGGCGAGTATTTGAAAAAAGGCTCGATGATTTATGCCGAGGGGCGCATCCAAACACGTAAGTGGCAAGACAAAGAAGGCAAGGATCGTTACACCACTGAGATCATCGTTAATGAGATGACCATGTTGGGCGGAAAGTCAGGTTCAGGTAGCTTTGAAGTAGTTGAAAATCAATCCGCTGCACCAGCACGTAGCGCACCAGCAGCTAAGTCAGCGGCTGCGCCGGCAAGCAAAGGCAATTTTGATAACTTCGACGACGACATCCCCTTTTGAGATAGGTTAATCGAGATGGATGCTCCCAAG
>JBAXEJ010000145.1:0-3384 GCA_037140475.1 Gallionellaceae bacterium
ACCACAAATCCAGATAAGGGTCAGCATTGCCCGTGCGCTCGTAGCAAGAAAATACCGACCAAGTGGACTCCGCTAAACAACGCCCCCCCGCACTGGAAACCAAAGTGAACCGACCCAGATCATCCACTTCGCAACGTAGCGACCAATCTGCTTGGATGTTTTCGTTATGCGCCACGGTGTAGCGCAGCCCTCGCCCTGCCAGTAAATAGAGCGGACGAACTTCACCGACGACTGCACTAGAAAGCGTGGCAGATTCTTGCGGCACATGGGCTAATTCGTAGCGTGGCGCTTCATTGCGTTCAGATACCAACACGCTCGCCAGATGAAAGGGAATCGTGGCGGCCGCGATTTCGTCGCTGGTTTGTAAATGCAAGTGAATGTGTGGCTGCGGTGAGCGCCCTGAGTTGCCGCAGTAGCCGATGAAGTCTCCCGCCTTAATCCACGCACCCGGATATACCGCTACCGTGCCGGGTTTGAGGTGCGCAATCATGGCGAATTTGCCATCGTATAAACGGATCAATACATAGTTACCCCAGTTCGCGGCAACGTTGATCGTGCCGGGTGCGTTGTCCGGCACATCGTTTACCACCATCCAAACCTGACCATACGCAGGGGCCAGCACCGGTTGGTTGTAGCAGTAGAAGTCGGTGAGCTGATTGCCTTTGTTGGCGAAACTTTTGTTTTCATATAACTCAATAAAATCAATGGCATAGCGCCATTGACCGCGATGCGTATATTGTCCAGAAAAGCCCTGTGAAACGGTCCATGCGCCAACAAAAGGCAACGCTAGCGGGACGCTACCGGGATTGCCGGTGCGCGCAATACTGATCTGCATACGTTCATAAGAGCGCTCAGAAAAATCAGGTAAGGCGAGGTTGAAACTGCTCACCATTTTGGTGTTGCGCACGGCGGCATACAGCACAATCCACGCGGCTAATACAAAAGGAGTTGAGAACGCGACGAGATGAGCAACGTCCAAAATCCGCGCCAGCGCCAACGATAACCAACTGGCGATTACCGCTGCCAGTGCCGCCAGTGCCGCCGTTTTCCAGGTAGGCGTAGCGAATAAACCGCCTACTAGCAATGCCGCGAGAATCGCATTGCTATCCCATGCCGAGGTGGCGAGATGTTCGGGGGCCGCGCCCATCAGTGAGAGCCAATACATCGCGGTTAAATATCCCAACAGTGCCACGAATAAGTAATAGCGGGAAAAAACCAGCATCACCGCAACGATAACCAAGCCCACATAAGGGTTCGGCATGAAATAAAAATTACCGAACGCGCTAAAAAATTGATCAACTTGCGTGCCGAATAAATCTGGTGGTGCAACATAGGGATTAAACGTGAGCGCAGAAAGACTGGAGCCTGCGGCGGCGGTGAGCATCGCCACCAAAGCAAACGGCATACTCAAAATCGGCAATCTGACCAGTGACCAAGCCAATCTGCCTAAGACGACGGTGAGCCAACCGGCGAACACGCCGCACAGCATCGCTAATACCAACACATTGACACCTGCTGTCCAGACATGTGCAACGAACAGGCCAATCAATAATCCATTGAATACACAAACGGGACGTTCGCCTTCATCTGCACCGGCGATCTCTCCGGCATACCAAGCGCAGACCGCAGCAATTAAACCAATCAAGCCGACATAGGGGATTATAAAAGTGAGTAGCAGTAACGGTACGCCGGCTTTCCATGAGGGCAGTAAAGAAACCCATGCATAGCCACGCATGATTTCTTCAAGCAGTTTAAAAAAATGTTGGCGTAGCATTAATGTCATGTGCGTAAATGAAAACCAGCCTCAGTTGAAAGTGTTAGCCAATCGGAATACTTTACTGGAAAAAGGGCAGTGTATCAGGGGAGATTTCATCGCTACGCAACCCGTGTAAATGGTTGAGGACCAAGATTGGGGCCGCAATAACCTGTGAGAACGTATCGTAAGAGAGAAAAAACAGCATGAGTAAGGCTAACCTTTTCATCACTACTCCTTCAGGCGCTTCATTCGTTTGCCCACCTAAATTGACCGCGCCCATTTTCTTTTGCCATATACATCGCTTGATCAGAATCGATCAATAGTTGGTTCGGCGTATGTTCACCATTCGTCATGGCGATACCAATTGATACGCCCAATCTATATGCCAAGTCATTAACGCAAAAGGGTTCTTGAAAAACAGAGAGGCATTTTTTTGCCACCAACTCCGCAGTTTGCTTTGCATCGTCATTCAGGTCGGCGAGAAGGATGACAAATTCATCCCCTCCAACTCGTGCCAAAGTGTCTTCTCTCCGCATTACTTCACTTAAGCGTTTGGCTACATCGCGTAAAGTGCTATCTCCTGCTTCATGCCCTAGTCCATCATTAATTGCTTTAAAGCCATCCAAGTCTAGGTACAGTAAAACGACCCGCTCTTTATTTCGTTGAGCGCGTGCCAAAGCTTGTTTCATACGATCAGCGAGTAACTGACGATTGGGTAAGCCAGTAAGCGTATCGTGATGAGCGATATGTTCAAGCTCCGTACGACTAGCCAGCAACTTTGATAGGACTCGGTTATAGGCGGTAGTTAAATGCCCGACCTCGTCGTTACGAATTACAGGTAGTGGCTCAAAGGGAATTTCGCCTAGCGTCATTCGATCAGCATGCTTAGCTGCATTCATGAGAGGAGCCAATAAATAGCGCATGGCGATCACTATGAGGACAAAGAAAATGCACATCATGATTATTGTGTTGTTAATCACAAAATGCTGCAGTCGATTAACGGGGGCCAATGCTTCACTTGTGGGTAGGCGTGCCACGACAAACCAATCGCTACTAGGTACAGAAGAGAAGGCGGCAAACTCTTCAATATTTCGCGCATTAATTGTGATTCCTGCGCCGCGAAAACCATTCATCGCTTGATCATGCAATTTATTTACGCCTAGATTTGGAGTCGGCTTAAGAATCATGCTGGCATCAGATGAGCCGATAAATAATTTATCTCGTGGTGAAATGAGCAATAAACCGCCGGTGGAGCCAATGTGGGTAGAGTATAGGGACTCCAGAAAGTTGGGGGATTGGAGTGCGGATATTCCCACCAATACTGCTTTCACTTTTCCTGCTTTGTCTCGCAAGGGTATGGCCATCGGCAAAATAGGTACTTTGGAAGCTCGCCCAATAACAGGGAGTCCAATTGCGAAATTGCCTTTCATGGCTTGTTGGAAATAATCTCGATCCTTGTATGATTGTCCTGCACGCTTAGTTAAAGAAGGGTAATCAGCCAAGGCAATTCCCGTTGGATCAAGTACGAACATTCCCAAAGAAAATAGCGGGTTAATCTCTTGGCGCTCACCTAACCATACTTGCAGTTGTTTTTTGGAACGCAGTGCAGGAATTGGAAAGGTTGATGA
>JBAXEJ010000146.1:0-3377 GCA_037140475.1 Gallionellaceae bacterium
GGGCTTATATCGGCAAACCTGCGCGTAGCATCTTGTCACGCAATTCAGCGGTGCGTGTAGGTTCTAATGTGTTGCTAAAAAGTGCCTTAATTTCGGCGGGTTTGGCATCAAATTGTTCTATCAAATCTTTAAGTCGATAGCCATTGCGCGTCAGGGTTGGTTCTAGGTCGTCAATTTGTCGCGATAAGATTGACTCGACTATCTCGTAAGACACAGGTTTTTCGCCAATCTGGTAAGCGGCTTCCAGTGCTAATGTCAGATACCGTTGAACTTGTAACGGAGTTCGTAGTTTGGTGGCGAGTAAATCGATGGCATCGTCAGTCAAAATGAATTCTGATGTGGTTTTTCCTTGAGAGCAACAGGTCAGTAACCAGTGGATGTATTCTCGTTGGCTGCCTGTGATACGATCCAATGAAAATACTTCCGTCCTGAAGCCGACCTCTTCCATTGTTGGACGTTGTAAATCATTTTTAAGTTTTGGGTGTCCCGCAAGAATGATGGAAAGTTTGCCATCACCTTGTTCAACCAATTCCATCAAACGTTTTAGACCGATTAGCGTATGCCCATTCAAGTCATGTGCCTCATCTACAAATAGGGCTACGGGACGTTTGTTTTTCTTCAGTAGATCGAGAAATTCGCGTTCGCGCCGCTCAACCCCCGTTGGAATCCGTACATTTTTTTCGGTGGAAAGATCATAAAATAGCGCGGCGAGTAACGTGGCTAATTTCACGTTCTGTTTGTCGATGGCAAGCGAACGAGATACGGTGACTTTCTTCTCTTCTTCCAGCATTTGCTGTAGCCGCCTTAGTGTCACGGTCTTACCGCTACCAATCAAGCCGCAAACGGCGATTAACTTGCCTTCGTTGATAGCTCCGCGAATATCTTTAAGCAAGGCTTTGTGGCGTTCGGTTTCATAGTAACCCGCTTGATTCAAGGGGACGGTGAGTTCAAAATGTTCCATGACTTCAACCCGCATAGTCCACCCCCTTATGGTTGTGATGTCGAAAATAGTCGCGTATCTGGGTGAGAACGATACGGCGGCTTAAGGTTTCAGTCAGTAGCTGATCAATGAATGCCCGATCTTCAGCGGCTAGCTTTGCTAACGGTGTTGCCAGTTCATCGGCAATAGCGAGTTTCGCCGCAATGATATTGGTAAAGCGATATTCGTGGGCTTCAGTATCAAATGCTTGGCGAGGTAACGGCATAGCAACGTTTGATGGTGTGGTGAGTTGGAGATCATTTCCACTCAATGCGCTGATGGGTAAGCCAAGCTGGTCGGCAAGTAATCGAATGTGGTCAGCGCGTTCTTCGACTTTGCCACGTTTAAACGCACGGTAACGATGTAACGGAATAGGACCTGAAACAGGGAAGTAGGGACCGTACTTATTACCGTTGAATTCAACAAACATTTCGTCGTCGAATAGTCCCCATAACAAGATGACTGTTTCACCCGCCATATCAGGTTCTACTTCGTAAGCGGTACCACCCACATGAATGCGAGCATCGATGCCCACTTTACGACGTTCAGGTTCACGCGCAAAGCGGCAGAATTGCTCCCAAAGGCACATCTCACGCAATCCGTCTACTGGCAGGTTGCTCAGCCAATCATCCAGACGAGTGTGTTTCTCGGTACGGTGCTGTTGATCGTTGTAGCGTAGCAGGTAACGCATTAACCATTCATTTGCCTGTTTTTCTGTTTCGGGCTTGTGAAAATGATACAGCGTTTCGTGCGCTTCTTTTACTGTCCTGAAGGGACGCTCAACTTTACCTTTTGAACGCGCGGTGGTACGTCTACCGTCCTTGCCAGCAGGTAGGTGAGTTAGCCATTCTATATCAAGTGCGTGCATCACATTCTGAAATACACGGCTTTTTGCAACAGGACCGTTATCCAGATAAATCATTTTAGGTCGTCCCTGAAAAGGGAAGTTTGTATCAGCTTTAGAAGCCATTGCGTTGTAGAGAAAACGCAGTGCCGATTCAGCATCTTCGCCATAGACACAACGATATTCTTGATAACATACGCCACTGCGATCATCTACCACACTGAACAACATCAAGGTCGGTTGTCCCTTGGCGGGATCAATCCAGCTGGGTTGATCAATGTGTTTCAAATCGGACGGTGACATATCGAACTGCCAACAATCATTACTGTACTCCGCCTGAAAACGCACGGCAGGGGGTTCGCGTAACAAATGCGGCTGATCCAATCGCAAGAAGGACAAATAGCGATTGACCGTCGGGCGATGCAGTAAACCTTTCGGTGCTTTAACCAACCCTTGTGCGGTCTCTACGCCATAATTTTCCATAAGTTCAATGGCTCGACCCGTAGAAAGATGTCGCCCTTGCTTATTGGTGGTGCGTAGTTTCAAAGCGGCAATCAATTCACAATAACGCTCTAATTCATTTTTCGGCAATAAGCGCGGCTTACCATAATCAGCGCGATGGGCAGCGTGTGGTTTTCGTAACTCTTGCAATGCTCGATAGACTGTACTGGTCGAGATACCATACAACGTCGCAACGGCGGAAACTTGAGTAATCCGTTCAGGGCTTTTACACGGCAAACGGTCAAGCCGCTGCCGTAGTTGCAGCAGTGAATCAATAGGGATAATCCTACGCTTGCCGTCCATTGTTGGCTAATGCACGATAAACTGACGCTCGACCAACGCCTAGTCGGCGGGCTATCTCAGTCGCGCCTAATTTCTCTTCCTGTTTAAGACGCTGAATTTCGACTGCATCGATTGATGGTTTGCGACCGCGATAGACACCGCGCACTTTTGCCGCCGCAATCCCTTCAAGCTGCCGCTCACGCCTTAGGTTGGTTTCAAATTCAGCGAATACGCCCAACATATCCAAAAAAGCTTTGCCCGCCGCACTTCGAGTATCAATCGGTTGTTCGGTCGCTTTCAGCGTCACACCTTGTTCTTTCAAAAGGTACACAATGTCTTGAAGGTCTTTAATACTACGCGCAAGTCGATCAATTCGGGTGACAACCAGCGTATCGCCACGCCGCAGAAAATCCAGTAACACCTGTAATTCAGGACGATCCGTTCTGCTAGTACCCGTTACTTTCTCTGCACGAATCACTTCACAGCCAGCCGCACGCAACGCCTGTTCTTGAAGCGTAAAGTCTTGTTCATGAGTGGAAACGCGAGCATATCCGTAGAGGGTCATAAAGAAGTGTCTCGTTAGCCTTTAGATGGTCAAACAATATCATGCCAAAAATAGCAAAACAACCCTATTGAGACAATAAAACTGTCTCAAATCAATGCTTCACTGGGGTATACCTCAATAAGGCGTTATCGCTTTACAAGCGTAGCTAGGAATTTTTGCTAATGCTGGCAAGCGTCGCTAAAACTCAATGATCTGGACGCTGTATT
>JBAXEJ010000147.1:0-3309 GCA_037140475.1 Gallionellaceae bacterium
CTCTTTAAGTAACTCACGCGCCTGTTTGGCAAGTGCGATGGTTATTGAATCATTTTCCTTACGAAGCACCAGTGCTGACAAAACCAACCAGCGTGAACTGCCTTGTTCGTTAGGCAGAAAGGTAAAACCTTCATCGCCCGATTCGTCAATATATACGCGGAAGCTGGAAGTCATGCCGCAGCCTTCTTGATTTCAGCATCCAGAATTTCCCATTCCTTGTTTTTCACCATTACGAAATTGCATTTTCCGCAGGAGAGCTCTGCCCACAACCCGCCGATCATCGGGTCGTCCGCTGCATCGTTCCAAGCATTGCCACCTTTATATTCGACTACCAGTACCTTGCCGTTTTTTAATTGACAAAGAAAGTCGGGGTAAAAACGCCCATCCGCTTTTTGCAGGAAGAAAGAGCTAGATTCTTTGCGTACCAGATTGCGCACCCAGAATTCGATCTCGCCCTTTTGCGCAAGAATATCCAGATGCACCGCGCACTCAAATTCCTCTTTGCTATCGAAATCGCCGATGCGTCCGTAATAATGTTTCTTGAAATCAAAAACACCATACGTTGAAGTGCGCTTGTCGTAATCGCTGCTAGGCGCATAAGCCTGTGGGTGGAATACAAATTGGTAGCTGTCGTTCACTTGAACACGAGCCGCATAACCCTCGCCAAACAACGTTTCTTGATAAGATTGTTTCACTGCGTTCGAGCGCAATTCTTTAATACGTTGCCCTAAAATATTGCGGATCAAAAACTTCTGGCGATTCGCCTTGGCTAAATCATAACGACCACCCGCAAAAAGTGCTTGCAGCCACTTCGCAACAAATGCTTGTTTGCTGGCATGAGTAATGGAAGTTTCCGGTATGTTTTTGCATAGCCATGCCGCAAGTTTTACCTCGTCCCAATGCTCAGGCACATACGCCAGCCCCAGATCGCGCTGCAAGTCTTCAAGAAAGCGCGTGGTCACCTTGCCCGTGGCGTCATCGATGTCGATCTCGCCGCCTTCCGAAACTTTTAATGCGGTATCTAATAGTTTCAAATGATCCAGCGTGGGCGCAGCATCGTAAACCGACAAATCCCAAGGGTAGTTCAATACCTCGGGGTCATCGAATAACTGCAAATCGCCTTGAATATTGAGCGCCATTTGCGGCACGGAAAATCGCACGCCTAACTCTGCGGGTGTTTGGAAAAATTCAATGGCCACCGTGCGGCTTGCCTCAGCAGCTTGCGCAATCGCCTGTTTCGCAGCATCCGATTTAACGGCTTCGATTACCGCTATCTCTTCATCTGCATTGAGTGGTTTGGCAATAGTCAGGCTTTTGTCTTGTTCATTCCACGTAACCTTGTCCTTCAATGCCTTGGGCAACGATTTCATATCGGGCTTTTCGGTCAGCTCAACCATCACGGGTTTGATAATGATGCGATCAGGATGTGCGGTGTAATCCATCCTGCCTTGCTCTGGGTTCGCTGCGGACACAAATTCCGCTGCCGCCTTGCGGTCAAAGCCCGCACCTGCGACCAAACTGTCGCGCAACGCCGCAGCCGTATCGGCAAAATCACGCGAAGCTACGAATGCGTAAGACTGGTTCAATGCGGGATGTTCACGATGCTTAGCTTCCGGCTGACGCAAGATGCGCCCCAACAATTGCTCAACGGCGGTTGAAGAATGCAGTGTCGCCATGCTCACCAAAATGTAAGCCGATGGGCAATCCCAACCTTCAGCCAAAGCCTTTTGCGTGATGACATATTTGATCGGGCAGGCTTCATCGGCGATGCCTTTCGCATATTTGGCATCAATCTCTTCCAGGCCTTTTTCCTCGCCCGTCGCCACCACAATTTCCTCGGGCGGGATATTGTGATTGGTGATGAGCTCCTCGCGCACCTTGTCCACATCGCGCGTTTCCACCCCCGCCTTGCGCGGCTCACCCTGAATCAAAATCACTGGGCGCAAATAGCTCGCGCCCTTGCGTCTGCCTAAATCCGCCAGCGCTTGCAATTCGTCGCGGCGCGCAATCGCATCCGCTAAACACTGCTGCCAGTTCGGCTCGGTTTCCAGCACGATGGGCAGCTTAATCATCTCCTCCCCTTTCAACTCGGCGGCGGAAACGCTGTGCAGCACATTGCTAGGCGTCACGGTGGTATCCGGTGTGGCGGTCAGCTCCATGATGCCGCTCGGATTAAACTTCGCCAGCGTGTCAAACGACAACGGCGTGCGGTTGTTATGAGCCTCATCCACCACGATAAAAGGGCGGCGCAAGCGCAGCACATTCGCCAATGAATACGGCGTCGTGCCTGCTTCGTCTTGCAATAAATTTTCACGTTGCGCGAGGGTGAGGTTATCGAAATGCTGCATCAGCGCACCGTTCGATTCATACACTTTCAAGCCCTCGGTATCCTCGCGCCTAAACGCCTGCACGGTAGAAACAATCACCACCGTTGAAGTTTCCAGCGTGGCGCGCGCTAGTGATTTTGCCTCGCTCAAATCCAGCACCGTCATTGCTCCCGCATCTTTCAACGCCGAGTAGTAAGGGTGTTCGCGATTTTTCAGCGCACGCAAAGTTTGTTCGCGTATCGCTTTGGAAGGTACCAGCCACAGAATCACGCTGTACTCACTGCGCAGCAGCAAAGTATTTACCAGCGCGACGCTCTTCGCTGCCAGCCAAGTTTTACCGCCGCCCGTCGGCACGCGCAAACAAAAATACGGCATCTCAGCAGCAAAGCCCGCAATCGGCGAATACGCCACGCCCTTGTTCCATAGGGCTTGCGTGGTTTTATAAAACGCCGTATTGGCATTTTGGTTTTCAGAATGGATCGCCTCGAAGTAAGCGGCAACGCTATCCAGCACGCTTTGCTGGTAGGTTTTAGGAATAAAGGTCGCCATGCTTAAACCCCCAGTGCGTAAGGCGTTTGTTTGAACACAATCTGCTCACGTGCCAAGCGTGCCGCACCCAAACGGCACGCTGTGGCGTAAATGACTTTTACCCCATTGTAGGGCGGCAAAATATCCAACACCGGCGCGGTCAATACATTGCCACCGCCGACGGATTTATCTTTGAGAATGCCGTTGTAGAGCAGATAGATGGCGCGACCTTCGTGTATGCCCAGCAAGGGCGACAACCTAACTCCCTCTCCCCCCGGGAGAGGGTTGGGGTGAGGGTAGCCCGTTCCCGTCTCCACAAACCAGACAAATTCCGCCAGTTGCCCGAATGTCACGTCTGCGCGGATTTGGCCTTGCGCGGTGAATAACGGCTCCTTGGAAAGTGTGCAGAACTGAAAGCCGCCGCCTAGCCCTTCAACAACACGCTCCCCTCCCC
>JBAXEJ010000148.1:0-3297 GCA_037140475.1 Gallionellaceae bacterium
ATTTCTTGTTGGAAATACACAATCCCTTTAGACTCATTTCATATTGGAAGAGGCTAACTCTTGTCAGCAATAAGAAAAAAGGCTAACTTGCAACCTCATTTGGCGCGGCAAGCGCTTATATAAAGGGTGATACATCAATGGCACGTCCTGAAAAAATCCGCTTGGGTGATTTGCTTGAGCAGCAAAAGCTCATCTCAAATGAACAACTTCTCTTTGCGCTTAACCAGCAAAAAACCAGTGGACGTAAGCTGGGCAGGGTATTGGTCGATAACGGTTTCGTTACAGAAGATCAAATTTCTGAGGCGCTCGCCAAGCAGCTCAACATTCCCTTTATTAACCTTAAATATTATAACGTCAATCTAGAGATCGTCCGCCGCCTACCAGAAAATCAGGCGCGACGTTTCCGCGCAATCGTCTTGGAAGATCGCAACGGCGAGCTTTTGGTTGGCATGACCGACCCAACCGATTTATTTGCTTATGACGAAATTGCGCGCCAGCTAAAACGTGATATTGATCTGGCAGTCGTGACCGAAGGCCAGCTGCTAGAAACTGTCGATCGCGTTTATCGCCGCACCGAAGAAATTAGCGGCTTGGCGCGTGAGTTGTCAGAAGACTTGGGCGATAGCTACGTTGACTTTGGCGCAATGAGCGACAACGTGGGGCTAGAAGAAGCGCCCGTGGTGAAGTTGCTGCAAAGTATGTTTGACGACGCTTCGCAAGTGCGCGCCTCCGACATTCACATTGAGCCGCAAGAAACGCGCTTGATGGTTCGTTTCCGTATCGACGGTTCGCTCCATCTACAAACTGAAGCAGATAGCAAAATTGCCTCGGCGGTTGCGTTGCGGTTGAAGCTGATGGCGGGCTTGGACATTTCTGAAAAACGTATTCCACAAGACGGCCGTTTTAGTGTGCGCGTGCGGGGTCAGGCGGTGGATGTGCGTATCTCTACCTTGCCGTCGCAGTATGGTGAATCAATCGCCATGCGTTTGCTGAATCAGAGCACCGGCATTTTGACGATGGACAAATTGGGCATGCCGCCGGAAATGTTGAAACGATACCGCGAAGTAATCAGCCGCAGTAGCGGCATGGTGTTGGTGACAGGCCCAACTGGTAGCGGTAAAACCACGACGCTGTATGCGGGCTTAGCTGAGATTAATACCATTGACCAAAAAATCATCACGGTTGAAGACCCTGTCGAATATCGCTTGCCCGGCATTATTCAGGTGCAAGTCAATGAAAAGATTGACTTTTCTTTTTCTCGCGTGCTACGTGCCGCAATGCGTCAAGACCCTGACGTCATTCTGGTGGGTGAGATGCGCGATGCAGAAACCGCGCAAATTGGTTTGCGTGCGGCGATGACCGGCCACTTAGTAATGTCCACGTTGCACACCCGCGATACCGCCAGCACTTTGTTCCGCTTGGTCGATATGGGCGTACCTAAATTTATGGTGGCGTCCTCTGTGCAGGCTGTGTTGGCACAACGTCTGGTGCGCCGCGTGTGCGAAAGTTGTGTTGAGGCGCATACGCCTACGGTTCAAGAAACTGAATGGTTGGGTAACGAAGGGTTGAACAGCAGCAATTGGGGAACCTTGATGCACGGCCGAGGTTGCTCTCATTGCAATGGCAGTGGCTATTTTGGCCGCCTTGCGGTTTATGAAATGTTGGAGATGACGCAGGCAATTGCGGATGCTGCTGCGCATAAAGAGTCTAGCCACTTTATGGAAGTGACGCGCGAACATCTGAAAGGGAAAACCTTGCTAGATGCGGCGTTAAAGCAAATGAAAGCGGGAGTGACCACGGTGACTGAAGTGATGCGCATTACGAATCAGGTCGAAGAGTAATGCCGGTATTTGCATATAGAGGCCGCAGTGGTAATGGAGATTTGGTGAGTGGCACGCTAGAGGGAGCTGATAGCGGAGCGGTAGCGGATCAACTTTTCGCAACGGGCATTACGCCTACCGACATAAAGCCCTCGCAGAAATTACGCTCCGAAGAAAGATCAGTTGGAGGCGCTAAGACGTGGTGGAAAAAACTCAACGAAAAGCCAGTCTCGCCACTCGAACTCATGCTGTTCAGTCGGCAGATGTACACCTTGTTGAAAGCGGGTGTGCCGATCATGCGGGCGTTGGCGGGCTTGCAAGAATCGACACAAAGCCCAGTCATGGCAGCCATGCTGCAAGATATACGCGAAAGCCTAGATAAAGGCCGCGAGCTCAGCACTGCGTTGCGTCGTCACCCCACCATCTTCTCGCCCTTCTACATCAGCATGATTCAGGTCGGTGAGATGACCGGCATGTTGGATGAAACTTTCATGCGTTTGTATCACCATCTTGAGTTTGAAAAAACCATGCGCGACAACATCAAGAGCGCGTTGCGTTACCCTACCTTTGTGGTCATCGCGATCACACTTGCCATTGTCGTGGTAAATATTTTTGTGATTCCGGCTTTTGTGAAGGTGTTTGAAGGCTTTCACACTGAACTGCCTCTAATGACGCGGTTTTTAATTGGCTCTTCCGATTTCTTTGTGCACTTTTGGCCCTTGCTGATTGCGCTGGTGGTGGGTGCGGTGGTCATGTTTCGTTCATACGTTAATACAGTTCACGGCAAATTTAAGTGGGACAAATATAAATTTCAGATCCCCATCGCCGGCAAAATTATTCTTAAATCTACCCTTGCGCGCTTTGCGCGTAGCTTTGCCTTGGCGATGAAAAGCGGTATTCCGATTGTTCAGGGCATGAACTCAGTGGCGCTGGTGGTGGACAACGACTTTATGCGCTCTAAGGTTGAGCAAATGCGCGACGGCGTGGAGCGTGGTGAGAGCGTTTTACGCACTGCGATTGCTGCCGGCGTATTTAACCCTGTGGTATTGCAAATGATTGCCGTGGGTGAAGAAACTGGCGACCTCGATGGGTTGATGTTTGAAGTGGCAGGCTTGTACGAACAAGAAGTGGAATACGAAGTTAAAACACTCAGCGCGCAGATTGAACCGATCATGATCGTGTTTTTAGGCATCTTGGTATTAATTCTTGCTTTGGGCATCTTCTTGCCGATGTGGGACTTGGGCAAGGCGGCAATGCACCGATGAGAAATAAAATCAGGATTCAGGATTCAGGATTCAAAATTCAGGAGCAACGAGAGAGCGGCTTCTCGCTCATCGAACTCATTATCGTCATCGCCATCGTCAGCGTATTGATGAGCGTGTTTTTAGATCGTGTTTGGTACTACCAAGAGCTAGCCGAAAAAACCGCGATGGAAGAAACCGTCGGTGCGATTCAAAGCGCGCTCACCATGCAGGTG
>JBAXEJ010000149.1:0-3241 GCA_037140475.1 Gallionellaceae bacterium
ACTGGCGCGCCAATGGTCTCAAGCCGCATCTCGTGAAGGGGTTCAAAATATCGCGCGACCCGAAGTTTGTCGAGAAGCTTGAAGATATAGTGGGCTTGTATTTGACTCCGCCAGAACATGCCATCGTACTGTGCTGCGATGAGAAAAGTCAGATCCAAGCACTGGATCGCACACAACCCGGATTGGCGCTCAAGAAGGGGCGAGCATCCACGATGACGCACGATTACAAACGTCACGGCACAACGACATTATTTGCGGCGCTTAATGTGCTCGATGGTCAAGTGATCGCCCAGTGTCAGCAGCAACATCGGCATATCGAGTGGTTAAAGTTTCTGAAGCAAATTAATCGTGAAACGCCCAAAGGAAAAACGCTACATCTGATCGTGGATAACTACGCAACACACAAACATCCGGTCGTGAAGGCGTGGCTGGAAAAGCATCCGCGCTTTGTAATGCACTTCACGCCGACATCCGCGTCTTGGCTGAACATGGTTGAGCGTTTCTTCAGAGACATCAGCACAGAAAGGCTACGTCGAGGGGTCTTCACCAGCGTGCCAGAACTCATTGCGGCTATCAATGAATACGTCGATCATCACAACATTGAACCCAAGCCCTTTATTTGGACTGCCAAGGCAAAAGATATATTGCAAAAGGTCATTCGCGCTAACGAGCACTTAAGTTCCAAACAGAATGCAACACTACACTAGTGGGGCAAAATGCACAAAAAACATCGGCACTAGAATTCGATGCATTATTAATTCTTTTATTTACTGCATCAATATAAGGCTTCTCACTTAGGTCATCATTTGAGCGGCACTCTACGATAAAAGAGGCGTTGATATTTTGGATTTGGTATTCATTTCCCAAACGAAATCTTTTGTGATGAAAAATATTCCGGATGTGCGTCGATTTGCCCCAGTTATTGAAGCCAGACAACAAAATTGCTCTTCTCATACACTTTAATTCCCTTGAACGTTAACACAAGCGCAATATACAACTCACTCTGGCTTTACACCCTACCGATCGAGCGTGCATAAGTCAATTATTTTGAAGCCGGTTGAAGTCGTCTTAGCATGAGGGATAGTTAACGTCGTAACGTAACCGCATGAAAAATGCGAAAACAGAATTTGCAACTCGCTTGCGTAAGGCGATGGAGGCGGCAGGCTATGAGGCAAAGCCTGCGGTGTTAGAGCGCGAATTTAATTTGCGCCACTGGGGTAAGACAATCACCTTGCACGGTGTGCGCCGTTGGTTGCTTGGCGAATCTTTACCTACTCACGATAAATTATTAACGCTGGCCGATTGGTTAAAAGTGCCGCCGCAAGAATTGCACTTTGGGGCGGAGATTGAGCATAAGGTTAAAGAGCATCGCGCGCGTTGGGATGAAGGCATCGGCTACCAAGACCGCGAGATTTTTGAAGCATATTTAAATTTGCCGGTGTCGCAGCGCAAAGTGGTGCGTGAGGTGATTGTGACTTTTGCACAGGCTCACGCGGCGGCGAGTAAGGGGCAGAAGGGGTAGATTGTTGGCGAGGGTTTTTTGTTTTAAGCGGTTTGCATAATTAACGGTACGGAATACTCATAAAGCGTTTCAGGGTCGATATCAATGTTGCCTGGCCACGCGACCGTGCCATTTTCAATGAAAGCCGCTTGAAAGATGTTTCCGGTTTTTAGTCGAGCCCAAGGTTTTTGGTCGATATAGTTTTGCATATCAAAACGGCGATGCTCACCGTTTTCAAATTCAAGTGTCAAAATAAAATCGGGTTGTGCTTTAACTGCGGTTACATCAAGCAACATGATTGGCTCCTTACTTTAATGGGTCAATACGAAACGGTTCGGAACCCTCTTTTGCCAGCTCCCAATCTGCAAGCAATTCCTCACGATGCAGATCAATCCACACTTGCACCATGCGCAATTGGCGAGGAGGCAAGTCTCCTGCAAGTGGCAGGCCATCTTCAATCGCGATAGAGATTTTAAAATTTTGATAGCGAACGTGAATATGCGGGGTGTGATGCTTTTCTTTAATTTCAAAAAACATCGAAACGATAATTCCGTAAAACATGCTTATTGTTGGCATGGTCGATCTCCGTTAAAACTCATGCGCAATTGTAACGAACATCTTCAAGTATGTGGGACGGACGTTAATTTGCCCGTATCGCAGCGAAAGGTGTTGCGTGTGGTGATTGTGACAAATGCGCTGGCTCATGCGGCGGTGGGTAGGGGGAAGAAGAGTAGGTCGGCCTCTAAAATAGGCGATAAAAAAGCCTCCGAGGAGGCTTTTTGTTTTTCGGCGACAGAAATTTATTTTGTGATGAGTGTGTTTACGATCAGTCCGATAATTGCCATATTCAATGCATTGACGATGCCGACCATTCAAGCGGCTCACTAAATGATGCGCAATCTTTCACCCGAAATTTGGACTGTGTAGGTACGATTCACATGAAATTTGTTTTAGGGAAATGCTGATTTATTCGGTTTGTGGAATCAGCGCGCGATACTTCCCCTGAGAAGGGGGAGTAAGAGGGGGTTTCGGTTTTGACTGTAAGCCTTGCTGTGCTTCGCATTCAAACCTTAACCCCTGATGAAACAACTAGCCATTCGACTAAGGCAGCAAGCTGCCAAGTCGCTGGTTATCCCAGCCTCCCCTTGTCAGGGGAGGAGAAAAACAGCGCGTCGACTAACAGTTAGAATAAATCAGCAAATCCTTAGATTAATTGACGCTGATAAATCATCAAGGTACGGTGACAAGGTGCTCACACAATTTAAACAAAAATTCCGCAACTGGGCTTTTCGACGTACCGTCGAAACGGGCACGGTCGTGCTCAATCAGCGTCGCATCTATATTTTGCCGACCCGGCAGGGCATAGGCTTTGCCATCGTTTTAGTTCTTATGCTGCTTGGCGACATCAACTACAACCTGAGCCTCGGTTACACGCTCACCTTTTTGCTTGCCACCGCAGGCGGCATGAGCATGCTGCACGCCTTTCGTAATATGGCTCAACTGGAAATACATGCCGGATATGTTGAACCCGCTTTCGTGGGTGAACACGCGAATTTTGTTTATCACTTCAACAACCTCGGCACACTGACTCGTTATCAGTTGCAATTGCACGATGATGCTGCACATCTCACCATTTTTGACTTGCCCGCACAATGTTCAACCCCCATTCAAATTGCCATTCCAGCGAAACATCGAGGTTGGCTGGATAGCGGTCGTTTAACGCTGCACACCCATTACCCT
>JBAXEJ010000150.1:0-3212 GCA_037140475.1 Gallionellaceae bacterium
ATGGTGTGGTCTCCTGATGGGGGTGAGTGCATTTATGGCGGCGATAATATTACTGCGAAAGCGCAGCAATTTGGTGCTGAATGCAATTGATCTTACAATGCAGCCTCATTTTTGCCTTATTCAGTTGCGATGACCCGAATCAAAATTTGTGGCATTACCCGTGAGCAAGATCTGCATGCTGTGGCTAGTAGCGGGGCAGATGCCATCGGTTTGGTATTCTACGAAAAAAGCCCACGCCACGTCAGTTTGCAACAAGCTGTAGATTTGTTACGTGCAGCGCCCCCTTTTTTAACAGTGGTTGGCTTATTTGTTAATCCAACTGTTGAATATGTGCGCGAAGTATTGGCGCAGGTGTCGTTGGATGTATTGCAGTTTCATGGTGAAGAGACTCCCGAATTTTGTGCGCAGTTTGGCAAGCCTTATCTCAAGGCGATTAGGGTGAAGCCTGGAGTTGATTTGGTACAATGCGCGGCCCTGTATTCAGGGGCGCAAGGTTTGTTGCTGGATGCGTTTGTGGAAGGCACTCAAGGCGGCACGGGCGAATCGTTTGATTGGGCGCTGATTCCAAAGAATTTGCCTCTACCCGTGATTCTTTCTGGCGGACTGCATCCCGGTAATGTGGCGGCAGCGATTAAACAAGTGCGGCCCTACGCGGTGGATGTTTCCAGTGGCGTAGAGGCAACTAAAGGAATTAAGGATGCGGCGAAGGTCGCGGCATTCATCAAAGAGGTTAAGAAGATTGAGTTATAACTATCCAGACAGCACAGGGCATTTCGGTCAATTCGGCGGCATCTACATGGCCGAGACATTGATTCCGGCAGTAGAGGAATTGAGTCAGCAATATTTGCGCTTCCGTGAAGATCCCGAATTTAAAGCTGAGTTAGCGTATGAGCTAAAGCACTACGTTGGGCGCCCTAGTCCCATTTATCACGCTAAGCGTTTGTCTGAAAGCCTCGGTGGTGCGCAGATTTATTTGAAGCGCGAAGACTTAAATCACACTGGCGCGCACAAAATTAATAACGCGATGGGCCAAGCTCTGCTGGCTAAGCGCATGGGTAAAAAGCGCGTGATTGCCGAGACCGGTGCGGGTATGCACGGTGTGGCAACGGCAACCGTGGCGGCGCGCTTTGGCATGGAGTGTATTGTTTACATGGGTGCAGAAGATATTCAGCGCCAAGCGCCAAATGTCTTCCGTATGAAGCTATTAGGTGCCACGGTAGTGCCGGTAGAAAGTGGCTCGCGTACGCTGAAAGATGCATGCAACGAAGCGATCCGTGATTGGGTCACCAACGTTGAGAGCACGTTTTATATTTTTGGCACGGCGGCAGGCCCACACCCTTATCCAATGATGGTGCGTGATTTTCAGTGCGTGATCGGCGACGAAGCTAAAGTGCAAATGCCCGAGATGATTGGCCGCCAACCGGATGCGGTGATCGCTTGCGTAGGCGGCGGCTCGAACGCGATTGGGTTATTCCATCCTTATATCGAAGTGCCAGAGGTGCAGATCATCGGCGTGGAAGCCGGAGGTCACGGCATTGCCAGTGGTAAGCACGCAGCGCCACTCACTGCCAACAGCAAAGTGGGCGTACTGCACGGCAATAAGGTGTATTTGATTCAAGATGAAAATGGTCAGATCATCGAGACGCATTCGATTTCGGCAGGCTTGGATTACCCCGGTGTAGGCCCGGAGCATTGCCTGTTAAAAGATATCGGTCGTGCGCAATATGTGGCGATCAACGATGACGAAGCGATTAATGCGTTCGATGCGTTGTGCCGTTTTGAAGGCATCATCCCCGCACTCGAATCTAGCCATGCTTTGGCACATGCGATGAAAATTGCACCGAGCATGAGTAAAGATAAAGTGTTGCTGGTGAATCTATCTGGTCGAGGCGATAAAGATATGAATACGGTGGCGAAGCTAAAAGGAATTACGCTATGAGCCGCATTGATACGACCTTCGAGAAGCTAAAACAACAACAGCGCAAAGCGCTCATTCCGTTTATCACCGCAGGCGACCCCTCACAGAAAATGACCGTGCCCTTGATGCATGGTTTGGTGGAAGCGGGTGCAGACGTGCTCGAATTGGGCGTGCCGTTTTCTGACCCGATGGCGGATGGCCCAACTATTCAGCGTGCTTCTGAGCGAGCGTTGAAAAATGGTATGTCGCTACGTGGTGTGCTGGACATGGTGGCAGAGTTTCGCAAGCAAGATACAACCACGCCCGTCGTTTTGATGGGTTACGGTAATCCAATAGAATCAATGGGTTGGGGTGTTTTTGCGCAGCGCTGTGCCGAGGTGGGGGTAGATGGCGTGTTGACCGTGGATTTTCCACCAGAGGAAAGTCACCAAGCATTTGAGCATTTACAACGTTACAACATCGCGCCGATTTTTTTGTTGGCGCCCACTACCAATGATGCTCGCATTCAGCAGGTCGCAAAGTTGGCGCGAGGCTATGTGTATTACGTTTCGCTCAAGGGCGTGACTGGCGCGGGCAATCTGGATTTATCGGCAATCGAACAAAAAATGCCGCAGTTGCGTCAACACATCAAGCTGCCGATTGGTGTGGGCTTTGGCATTCGTGACGCGGCAACGGCCAAGGCTGTGTCTAAGTTGTGCGACGGTGTGGTGGTGGGTAGCCGCATCGTGCAAGAAATTGAAAATTCAAATGAACAAAATGTAGTCGCCAATGTGGGAAAATTGGTGAAAGAATTGCGCGTTGCGCTAGATCAATAACAAATAAATCCTCTCCCCCACCAGTGGGCGAGGGGAGTGGAATTTAAAAGAGGAGAGCACTATGAGCTGGTTCCAAAAACTACTACCGCCAAAGATCAAACGTCGCGACGATGCAGATATTAAGAAAAGCGTGCCAGATGGCTTGTGGCACAAATGCCCGTCTTGCGAGGCGGTGCTGTATCACGCCGACCTTGAAAAAAATCACAGCGTTTGCCCCAAGTGTAATCACCACCATCGTGTGCTTGCGCGTACCCGTTTAGATTGGCTGCTCGATCACGAAGGCCGTTTTGAAATCGGCGCAGAAGTATTGCCAATCGACACGCTGAAATTTAAAGACCAGAAAAAATATAGCGACCGTTTGGTCGATGCTAAGCGCAACACAGGTGAAGATGATTCGGTGATCGTATTGCAAGGTAGCATCCATGCTTTACCAGTCGTGGTGGCGTGTTTTGAATTTACTTTCATGGGTGGCTCGATGG
>JBAXEJ010000151.1:0-3192 GCA_037140475.1 Gallionellaceae bacterium
AATGTCATCAAGCTTGGTCGCGGCAAAGCCGCGTTCAACAAACAAATCCAAGGCAGCCGCCGTCAGCTCGGAAGGGCGGGCCTGTTTGCGCCGTTGGCGAAGTGGGGGTTCTGTGTGTTGTGTTTCAAGCATGGGGAAATAATTACTGACCGGCGAGTCAGTAATGTAATTGAGGGGGCAACCGCTGTCAACGAAGATGAAGTCAACGGCTGCAAATTCCTCACTGCCCAGATTGATTTGATAAGATGCGCACGCAACCACGGCAACATTACTTTTTGGGTTTAATTTTTTTGGGAATATTTGGCATGGATAAAACAGTAAAAATGCGAGCGTTTTCAGGTGCAGAAAACAATGAAAATACGCGTGACAACCTTTCTGAAGAACAAAATAAAACGCTTGAACTCGCCAAGAAAAATGCTCAGATTGAGGAAGAGAAAAGGAAATCTCTAGAACTTCTCGCCATGGTCGAGCAACTTCGCGCCAGCCTAAAGCAAGAGCAGACAAAAGTGGCCGAAATAACCAAAAAAATTGCCGAACAAGGAACAAGTGAAATCGCCGTAAAAGAGGCTCAATTAGAGGATGAAAAGAGCCGTTCACTTGAACACCTGAAGACGATAGTCCAGTTGAAGGAAAGCCTAAAGCAAGAACAAGCTCGATCATCCGAGTTAGAAAAAAATGCTGCTGAGCAAAACGCATTGCAATTGAAGCAAAGCAATGAACTCGATTTAAAGAATACTCAATTAGAACAAGAGGTTAAAAAGTCTTCAGAACAGCTCAACACCATTGAGAAATTGCAGGAATCCCTCAAACAAGAGCAAGCAAAAACAGCAGCCAGTGCAGGCAACCTAGCTGAGCTTGAAGCCAAAAACAATCAATTGAACGCACTTGAAAATAAAGTGAACAGCTTGCTACCGCTAGAGGCGAAAGTAAAAGAGCTGAACGAAGCCCTGACTAAAATTTCAGCTATCGCAGCAATTGGAAAGTAGCCACCTCTGATTAGCTTACCACCCAATAGATAGCCGGCAATTCACCGCCGGCCCTAATGCCTTTGCTACTCAAATCTGCAAATCTACCTTTCAACACAAGGCAGGCTAACCACAAGGAAAGATTGTGAAAGAAAATACTTGGAAGGGTGATCTAACCGGCGGAATCATTTCTGCCATTATGGGGCTCCCTAAAGCCATTCCTTGGGGAGTCCTAGTTTTCGCACCTTTGGGTCCAGCCGGATTAGCGATTGGCACTTTTGCCAGTTTAGTTGCCCTCGTTTTTTCAAACATCGGCTCTGCGGCATCTCGCGGCTCGCCGATTCTCAACAGCGGCCCATTTTCTATTACCACCATCATGTTGGCATCTGCTGTGCCAGCGATTCTGAGCCACACAAATTCGGACATTAACGATCCTGCTACGGTGGCTTTAGTAGTCGAACTTATTTTCTTTACCGTATTTATGAGCGGGCTGTTTCAAGTGCTGTTTGGCTTCGCCAAGATTGGCTCATTAGCAAAATACATCCCCTATCCTGTAATTGCCGGTTTAATGAATGGAGCTGGCATTGCCATCATTCTTTCGCAACTACGCCCGATTTCAGGTCTAAACAAAGAAACACCGCTCAGCGATTTTTCTGCTCTGCTTAACGACCTTTCTCTCCCTGGCCTTTTCGTCGGTGGCCTTACCTTATTACTGTTTTGGTATGGCGATAAAATCTCCCGATTACTACCCATCACTCTTTTAGGGCGTGCATCCCCGTCAACCGAAGTTAATCGCAGAAAAGCGCCGCGCATTCCACCCGCCTTCTTTGGATTAATTGGCGGCAGTGTCATTTACTATCTTTATAAAGCATTGGCTGGCGAACAAGGCATTGGTGGAACCATCGGTGAAATCTCTGGCGGCATTCCGTCACCAGAGCATCTATTTGATTTTATTAGCATAATATTTCACGGTGAACAATTTGGCCTGTTGCTAGAGCTAACGGCAATTGCGATTAGCATCGCCATCGTAAACTCGCTACGCTCACTGATCGTAGTAATGGCCATCGATAACGTTACTTACGAACGCTCGGACGCGAACAAAGAACTCATCGGTCAAGGTGTTGGCAATATGCTCTCCGCCTCGTTCGGCGGCATTTCCTCTGCGGTCAGTCAATCCACCACCATTGCAGGTTATCGCAACGGCGCAAGCACCTCAGCCACGAAAGTTTATAGCGGCCTGTTTGTATTGTTAGTGCTACTCATGTTGACGCCGGTAATTTCGCTCTTACCCAAACTCGTCTTAGCGGCATCCCTAATCATGATGGGTGTAGAAGCACTTGATAGTTGGAGCCTTAAACTCTTGCGCAGCTTCTTCTCTAAACAAGAGGGGGCCAAAGAGTACGTCGATATTTTTGTCGTGCTGATGGTAACGAGTATCTCTGTCTTTTATGGAACCAATGAAGCGCTAGCCATTGGCATTTTCCTTTCGGTAGTGAACTTTATTTACCGCATGGGCAAGGACATCGTTGCAAAAGATTACGATGCCACAAAAATTCGCTCGAATATTGTTCGCCCAAACACGGAAGTCGAATTTCTCGAAAAAGAAGGAGATCAAATTCGTGTGCTTGATTTGCAAGGCGCACTCTTTTTTGGCACCGCAGATAAACTAGCCAGTGATATAGATGAAATCCTAGGCAAAGATGGTGGACGTTCTCAATACATCATTTTGAATTTTCGCAAGGTCAGTGAAATCGATGGATCGGGCGGCAACATCCTCGGACAAATTCGCAAGCGCTGCCAAAAAAGAGGCGTGCAAGTTTTGCTATGTTCTTCGGGCTTTCCTGAAATGGAACAGCGCCTCAAAGCGTTTGGCCTGCACGACATTCACAAAGGCATTGATTTTCATGACAGCGTAGATTCAGCACTGGGCTATGCAGAAGACAAGTTACTGGACACCGGCTTTGGTTTAATTCGGCATCAAATAGAAAAACAGCCGAATGAACTCACCGTACTCAGTGTATTTACTGCGGATGAAATGCAGGTTTTTTCGCATTACTTAAAACGCAACTGTTATGACGATGGCGGCCTTGTCTATAAACAAGGGGACGCAGGAGATCGTCTTTTCTTTATTTTAAAAGGGCGCGCCAAAGTTGAACTCTTGCCATCGGGCGCGAGCGTTCCTTTCACCATCAGCATTCTCTGCGCCGGCATGATGTTTGGTGAAATG
>JBAXEJ010000152.1:0-3050 GCA_037140475.1 Gallionellaceae bacterium
ACAGCACTGGTTTTTATCGGCCAGGCCCATGGCGCGGCTTTAGAAGACCTCAAAGCATTTGTGGTTGATGAAAAGACACCGATCATTTTCAGTGAAAAAAACAACTTGCTCGTTCTTGAAGGGGCGAATCACGAAGATGGATTGAAAGACATTCAAACTCAATCATCTGATTTCAAGGCTGCTTCAGAAATTTCTACGATCAAACCTTATAAGCCCTATTGGCTGGCACAAAAACTTGTAAGTCACTTGAAGCAAGACCGTATATTGAGATTAGATGCAAGGTATAGCAGTGCATATTGGATGGAATCTCAGCACTATGTTTTGTTTAAAGATGGACGTGTTGAAAAACTCAAACCCCAAGGAAGGGCAAGTTTTAGTGTGCTGGCTGAGTTAAATCCGTTCACAGAATCTGTCAAATTATCCAACAGTCAGTATTCCATTTTTACGCTTCCGAAAGATGAAGAGGTTTTGATACTTTCCAGGCTTGAATCTGCAAGTTCTTTTCAAGCCAAATCTTTCTCTATTGGAATTTATGATAACGGTCAATACCTTGAACTCCGGCGATACGGTCTGTACATCGAAGGCTTGTTGCTTGGTAGTTTGATTGCTTTGCTTATCTTCGGGTGGTTTTCTGTTTATCAGTACAGAGACAAGACAAGTTTTGCTTATGGTTGTTGGCTCGTTTTCGGTTTGATGAGTGTTTTTTCTCTACCAGTCCACGATGGACATAGACTTTTTGAATTTGTAATTAATCTTGAAGACCAAAAATGGGGTATTGATTCGGCTGCTATTTTTATAGCTAACTTTTTCGCATATGGTCAAACTATCGTGTACGTGATTTTTGCTAGGAATTTTTTAGAAATAAAAAAATATTTTCCTCGTTTTTATACATTCACCAATATTTGGATTGTCTGGGAATTTATACACTTTTACTTTTTGGCATTTGTCGATCACGGTTTTACTCCAACTGTGTTTTTTGCATCTCTTGGCATCTTGATTGTTGCTGTACTGCTATCTATTTATTACTGTGCCTTCATTCGATTAAGGCAGGGATTGATGGTGGCCAAATTTTTCATGGTCGCAATGATTCCCTATCTTTGCTTCAGGACAGTTTTTATCCTTGGCGTTATAGGAGTTCCATCCCCTTTCAGTTTTTTGCCTAAGTCTGGTTTTGGTTTGTTTTTCCAAAATTCTTTCACTAACCAAGCCTTTGGATTGTGCTGTGAAGCCATGATCATGGCATTGGCTGTTATCAGCCGCACTCGATGGATTCAAAGAGAGTTGACCCAATCTGTTGAAACACAAAAAACTTTGGTCGAGGGACAAAACAAGGTACTGGAAGAAACAGTTGCAGAACGAACTAAGGAACTGGCTGAGCAACACCAAGAACTTGATCAAGCCCATCAACTGGTTGTAGGGTCGGTCAACTACGCAAGCCGACTTCAGCGTGGGCAGTTGCCTAGACAAGAAAGAATAAAAGATCGTTTTGCTTCCTTTGCCTCTATTTGGGAACCCCGCGACACCATTGGCGGCGACCTTTATTGGTTATCCAGTTCGCAGCAATCAGGACCATTTGTTATGGCGGTGGCTGATTGCACTGGGCATGGAGTGCCGGGTGCCATGCTGAGTTTGTTAGTTAGTAATTCATTCGAGCGCATTTATGCCAACGACACCGCTGAAGACCCAGCTACCGCGTTGATGTCCTTGGACCACTATGTGCGAACCGGCTTAAACCAAGACCGCGCAGACAGCGAGAGTGATGATGGTTGTGATGCAGCGGTCTTGCGGATCAATCGCGATAAACAAACGATTGAGTTTGCCGGTGCCAAACTGGGGTTGTTTCAAGTCAGCGCAATAGGCGAGGTCATCAGACACCTTGCTGCAAGGTGCAGCTTGGGCTACCAAGATGCGATTGAAGCTAAAGACAAACCCGTGGTGCAAAACATTCGCTACCAAGCAGGTGACATCTTCGCCATCGTCACAGATGGCTTGACCGATCAGATTGGTGGGACAGGTGCTGTCAAAGTCTCTTATGGTTACAAGCGCATTGAAACCATTCTTAAAGCCAACTGTTCGCAAAATGCTCAAACCATTGCCGATGCTGTTCGTGCTGACTATGCGGCTTGGCAGGGTACAGAGAGTCGCAGGGACGATGTGACAGCGGTTTTCTTCAAACTTTAGAAAGATAACTCATGGATTTATCACAAGCCATATTGCTGCGCAACAGTTTGCGCCAGAACCATGTGATCATGGCCTACAACGGTACGGTCTCAGACGACCTGATGATCACTTTGGCAGATTTACTCAAGGAGAGACTTGTTGCCAACGATGATGTCAAGCGCTCTAAGCTGATCTTCGCCGTTTTCATGGAGGGTGTGCAAAACCTGATTTGGCATGGCAAAGAACACGCGGAAAACATGGGCATGATTTTGATCACCGAGCATGAAAAAGAAATCACCATCATGTGCGGCAACCGCATTGAAAAGGACAAGACCCAAGGTTTGAAGGACAGGCTCGCACAAATTGAAGGGGCTGACAAAGACACCATACGTCAGCTTTACAGAGACGGCATGTCACAGGCAACCGAACATGAGGGACCAGGCTCCGGACTGGGTTTACTGGAGATTGCCCGCAGATCCACTCAACCCATCAGTTACACATTTGTCGATGTGGACGAGCACAGCGTTGATTTCATATTATCAGCAACCATTTAAGGACAAGACATGCATATCGTAGCCACAGACCGCACACCCGCCATCTCACTCACGCATGAGCCGTTGAAGCTGAGTATCCTAGGCGAGTCTTTCCCTGAAGATGTATCGGCTTTTTATGGGGAGGTTATATCCGCCATCAACCAATTGGCCACCACGACCAAGGGCAAGCTCGAAGTTGAGATGGCCATGATTTACATCAACAGTTCCAGCATCAAAGCGATGTACCGTATTTTTGAAGGCATAGACGCCTACCGCCAAGCAGGGAACGAAGTGCAAGTGATATGGAAGGCAGAAGCCGATGACGACATCATGCAAGAACTGGGCGAAGACTTCAAA
>JBAXEJ010000153.1:0-3006 GCA_037140475.1 Gallionellaceae bacterium
TGAATTTCAGTGCCTTTTTTATTGTTTGGAGCGAAGACCTTACTGCTCTACTTCTTCATTTAATGCCGATTTAATCGCAGCAACATCCGGAAGTGACTCTACTTGCCAGCGTAATACTCTAACGCCCGCTGATGCTAACGCCTTGTTCTTTTTAACATCCGCCTCTTGTTGCGCTTCATTTAGGTGCGAGACCTCATCAAGTTCAATCACAGCAAGAATACTCGAATCCTTATTACACACCACAAAGTCGACCCCCATCCGACTAATACGATTGCCCCATGCTTGAACACTGTGCCCGCTCTGCACATCAAGCAATCTAGATAGCTGAACTTGAGCCAAAACAATATGTTCTGGCAACGCCTCTATAAGTCTAAAGTAGAGAATCTGCTGAGGCAGAGACAACGGCCTCTTCGTGCTGAAAGGCCGCAATTCAGCAGTCCCCTCACCTTGAGGCTTTGTTTTTCTCGCAACAAGAGCGAACACAACTGCCATCAGAACCAGAATGGCAATACCGACAATCAACACTACTATCATCGAACCCATATCCATCTCAATAGCTACAAACCAAAACCATTTGAAGGTTGTAAAAGTAACGGATCATGGTCAGTTTTCTGCGACTCTTGTGCTGACAAATCAAAACGACGACCGAACATAATGTGCTTAGACCAATATCTATCAACCAGCTTAGAAATCATCACGCGGCCAGTGCGACGACTAGCAGCGTGAATAAATTGGTTATCCCCTAAATAAATACCAATGTGCTTTACTTTTTTTCCTGAGCGACGAAAAAAAACTAAATCCCCTGGAGCAAGCTCTGTTGTATTAACTGCTCTTCCCATTTTACTGATCGCGTTGGCGTTGTGTGGTAACGCTATCTTTCCCACATGATCAAAAACGTGACGAACAAAACCACTGCAATCAAAGCCCTTGTCAGGCTCAGAACCACCTCTACGATAGGATGCGCCATCGTGACTCATTGCGTATTGCAATAAATTTTGTATTGCTTCTGAAGGCGTTATTGCTATAGGTTCAATTGGTTGAATGGAGTCGTTGGCAATAGTAGGTACTTCAACACTTGGAGAAACATCATTGATCTTGACGTGCTCAAGAGCTGAAACGGTGACTGAATATAAAAACAGCGCCACTATTATCAAATCACGGACGGAGGAGCACTTGTTAATCATGACTATTTTTTGCCTCACCAGAAAACGAAAAGGAGTCCGAAGACTAGCCTAACTCATTATTCAAATTGGTGCGCCGAGAATGCTGTATCCGGCCACTGGAAAGTGGAGTTGTCTATCCTTTAAGAAAAATAATCTGCATCAATATCTATTGCGTGGTGCAACACCCGAACAACAAGTAAGCAATCTGTATCAGGCAAATAGAAAATTATGTATGGAGTTCGCGTAGGGAAACTGCGTAGCCCATCTGCCAACTCTGGACGCGCTCTACCCATTTCTGGCTGTCCAGCCAACACTGAAACCGTTGCATCAATCGAATCTAGCGACTCATCTGCCGCGACGAGATTTTCCTCCGCTATTGTTAACCACAGTTCCAGTAGGTCAGTTTCGGCTGAAGAGGTAAAGCGAATCAAAGGCATCAGGCAACAACCTTGCGAGATTGCAATGTCTGACGACCTTGTTGCTTCAGGCTTGCAAAATCAATTTCTTTTGTTCGACCATTTTTTGCGTCATTCAAACCCTTGGCAATGTCCTGACGCAGGCTATCCAGTTTGGCAGTTTTAACCTGCTCATACGCTTCAAATAATCTCAGCGCCTCACGAATCACCTCACTTGCTGAGCCATACATTCCGGACTCAACGCGTTGGCGTACACGTGCTTCTAATTCAGGTGGTAAAGAAACATTCATTGACATGATCGCTCTCCTAATTTAAAGACTAGAGGGAGTATGGCAGTTTTTGCCATTGATTGCCAGAGGCAGCATAAAAGTGCCCAGATTTGTCTCCTCGGATGGCAATGAAAAAAGGCTTACTTCCCTTGAGAAATAAGCCTTTTTTGGATGTGGTGCGCCCGAAGTGATGTATCGGGGCACTGGAGTGAAACGATTCTAATATGAAAATCGAATTTCTCTCAAAAATACCTGCTGTAAAACTCGTTTTAAGGCCCTTGTTATTTTTCCAAGGAGCTATTGCATCACAAAGTCGATTTAAAACGATTTTACAAAGGGGGGTTCGGTGGCTCAAACTTCCTAGTCACCACCCAAAGCTGAATCAAAAAACTCTAAATACGTTAAGCAAACACAACAGACACATGCCCCTCCGAACGGGAGCGAGGCGCAGATTTAACAACAATCTCAATATCACGGCCGAGGCGAGTTAGGCATTCCAGCATTTTTGACTCAGAGATACCCCTGAACTGCCCGCGCAACAAACCAGAAAGTTTTGGCTGCGTTATTCCTAATAGCTCGGCAGCTTGCACTTGCGTGAGCTTGCGGCGCTTGATGATGTCGCCAATCTTGGTGGCTAGCTGGGCTTTGACTAACATCTCCTCTGCATCAGGCAAGCCAAGATCGGCATATACGTTTGTGCTTCCGCGTTCAATATTGTTCATTACTTTGCTCCTTCTGCATGTTGTTGCGCCAAAGACATTCGGCTACGAATCAGATCCATGTCTTGTTTGGGGGTCTCGATACACTTATGAGATTTCTTCTGGAAGCAATGCAGCACATAGACCGCATTGCTAAATTTAACGGTATATACCGCTCGGAAGGTGTTGCCATCATCATCTTCAACGACTTCTAAAACACCTGCCGAGCCAAAACCTTTAAGCGGCTTAGACTGGGAGTGTTTTCCGCCATGCTGGGCCAAGTGCATGGCATATCCAAAAACATCCACCACCTCTGCTAGCATTGCGAGCAAATCTTTCTTGGATGAGGCGATCCACTCAAGAGGCTTCACTGATGGCTTATTCATCGCTAAATCATACCCATAATTGTCGAATTGCGCGTATTGCTGACCCAGCAGTTGCATCGAATTTGAACCCACAC
>JBAXEJ010000154.1:0-2996 GCA_037140475.1 Gallionellaceae bacterium
AAAAATGATACTGGGTATTGCTTTGGTTACTTTGGGTGCAAGCAAAGCAACCGCAACGGTCGCTAGCCCAATGACTAGGCTACGAAAATCCCATAGCTCTGGTGCAAAAAGAGCTTTCCACCACGCATTGGTAGTGGTGGCACCGACAAACCTAGGAATTTGGCTACCGATAATGATCAGTCCCACACCAGTTAAATAACCGCTCACAACGGTATAAGGGATGTAGCGGATCATGCGGCCGATACCGAGAAAGCCGATCAAAATTTGGATGAGGCCGGTCAAAATTCCTAATACGGTGAGCAGCAATACGATGCTGGTTGGGGCGATGCCTTGTCTGACTAGCTCTATGGCAAAGGCTGAAAGCACCGCAGCGGCAGGTGCGCAGGGTGCGCTGATGAGGCGGTCTGTACCGCCAAAGATCGAGGCAATCAAGCCAAGCGCAGTTGCGCCCAAGATACCTGCCAGTGCGCCGAACACCGCATATTGAGGGCTGATCGCGGAGTAGATCGTGACACCGAAGGCCACTGCTGCAGGAAGTGCCACCAACATCGAAGCCATGCCACCCCAGAAATCACCTGGGACTTTAAATTTTTCAGATAGATTTAGTTTTGGCAGGGCAATCATGGTGTGCTCAGATATTTACAAGTATTTGATTATATTTAGATATAGCTATTTTAGGATGTTCGTCCATACGTGTAGTGCGCTGCACATGCTCCTTCAGACGACACCATACATGATCCGATGGGATTGTCTGGCGTGCAAACCGTGCCGAATATTTTGCAGTCTTGCGGGCGTTTTTCGCCACGCAAAATAGCGCCACATTCACAGGCTTTGTGATCAGGTACGCTTCGATAAATTAAATCAGGGAAGCATTTCTCGGCATCGAACTGGGCGAAAGCATCGCGGATTTTTAAGCCAGAAAACGGCAATGTGCCTAAGCCGCGCCATTCAAATGATTCGCGTATTTCAAATACTTCATCGACCAGTGCTTGCGCTTTGCGATTGCCTTGCGGTGTGACGGCACGGGTAAATTCATTTTCAACTTCAGCGCGAGCTTCATTTGCTTGGCGGAGCAACATCAAAATAGATTGCAGTAAATCGAGCGGCTCAAAACCGGAGATCACGATGGGCATATGAAAACGCTGGGTAATCGCTTGATAAGGTTCACTACCGATCACGGTGGAGACATGGGCTGGACCAACGAGTCCTTGCAATGGCAAGCCACCGGGTTGCGTGAGAATAGCTTCCATCGCCGGTAAGGTCAGCACATGGTTGCACAATACTGAAAAATTATTTAGCCCAAGCGCCTGCGCTTGCTTGATGACGCTCGCGGTGGGTGGGGTGGTGGTTTCAAAGCCAATGGCAAAAAAGACAATTTGCCGTGCGGGATTTTCGGTCGCGATTTTGATCGCATCCAGCGCGGAATAAATCATGCGTACATCGGCCCCACGAGCTTTGGCTTTGAGCAGAGACATCTGCTCGGAAGCGGGCACGCGCAGACAGTCGCCATAGCTGCATAAAATGACATCGTGCTCTAAGGCGAGCTTGATGGCGAAATCAACCCGGCCAATTGGCAAGACACAAACTGGGCAGCCCGGGCCGTGAATCATTTGCACATTGGCTGGCAACATGCCGAGCAAACCATAGCGAGAAAGGGCATGAGTATGCCCGCCGCAAAATTCCATCAGGCGATAAGTTTTATCGGGGTGAGACTCTTGTGCAATGGCTATGGCGAGGCTTTTCGCCAGATCACCATCGCGATATTCATCTACGTATTTCATGAGGCGTTGGACTGCTGAAATTCAGCAAACAAGGCGAGCGTTTGTGCCGCTTCTTCTGGGTTAAGTCGCTGTAAGGCATACCCCACATGAATAATCACATAGTCACCCACTGCGACGTCTTCAACCAATGAGAGTGAGATTTCTTTGCGCAGTCCATCTAGCTCAATACGAGCCATATCATTAGGCAGTAGTTCAACAACGAGTGCGGGAATGGCGAGACACATATTTGTGTTCCTTAAATTTTTATGGATTGAGCTGCAATCCATGCTTGCCCAAGTGAAATGGAAGTGTCGCCTGGCTGTAACTCATTAGAGGTAAGCATTGTAATTCCAGTGCCGACTAACTGCGAGGGTAATCCCGCGCTAAGAAGTTTGTTAAAAAAACATCCACCACTACAGGCAACAGTGGTGATGCCTGTTTGCCGTGAGGCTCTAATTACCCAATCTGCTAAAGCAGCAGTCAGTGTGGCATGAAAAATTGCAGCGCCACGTTCAGCATTTTTTTCATCAGCCAAGTAGGCGAGGGTAGGGCATAAATCGAGTTGTTCTTCGGCAGTAATTTCCCATCCAGCTGTAAGCGCCGCTGGCATGCCATGAGCATTGATGTAGCGTGTGGCGGCTTGTTCTAGAGCGATAGCGGCTTGTGCGTCAAATTCCATCACCGCACATAGCCCGAGTAAACCTGCAGCGGCATCAAACACGCGGCCCATGCTGGAAGTGCGAGGGCAGTTTAAATTTCGTTGTAACATCGAGGCGACAGTGCTTGCCGCTGGTTGATTTGCAAAGCGCGGTGCAATTTCTGCGTTGCGTCCAAGCTCGTGCAATACGGCTGCGGCCATACGCCATGGCTCGTTGGCGGCACGGTCAGCGCCGGGCAAGGGAAGCGGGCGAAGGTGACCGATGCGCTTGCAAATAGCGCCCTGTACATTGAGAAGCTCACCACCCCATGCGCTGCCATCTGTGCCTAGCCCCACGCCATCCAGTGCCAAACCTAAAACGGGCTGGTCGATAGCGTGTTCAGCACACACTGCGGCGATATGCGCGTGATGGTGTTGCACGGCAATGAGCGGCACATCGAGTTCGGCGGCGAGCTGTGCGGCAAAACGGCTGGAGTGAAAGTCAGGATGAAGGTCATGCGCAATGGCGCGGGGTTTTTCTCCAAGGATAGCGAGTAGCTGTCGCGCAATTTTTTCATGTTCACGGCAGGCCTCTGGTG
>JBAXEJ010000155.1:0-2952 GCA_037140475.1 Gallionellaceae bacterium
GGAGGCACGCGCATCGATGACCAATCTAAACGTAAGATGGTATCAACAGCCTCAACCAAAAAGCCTTGGGTGTGTCCGTTATATTCGGTGACGATCATGATGGTGGGCTTGTGATCACACTCGACGCCAACATATTTCGCCAAGTCGATCACCGGCACCAATGCCCCCCGCAAACTCACCATGCCTTCAACTGCACTCGGCATATCAGGTGACTGCGTAATCGCTGGCACACGCATCACCTCGCGCACCTTAAACACGTTAATACCGTAGGTTTCACGACGGTTGCTACGGTTATCCAAACCCAAGGTAAACATCAAGATTTCTAATTTGTTGTTACCTGCCAGTTTGGTACGTGCATCAATATTTTTTAATAATTCGGACATCATGCCCTCCTATCTAAACAACCAAAAACGAACACCCTTAACATCGGGCACGGCACGCCGTGCCCCTACCACCCCCGCCCAACTCTCCGTACGGGCACAGCACGCTGTGCCCCACCTATCCCTCGCCCTTCGTACGGGCACGGCGCGCCGTGCCCTCTTCCATCAGATTTTAAACCGATCCGACGACTGCCTTAACTGTTTCGCTAACATTTCCAAGGTGGTGATGCTATCGCGGGTATCAGACACAGCGGCATGGTTTTTCTCTGCCATCTGCGCGATGCCTTCCACATGGTTAGCGATCATATCGGTCGCAACCTTCTGTTCTTGAACCGCGTTCACAATATCGCTGACACCTATGGTCGCACGATCGACTGCCTCACCCGCTTGCAGCATTAAACCAGACACCTGCTGCGCGTTTCTTTGTGTTGCCTGAATCGACTGCACACCCTGCTCAATGGATTTTTCCACTTCGCTGGACTGGTTATCCAACTCACGGGTGATGCGATCAATTTCATTCGCCGAGTGTGCGGATTTTTCTGCCAGCTTGCGTACCTCATCGGCCACCACCGCAAAGCCACGCCCTTGCTCACCGGCACGTGCTGCTTCAATCGCCGCGTTCAACGCAAGCAAGTTAGTTTGGTCGGCAATATCTTTTACCTGTTGTGTCATGCCACTGATGCTATGGGCACGCTCGATAAATTCTTGCACCGAACGCTCTACGGCTACCATCACTTGCTCAATGCTGGTGATGTCATTCACCATTACATCGGCGTTACGGTTGCCTTCGCGCGTCAGATCTGCACTTTGTTGTGCCTTACGGCCAACCTCGGTGGCATTTTCCGCCACCATGCCGATACTCACGGTCACCTCTTCTACCGCAGCAGCCGTTGAGGAAGCCGAATCACTTTGTGCTCGCGAGCCACGAGTGACTTCATCTGCCGAATCAGCCAACTTCATTGCCGTCTCTTGAATTTCCAGCGCGCTGTGCTTCACGTCATACATGCTGGCCCCAACATTAATCATCATCTGATTAAAGGCCGTGCTGATTTCGCCCATTTCATCTTTACGGCTTATCTTCGGCACGCGCAACGTTAGATCGCCATGTTCCACCACATGCTGCATCGTAACGATCAAGCGACGCAGGTTTTTTTGAATACTTCCAATCAAACCGTAGCCATAACCCAACACAACAATAAGGGAAAAGAAAATCGCACCCAGTATGAATATATTCGAGCGCGCCATTTCAGCTTCCATTCGTTGTGCTGTTTTTTCAACGCCTTCCATCTCGTGATTAGCAACAGCATCAGCCGCCAACCTAACTTCTTTCATCAAAGGCAATATTTGCTTGAGCAAAATACGTTGTGCCTCAACATAGCTTCCTGCGACTAAAGCAGTGCGCGCCGGCATTAACCCCTCAGTGCGATATTTTTCAAATTTGCCTTTTAAATCTGCTAGAAGCTCTTTGCCTGCTGTCGAGTGCACACTCTGCTCATACTTTGCGATGGCTTGCTGATAATCAACCACATCTTTATCGATTTGATCTAAATGCTTGCTCGCCGGATGATCGTGCAAACTGGCGGCAACGCCTGCCGGATCGTGTTGCAAGCCAAGCATAATTTGCATTTGAGAGTCATTTACAAACCCGCGAATCGTAAAGATGTCTACAGCTAAATGAACGCGACGATTCGCCACATCTGCGAATTCTTCATTCACATTTTTCAAGGCGAAATAACCTATCGCGCTATTCAGTATGATCGCGGCCATTAATACAGCAAAGGCCACCCATAAGCGTGAGCCTATCGACTCCGGTACATACTTTCTGAATGAGCTGTCTGGTTTTTTCGCTGTGCCATGCACAATCTTTAAATTGCCTTGGCGACCTTCACGGAACTGGCGGTACAAGGCCTCGGCAGCAACCACGTCTTCACGCGCTGGCTTTGTGCGCACCGAAACGTAACCCACACACTGACCATTCTCTAGCACGGGGCTGGCGTCCGCCATCACCCAATAAAAGCTACCGTCTTTACGGCGATTTTTAACCAAGCCATGCCAAGGATGGCCGCCTTTTAAGGTTTCCCAAAAATCCGCGAACGCCTCTACCGGCATGTCAGGGTGACGCAAAATATTGTGCGGCTGGCCCATCACCTCGCCTAGCGTATAACCACTCGCATCAACAAAATCTTTGTTGCAATAGATAATATTGCCGAGCTTGTCGGTACGCGACACGATAAATACGCCGTCTTTTAGGGCATATTCCACGTTACTGATTGGCTGGTTGTTTCTCATAATAAAGCCTCTATCTACTTGATTTTATTGAGTTATTAAATTTATAACCGCTTTAAATCTCTCATCCTTTGTTCGGGTCGGCGCGCCTTAAGTACGGGCAACGCACACCTTTCGTAGGGGCCGGCACACCTTTCGTACGGGCCGGCACACCTTTCGTACGGGCACGGCGCGCCGTGCCCCTACACCCTAAACTTGCTCACCGCACTGCCTATCCCGCCCAATTCGGCGCGCCGTGCCCCTACACCCTAAACTTGCTCACCGCACTGCCTACCCCGCCCAATTC
>JBAXEJ010000156.1:0-2948 GCA_037140475.1 Gallionellaceae bacterium
CCGCTCTGCCAGTATCGTGGCACAAGGGGAACTCATCTGCCTTTCAATTACCCGTGAAGAAATTTCCAGCCTTCTGGCCTCTCATCCAGAAATTGCGAGAAAACTTTATCACGGCTTAACACTCACACTGCTGCAACGACTGCGGACCTCTGATCGTGCAATTAGCAAGTTGCGTGATTAATCCCTTGTTTTTGCGATGAGCAACTGGTCTTTATGAACCATATCAACATTGCTTGATGCTGGTTAATATCAGCACGAACTTTTTATCACCATTTTATAGGCACGTTTACGTATGACACAAAAAGCCGCCGCAATAGAAGAAATTTTCGACATGCTGATGGATAGCAATATGTTTAGTCGCATGCAAGGTGACGAGTTGCGCGCTGCTGCACCGTATTTCGGCATCAACAACTACAAAGCGGGAGCCATGATTTTTAATGAAGGTGACAAAGGCACCTTCATGTGTATTGTGCAAAAAGGTCGCGTTTCAGTCGTTAAAAAAGATCAGGATGGCAAATCTGTCGTGATGGGAACAGAAGGCACAAGAGGAACCTTTGGTGAAATGGCACTGCTAGACGGAGAGCCGCGCTCTGCGTCTTGTGTTGCACAGACCGACTGTGAGCTATTGACGTTAGCCAGAACTTCATTGGACGACATTCTCAAAGAGAAACCTCGGCTTGGTGCAGAAATACTGCGCTCAATTGCAATTAGCCTGTCACGTCGCATGAGAGCCTCTGCTGGTCGATTGGTTGATCGTTTAGATCAAGATTAAGTTTCTAGCGCTTTGATTTGCTGCAATTGGTCTTACAGGACCATATCAAATGAAATATTTGTTTGTTAGCATTTGCTCAGATGTTGAGTGATGATTCATTCGTGGTTGGTAGGTTTTTTTAAACAACAGGGAGAGTAAGTCATGAGTAAAGGTAACGGAATTAATATAGCACTGCTTGGCGCTTTGATTGGATCAGTGTTCAGTCATGGAGCCTTCGCAGGAGCGACAGTCACCGCAACAGCGGTGTCAAAAACGTTGAACAATACAGCTAAAACAACAGTTTCCACATATCTTATAGCTAGCAATGGAAAACCCTATTACGGTTCTTGCACTGCAAACGCAGCAAGCTCTACTGCAACCTGTTCTACGACAAGCTCTACCGCAGGGTTTCAAACATGGAATGGTCAGTCACATGACCCATTGGAACAGACCTACCGCTATTATGTTCCGACCACTCCTACGTTAGCCAATGGCACAAGCTCATCTCCGCTCTATACTCCTTTGGGCGTCATGGACAAATTTGGCGTGGCTTTAGATGGCACTCCCTTTGACCCATTAACAGGTGTGTGCGCTGAAGGCGGAACGGCAGTTGCCTCTTCTTCAAATCTAAAATGCCTATACCGTGTTGAAGGGCGCCTGCAAATCACTCAAAGCACCTCCACAACACCGTCTAGCAGCTCTTACACGACACAGCGTTTGGGTTTCGATCCACACAACGGCCATAACCAATCCAATGGCGCTTACCACTATCACGGCATTCCATGTGGCATTGCGATGGGCGGAGCACCTTTTGTTACTTGCAGTCCGATGAGCACAAGCAACCCGTGGACCTCTTTGCCCGCAAGCGCAACGGTGGTAGGTTATGCTCGTGATGGCTTTCCGATTGTTGTCAAAGCGGGGGTTTATTCCAGCTACTCAGCAGTCACCGCAGATGGCAGTGGTCGTCCAAAGAGTACGGGTACGACAACCACTACCTATTTCCCTTATGGTGCATTCTCGATGGACATGAGCTACCTGGGTACTACTTTCTCGATGCCATCGAACAAAACCATGGGCGATTTCGTTTATAACGGCCCAACCGGTTACGGCACAGGAACCACTGCGAACAAACTAGGGTTGTGTAACGAAGCTCCAAATACCGACGCTTCTATAAAATCAGTTAGTGGCGCTGCAGCAAGCTACGTGTACTATTTGACACCGAACTTCCCAATGATTCCACGCTGCCTAATTGGCCTTACAGATTTGGCCAACGTTTCAGGAAACTTGGGGTTCTACAGCTCAAGTATGGATTAAGTCAGTTTGCTTAACTTACTAAGTTATGAATTCGCTCGGATAGTCTCCGAGCGAATTTTTTCATTAACAATTTAAGCCGTGACACAATATCTTCCTATTTGAGATTTATTTAGGCTTGGCTTTAACGAATTAATGGACAATAAAGGGCAAACAGGCATGATAAAAATGCGCTCTACCAAGCACCGCTTACATCAGGGCCACCCAAGTAAAGCAATCAATCGACTCACGTCAACGATAGTCATCTTCAGTCTCAGCACACTCGTTGCACTCACTTCGTTACCGAGCTTCGCCGACAGCGAAATTTTTCGCGATAAATTTATTTCTCTCGGCACCGCCACCACCAGCGGCACATTTCATTTAGTCGGCACCCAGATGTGCAACTTGATTAATCAAGGACGCAGTAGCAGTTTGATTCGTTGCGTCCCCTACAATACCGTTGGCTCAGATTACAACGTCAAAGCGGTCGCCAATGGAGACTTGACTATGGCGCTTACCAACTCCGACATTGCCTACAATGAATATACGCAAAATGATGCTAGCGGCAAACGCAGTTCAAAATTACGTGCTGTGATGTCACTTTATGCAAAACCGATCATGGTGATTGCACGCAGTGAGGCAAAGATTACCGACGTGACGCAACTAGCCGGCCACTCAATTAATCTGGGCAATGTAGGCTCTGGACAGCGTCACCTAGTAAACATCTTGCTTAAAGCGTTTGGCCTCACCAGCAAGAGCTTTACAGAGGTATATGAATTAAACGCCACCAAGATGGGAGATGCTTTTTGCCAAGGAAAGGTTGATGTCATCGTCGAATCGTTGGGCAACCCGTCCCCCTTCTACAAGAGAATGATCGAAGAGTGCAACGGGGTGATCGTCGCTTTTC
>JBAXEJ010000157.1:0-2825 GCA_037140475.1 Gallionellaceae bacterium
CATGGGCGGTTTGTGCCAACCAATACCGGTAAGAGTTTTTCGTACAAAGGAAAAACATTTTCCTCTTCGTTGAATATTGGCACTGTCAAAGAAATCATTGGTTTTATTTTTTTGTTATTTACTTAAGGAATGCGCATGAATTAAATTCAGCAACTTGAAACTCAGTACCCTTCGTCCTAACAAGACCCGTAATTAAGTCTCTTGATATCATATGTATTGTGTTTATATAAAGACCCTCGTGTCACTCCAAAAAAGCATTGGGTTTTAAAAAAGAAGCATGAAAAGAAATTGATTCGAGAGCAAGTTTACGATAATTTCGGGTAGCACCAATGGAAAGTTGATCGTGGTGCGTATAAATAAGTTGGCGAACTCCTGTATAATAAAGACTGCGATCCATTCTAGCATCATCAGACAGCTTTATTGCAGACATCGGTCGGCCATACACTTCGCTCAGAAAGGTCTGACGAAGTTTGCTGGGAAACACAAAGTTTCCGGCATAAAGAAAAACAATCGCTCCCATGATCGCCCATGCCAACGGTACTCCGGAATTCTTGGAAGCTTCGGCATAGGAATTGCGATTGTTGTAGGTCTCCGTAAGCAATAGGGCAGTACCCAGGTAAAGCATAAAAGAGAACGTGCTTTGCAAACGGTCCATAGGTAGGCCAATTAAGCACAGGAATGTAGTGCCCGCTACGTAGCCGCAATAGCAAATCGAAGATCGCCAGAGTCGCCCTCTTATCGACACACCTAGCGCAAGAAATACTAATGCCATATTTGCCCACGGGTACTTTGCGCTTAAATATGTAATAGCCAGCAGAGAACCCACTATAAGTGTTGCTTTGAGAAGGTTGAGCCAGTTTATTGAGATCCAGTAATTTATTAGCCTAAAGGGTTTCTGCACACCACTTACATCAGCCTGGCTTGAAGTTCGGGTTTGATTCAGTGAGGCAGAACCCAAAAAACCTGCCAGCAAAATTAACATGTACACCGCAGTATTTTGTAGTACGCCAAGGTCGCGTGATATCCGCCATACAGCGGTTTCGTAGAAATAATTAAGTCCTCTGGCCGAGAGCAAGAATCTCACATAGCCAAGTTGTACTTCATCACTTGCTGGGTGTTTTGCTAAATACATTGTGCTGCAGCTCGGCGTCCATGAGTGCGTAGGATCTGAATACACGCAGAACAGTCCGATTATGCCATTGTTAACTGTGCCGAAATAACGTTGCAAACCTATGTCCATAGCTATTGGCGCAGCAAAAAAAAGCCCTGCAATTAATCCGACCCTTAATCTATTATTGGACATCAACGCCACCCTGACCAGAATCATGACGGTTCCGCCGAGCATCATGGGTCCACGTATTGCGGCAGCGATGCCCAGGCAAAGGCACGCGGCAAGTAATGCCTCTACCGGCATCGAGCGTCTGGTTGGGTTATAGATGAGCAATATGACACCGGATAACGTCAGCGTGAAAGCGGCGAAATCGACTGCGGTAGTCGCTATGTTCAACAAGAGCCATGTTTGCGGAAAACAGATTGCGCTGAATGCGACCCAGATGATCAACGCGTTCCTTAAGGCAAGGTGGTGCACCAGAAGCATGACACTAGCGATAAATACAAACACCCAGCAAACAAAAAAGATGGGGATCATTTCCACTCGACTAGTGATCGCTAGAATACTGCCCCAGAACAAGCCTATGGTAGGTCGGTAAAGATAAACTGACGGTTGAATGCCAAACAGGAAAGCCAAGCCAGCTTCCAGCCACGGCAGTAACGCGTCGGAGTAGGGTGCGCCAGCGGTACCAAAGACTGGCGCATTCATATTCACTGGCGTTTGGAAAACATGCACCACTTGCCATATTAACGACAATAGCGAGCTTATTCCCAGGCCAGACCAGACCAGGTTGGAAGCCTGGCTAAAGTTAATTCGTAATGGTAAAAATCGCATAGGCTAGAAAAGGTATAAAGATACAATGATTAGGCAATTAAGCAGCATTTTTCTGAAAAAGCATGCGCTTGAAAATCCCAAAGGCTCCGGGACCTACCATGATGATAGCCACAGCAAGTGACGTAATCTGTAGAACGGTCGCGATGGCGACAGCAATGAGAGCATGCAAAGCACAGGCATCGGCGATTAATCTGACACCCGGCGTTTCGAATACTTCGCTGGTGATTACTTCTGGGAGAAACTGCTGTAAAAAGCCTGCCCCCGAGCCCAGCTCAAGCACCTCATTTTTTTGGGGTAATGCGCCGATAATTCGCTTATACCACTCAGTATAAAGCGCATGTAAGAAAGCTTTGTCCTGGATGATGCTTCGCCTGAGTAGGGTCGTGCGCGGATCGTCCACCGACAAACCGCGCGTCAAAGGATGCCCCAGTATTTTGTCAAGAATACTCATTGGCAGAGCAAGTTAGATAAACTTGATACGGCGGGCTGCAAAAACAACCATTTTTAACAGCAGCCAGCCATGGCTCCAACGGGAAATGTTGGTCTCGCCATAGCGCCGTGCCCGATAACGAATCGGGACTTCCATGATTTTAAGATTGAGTCGCGCAGCACCAAAGAGCAGATCGAAATCGCCAAATGGATCGAAATCGCCAAAATATGAACGGTTATCAGCAATCCGTTTATAACCGCTACGCCATAGAACCTTTGTACCACACAACGTGTCGCGAATCGGCTGTCCTAACGAATAAGGATAGATTGTGTGAGCAAAGCGAACCACAATCTTATCCGGTTGTTGGACAAGCCCGGCGATACTCGATGCTTAATATGGGGTCTTGTGGAACAACCCCCAAAAGTGTTCGTTCTGAGCCAAGCCATTTTC
>JBAXEJ010000158.1:0-2787 GCA_037140475.1 Gallionellaceae bacterium
ATCTCGCCCACCTGACCTGCGTTACTCAAAATTGCACTTCATCCTAAAATTCGCCTAATCAGTTAATCGCCCCTGATTAACGAAATCAGTTCATCTGTTGATGGAATATTGACTGCATCGCCTTCGCCCAGAATACTTTCGGCTAACGCGCGCTTGTCGTTGTGTAGGCCAACGATGTGTTCTTCCACCGTGCCTTGTGTCACTAAGCGATAAACCGTCACAGGACGCAGTTGACCCATGCGATGCGCACGCCCCATTGCTTGATCTTCTGCGGCGGGGTTCCACCACGGGTCGGTGATCACCACGTAATCAGCGGCGGTGAGATTCAAACCGAAGCCACCTGCTTTTAAGCTAATCAAGAATAAATCGCTCTTGCCGGCTTGAAACGCAGCAACGCGTTTAGTGCGCTCACCGGCTGGGGTCGCGCCATCGAGGTATTGATATTCAATGCCAACGGCGTCAAGTGCCTCGCGCAACAGCGTGAGAAAGTCGACGAACTGGCTGAACACTAGCGCCTTGTGCCCGTTGGCGACTAACTCCATTGCCAGAGTGGTGAAAGTTTGCACCTTGCTACCGATGGCGGGGTAAGCAGGCGTCACGATGCGCGGATCGCACGCCGCACGGCGCAAGCGGGTGAGCTGCGCGAGGATGTTCATGCGCGCTTGCCCTGCCTTGTTGCTGGCGACGGCTGCATCGGCCTCGGCAATCGCGGCGCGGCGCAAGGCTTCGTAGTGCGAAGATTCTTCTTTGCTAGGCGTGATTTTGATCACTAACTCGGTGCGTGCTGGCAGTTCTTGCAGCACTTGCGTCTTGGTGCGGCGTAGCAAAAATGGTGCGATCAAACGACGTAGCGTGTGTTGCGCATCGCGATCTTTGTCGCGCTCAATCGGGATAGCGAAGCGTTCGTTAAAGCGCGTGAGGCTACTCAGTAAGCCGGGGTTGGTGAAGCGCATGATCGACCACAGTTCCGCCAAACGATTTTCAACAGGGGTGCCTGAGAGCGCGAGGCGAAAATCGGCATTTAATTCAAACACGGCCTGGCTGCGTTTCGCGGTGGCGTTTTTGATGGCCTGCGCTTCGTCGGCGATGAGGGTGTGCCAGTGTTTTTCTTTGAACTTGTCATTGGCTTGTTGCACGAGGTTATACGACATCACAACGACATCAAATGCGGAAGCATTTTCAATCACCGATTCACGATCTGCTTCGCTATACAAATGTAAATTCAAACTGGGCGCAAAGCGGCTGGCTTCAGCGATCCAGTTACCGCATACCGAAGTGGGCGCAATCACTAATGCAGGGCCACCCTTTGCACGGTTTAAAAGTAGTGCGAGTGATTGCAGTGTTTTACCTAGGCCCATATCGTCGGCGAGGCAGGCGCCAAACCCGGCATGGGCTAAACGCGATGCCCATAGGTAGCCGTCTTCTTGGTAAGGACGCAGCTCAGCTTGCAATGTGGTCGGCAACGGAATGAGTTGCTCTTGGCTGGTTCGCAACTTTTCGATGGCGCTATAAAATTCTTTGTCTGCTTGGGTGTCGATGCCTTCGAGCGCATCTTCCATCCATGCGGCCGCTAAACGTGGAATGTGCGTGCCATGTTTATCCGTTTCGGTGACGCTCGCTAAATCAGACAAACGATCTTTTAAGCGACGGGTGAGCGCGGCATACACGCCGTTACCCATGGCAATAAATCGGCTATTGCTACGTGAGGCAGCCAACAGTGCTTCAAAGGTAAACACCAAACCTTCATCTACTTTGGCTTCACCTTCGAGCTTGAACCAATCCCGCTGGCTGGTGACTTTGACTGAAAGTTGTCCCATATCTAATGACACCACTTTGACAGCTTTGCCTTTGGGCCAATCGAGTGCGGCAATAGCGGGCAAGGTGGGTAGCACTTCCACTAAGGCCAGTGCATTTTCTGCCTCGGCAACGTTCCATTCGCACTGATCTGGATCACCTGCACAGTTTTCTAAAAAGGGCAGTGCGTCCAGCACTGCATTGAGATGCGTGCGCTCGGCGTCGAGCTTTCGTGTTGTCCCGACGCTCTCGCTGTTAACCAAGGCCATTAAGCGCGTGCGGCCGTGGCACGGCACTAAGCGCGGGCCTTCAAGACCTAATGGTGTGGCAACTAAGCGCAACAACAGCCCGTCATTGAGTGGCGAAAGTTCCGCACGTAAGCGCGGCTCAGCTTCCACTTCACGTGCCGCTTGCAAATGATCGGCTTGCAGTTGGAAGTGACTGGTGAGTGCTTCCATTGCGGTTTGCAATTCTTTTTGCGCACTAGCAGGGATAGTTACTTTTTCAGACAGTAGTTGCGCGGCGCGACGTTGCGAAGGCGTAAAGCGAATCAAGCGCACTCGTTGCACCGAGTCTTGCACCAGCGTGATTAAACGTAGTGCTTCAGCTTCGCGCTTTTCTTCGGCATCGTAAAAATATTTATTGGCGGGGAATCCCTCGCGCAGGGGTGGCGTAACTTTGAGCGTGACTAAATTATCTTTGTGAATCACTTCGATTTCTGGCGTGCCTTCGCTGAGCTCAATAAATTGTTCTGGTTGGCTACTGAGTGTGACGCAGGGGTTGCCAATTAGAGCTTGGATTGCGCTCACTAAATCGAGGCGTGAGGTGCGGCGATTGTTTTTATCGGTGCGAATGCAGTTGGCGACCTTAGCATCCCAAGCAGAAAGGGTCGTGCTAGCTGAGATTTTAGATAGCGAGGCAGGTTTCGCTTTACTCCAACCGCGCGCGCCTTGTTTTTGTTCTAGTGGCTGAATGTCGAGCAGGGCGCCATCG
>JBAXEJ010000159.1:0-2784 GCA_037140475.1 Gallionellaceae bacterium
CCTCCCTTAATTTTAGTATTTCGTTTGCGATATGAGGGGTAAAGGAGGAGACCCGTGGGTCTCCTACAGAATCATGGTTTTCCCGCTCCATATCAGTTGCCACTTTAGCTGCCTTCTCCAGATAGAAAGCTTTAGCTGCGTACCAAGCACGTTCTATGTCTAAGGCCGCTCTAGTTGGGTAAGGCTTACTGGCGTAGTAGGTCTTCCACCAATTTCAGACATCACTGCAAATCATTATTTTCCCATTTATAATTTGTGCATGTTGTGCTGAAGCTGCATTCTATGGGATGTCAGCCAGATGAAAGGATAGTTTTAGATTCAAGCCGCCAGTCATAGTGACACGCTTTTCATTTAGTTTTTGGCAAAGCTTTATCGCTGCCTGGCGATGTTTTTTGTTTTCAATTCCACTCAATATTACCATGAGTGTTTGACCCACCAGTTTCACTATGCCAGATTTTGTTGTAATCATATCGAGCACTTTCTTGATATCCCTTCGATCGTTGTAGCACTCACGGAATATTTCAACTAAACGTTCGCGTGAATGGTATGCCATCATCTGCATGATATCATAGAGTTTCTTCTTTTCAAGATCACATCGACTCACCTGTTTGCCTTGCAAAAGCTCTACGATGGATATCTTGTCAGGGAGTGTTGCCAGTTTCTGCTCAAATGCACAGATATCCTCTTTGGTCACTTCCCGTTTTGTCTGCAATTTTGTGAGATCGTTCTGGAGTTTCTTGCCAGCATTTTGGGTAAGCAACACTTCAGCATACAGTATCTCCTTATCGAGCCTGACAGCTTCTTTTTTAAGTGCCTGTATCGCCTGTTTGGTTAATAAAATATCGGGATTATCTACAAGGGGCTGATTTTCAAGCTCTTTAATGTCATAACCAGGATGGTAATTCAGGTTAAATCTCGCCATCAATTCTTTGAAGACGTTTTCAGATTTGCCCCAGCGCTGCAACATGTACCAGGCTATGTCGTAAAGCGGCTTGGTCATGTTGTTGGTAAAAATGCCCAGACGCTTACCGGTGTCGGCATCTTTTAGAACGACCAGACGAAGTTCAATCATGGCGGGTGTTGTGCGTCCCCCTCGTTTGGCTGTTTGCACGGATTCGCTGACCATTCGCATTTCTTCTGCAACCAGAAAATGATTCTCTCCGGAGTAAACGCCAATATTGAAGTTGTCATCGGGGATATCGGCCAGCGACTTTTCAGTCAGGTGCTTTGCCCAGGTCACAAAATCAGCTTTTTCATTCAGTGTACTGAAAAAATGAATTCCATATCCGCCACGATCAAAAACCATTGTTGGACGATTAACACCAAACTTTTCAAGCATTTCAACACTGCGGTTGATGATAGGACGGAAGTCGATTTCGTTTGATTCGGTAATAAAAAACAGAGGCCTGCCTTGCAGATCGGTAATCAGATAAAGCTCGTTTCCTCGCATTGCAAGCCGGCGTACGGTAAAGTACCCCTTTGCAATTATATTCATGCCGAAGTAGGGTAAGAAGTGGCCATCAATAAAGAATACTTCCCTATCAATCCTGTCCTGTTCAAGAAGCCGCCGTGCAAAACGCTCAATAATATCACCGCTTGCATACTTTTGAGCCATCTGCCCAAGGGCCTCCCGCATAGTTTCCTTATCAGGAATCCGGCTGCGTCCGATGAGAAGCCCGAAGTCACTGGCGTTAATGAGCTTAAGTCTTTCTATTGATTCAATTTCCTGCGTTATGCTGTGAAATATCGTCGCCAGGATGTCACGACCTTGATAGGTTGCGTCAGGGTTGTGCTCATAATCCACCACAAGCTCTTCGAAGCCTATCTCCTGAAGAAACAGATGATGCATAAACCCGCCAACAAACGTGCAAGGCTTCCCTTTTTGCAACTCGTCAAGCAGTGCTTTCTGGGAGTTGTTTGCGGCTAAAGGCGCAGGTTCAAGAAGAAACTCCTCAGCTTTTGCCTTTAATTCCGGCTCCGTATCGAAATTAAGCCACAGCTGAACTTTATTTGAATGCTCCGCCACAATTTGTTCCGCAAGAGCGGCAATTTCCATAAGTTCTTTCTTGTCCGGCAGCTTCACATTCTTATTCAGTTTCTCGTTACGGATACGGGAAACTGTGCTGCGAAACATCTCCATTTTGAGATCCAGAGCGCTACGATCTGCTATCTTTTGATCACTCCAGTCAGGATGAATACGAATAAGTTCCTTTATATGTAAACGGATTTCTCCAATAAACTTGTATGGTTGCTTGCAACAGCGTTCATCCTTGCAAGCTGCTTCAATACCCAATAATCTTTTTGTTCGCAAAAGATTCAGTACAGTATTGCGATGAAAACCGATGAGTTTTGCAGCAACCTTGTTACTGCAAATATTACGCTCCACAAGTCCAATAACAGCCACGCGGCGTTCAAAAAGCACATCTGCATCAAACTGAACCACGGGGGTGTAACCAAGAAATATCGTCTTGGTAGTCCGCTGTAGCTCGTCCTTAGTCACTATTAAAAAATCACCATTTCTTTCAATCGTTGTTGTCATGTGAAGAATGATGACTCAGCCGTTTTGTTTTTGCAACAGAAAAAAATAAATAGCTAAATCAACAATTTTAGATAGTTACATTTTCAAAAAAAAGTAAATGCACAAATTATACGCGCGTGTAATTTCAGCATGTTAGATGTATGTAGTTGGATTTACAGTGATGTCTGAGGTTACATCAAGTGGCCAGAACTTTTCTTCTGTGAGGGTGATTTCTCCTGCTGACCCTTTTCTTCCTACAATTATAC
>JBAXEJ010000160.1:0-2737 GCA_037140475.1 Gallionellaceae bacterium
TGGTGATGGTGTGCCGTGCGAGGAGTTATGCGCGGCAGAAAATTGATTAGCTAGGCAGGAATTTTTTCCCAGCTAATTCCCGTGATGTCACAGCGTAAAGCATTGGCGTGAGTGTCCCAGTCTCCCAAAACCCAACGATCACAAGTGTGGTTATCAACGTGATGCAGGTGATGAGCGGGGCGGTGAGTGTGGCCGTGAATCACTTGTGGATAGTCGTGTTCGCGCAATAACTCATGTACCGCGTTTTGATTGACGTCCATGATGCTCTCAGCTTTGATCTTTTTTCCTTCGGTGCTTTTTTGGCGAATCTGTGCAATCTGCGCTTTGCGCTGCGCTAATGGCTGAGATAAAAATTGTTGCTGCCAGCTGCTGTTGCGCACCTGCTGGCGAAAATTTTGATAGTCGATGTCATCGGTGCAAAGTACATCACCGTGAGTGAGTAAGGTTTCCTTGCCGTATAAGTTGAGCCGTGTTGGATCGGCTAGTAGATTCGCGTTGCATGCAGTAGCGAGTTTCTCTGCCATCAGAAAATCGCGGTTGCCGTGCATGATAAAAAGTTTAACGCCTTGCGCTGTCAGCGCCCGAAGTGCGCTAGTCATTTCAAGATGAAATGGGCTGTTTAAATCATCATCGCCGGCCCAGTATTCAAAGAGATCACCCAAAATGTAGAGTGACTCAGCATGAGGCGCGCTATATTGCACAAAGTGGTGAAACAGCCCCGTGGTGGTAGGGCTGTGCTCGCACAGATGCAGGTCAGAAATAAAGAGTGAATAAGACATCGTAATTAAAAACGGCGCTGATCGCGCCGCTTTGATTACTGTGAAACTACTTCTGCTTTGATGATAATCACGTCTTCAGTTGGCACATCGCTGAAGCCGTTTTTATTGCCCGTCTTTACTTTCTTGATAGCATCAACCACTTCAGTGCCTTCAACCACTTTACCGAATACTCAGTAGCCCCAGCCCTGGCTATTTTTGCCAGTGTGGTTAAGGAAGCTATTATTTTTTGCGTTGATGAAAAACTGCGCGGTTGCGGAGTGCGGGTCGCCAGTGCGGGCCATCGCAACCGTATACTCATCATTGCTCAAGCCATTGTCAGCTTCATTTTCAATCGCAGCATTCACTGGCTTTTGTTTCAGGCCTGGCTCGAAGCCGCCACCTTGGACCATAAAGCCATCAATCACGCGGTGAAAAATGATGCCGTCATAAAAACCACTATTCACATATTCAAGAAAATTTTTAACGGTATTGGGCGCTTTTTCTGCGTCCAGTTTGATGGTGATGACGCCGTGATTTGTTTCAAGTTTGACCATGTTCATTTTTCCTTTTTGTGCGGGTTTTGAGGCTGCGTGCGCCGGCAGTGCGCACAGGCCGACGAGCAGTAAAGCTAAAATTGAGTTGAGAAATAATTTCATTATGCGGAGCCCTCGTAAACGATTTGCCATTTATTGTCGCGCTTCATCCAATACTGGCGTTTGTTCATGTGGTTAGAAAGATTATTGCTGCTGTAATCTTGTTCGAAATTCACGACGACTAAATTCGGCTGATTGGGGTAGGTGAATATACTCACATTGGATAGTCCAACTTTGATCCAAATTTTTCCAGCGTTAACTAGGCGTTTTTGCTGTGCAAAGGCGGTGCGCTTGGTATCACTGGTAGCAAAGTCTTGCGCGTAATGTGAGAGATAAGCCTCGGTGTTAAGGCTGGTCCAATCATTGCGCCACTTCTCAATCGTATTCATGAGCTCTTTGCGGTCATTGCGGTCATTGTCATCGCTCCAATCCATTTGGCTGGTGATGATAACGGGCGTGTGTCCCACTTGAACATGTTTGCCAATTTGCAACAGGTCGTTGTTATTGAGTACGACACAGCCATTGCTGGCGCGAGGGGGGCGGCTGTAAGTATCGCTAGGAGTCCCGTGGAGCCAAATGCCGTGACCGTCACGACCTTGGCGCTTATCCCACTCGTTCGGATAACTTAGCGGAAATGCGCCAGGTCCGTAAAAGTCGGTCAGCTGCTCTTTGTTTAATTTTGAATTGATGAAGTACACACCAAGCGGTGTGCGCTGATCACCTTCAGATACTTTATCGGTGCCTTTTTTGCCTACGCTGATGTAGTAGTCGGCGACATACTGTGGCACACCATCAACGTTTTCATAGAGGTACAGAGTTGATTTGCTAGTATCAACCACGATGGCATACCGTTGCTGCGAGTCCATTTGCCACAGATATTTTGGCGTCATGGTGAGTGGCTTTTGTTGCTGCACACGTTGAAGTCTTGCACGCGCTTCATCACGTAAATCGTTCACGCGATCACGAGGAGAATTAGCGGCGCCACCAAAATCACTCAACGCTTGCGAGCGCGCCATCAGCAGATCGCCTCTGACGAGCTGTGCCAACTTAAAGTTTGGGTTCGCTTTGAGCAAAGAGTTCACTTCGTTTAGCGCGAGATCTAAGCGATTGTTGCTAATCGCATTTAGGCTTTTTGCCAACAGCATTTCAGTGCCGTGGGAGTCCAGTTCTAATGCTTTAACAGGGGATGATAGAACGCCGATCAGTATCAGCGTCATTGTTGCGTTGAACATTCCTATTTACCCGCTGCGCGTTCTTCTGCGATCAGCCACTTGCCGCCGCTGCGCACGAAATCAATCGTTTTAGTGGCGGAGGTGTGCAGATGGCTAGCGTGATAAAACTGTTTGAAATTCACTGTTGCACGATTGTCGTTAAGCACTTTTACTT
>JBAXEJ010000161.1:0-2719 GCA_037140475.1 Gallionellaceae bacterium
GCACTGAGGTGATTTCGATTTCTGACACGATGGGCACTCCATGAATGAACTGCCCTCTATGTTAGGTTTTGATGGTGTGCGGAGTATCTCGTTTTAGCGGAAGTGGTGGGGAGTGTGCGGCGTTGCATGAACAAATTTAACTTCAGAAAAGCGGTCGGACGTGGTCGGCTCCAATGTGGACATTGCTGTCGGTCAAGATTGAAAAACCTAGCTAGTGCGACCGTCTCTGGATAACCCAATTTGGACATAGTGATACATAGGCTTGTCTCTGACAACGAAGAATAAAGCACGCTAAGCCAGTTATAGAGGCTACTCCCCCCGAATATTTACCACTTTGTTATTACATTTTCACTATGGTGATGTGGAAGTCAGAAAGGTGTGTGCTTGCCCATTTACCCAGTGCTTCAAGCACTGGGCGTAGCGCCGCTCCTTGTTCAGTAAGACGGTAAGCGTTATTACGTGATGCGGCATCAGGGCTTGCCCGTTCGATTAGTCTTAAACACGTGAGAAGGTCTAGCCTAGTGGCCAGAATATTTGTCGAGATGCGCTCTGGCGATTCGAGGAATTGTGAATAGGTTCGAGGCCCGTGAATGAGCAGGTCACGAATGATGAGCAACGACCATTTGTCACCGAGCACGTCCAGGGCAGAACTGATCGGACACACCGAACGCCAATCAACATTTCCGTCGCTACTGTTCACCATGCGATTCTTCTTTGTCGAATTTCTTTCTTATGCTCAAAGTGCTTTGAAAATCATTTCAAGCATAAGGCCTTAATAGTCATTAAATTGCCGAGATCAAACTGATCACATTCCCTCAACCAGCAGAATCTGTCCACCTTCGGTCAGTTCATTGATTCTCAGCTCCTTCAATGGCTGATACTCAGCCGAGTTATACCACGCTTGCGCCATTTCCATGCTTGGGAAACGCAAAATGGCTGCCCAGCTGCCATCCCATTTTCCTTCCAAAACAGTCGGTGCTGGCGTGCCTGCAATCATTTGGCCGCCGAGTTTCATTAGGCTCGCTATGGCTGCTTGCGCATAACGCACTGAAAGATCTTCCAAGCTTTTCGCTTTGACTTGAACCATGAAGTACGCTGGCTTTGCATTTGTTGTGTCGGTCATTTTTGAGTCCTTTGTAGTTTACATGTGGTAAAAATTAGTCCAACTTAAGGTGATGCGCGTTTATTTCGAAATGGACGCTGCCATCTCTCTGAAGGAGGTGGCCATGGGTGTTGGCTTCCAATTCAAAACATTGAACGTGGCGCTGTTGTCAAAGGATGCCTTTCTTCCAATGAACGGCAACATGCCTTTGGCCTCAGGGTCAAATTTGCTCATGAATTTCAGAAGGAAGGTCGGCGCTTTCATCGATGGAGCTTTTTTGTAACCAGCCTCTCTTAAAACTTGGGCCACTGTTGCCATCTCGACAGGCTCTGCTGTGCACGCAATGAAGCGTTTTCCGGCAGCACCGTTGGCAGTCATCGCTGCTACATGAAGCTTGGCCACATCGCGCACATCAACCATGCCCATGGCCATATCGGGAATCATAGGAATTTTCCCTGTGATCATTTTGGTCATCATAGCCACGCTTTGACCGTCTATTTTCGCCCCTAACGATGGCCCAAAGACTGCTCCGGGGGCGATAACGGTTAATTCCATATTGCTCTGCTTGACTACTTCCCACGCGGCACGCTCTGCCAAAGTCTTGCTTTTTGCGTAAGCACCAATATTTGCATCGGTATCCGACCAGTCGCCCGGTCCATAATTGCCCGATTCTTTTCCAGCGATGATGGCAAAGGTGGAAGAAGTCAGCACGAGCCTTTTTACACCCGCTCGTTGGGATGCGGTAATGACGCGCTTGGTGCCTTCGACTGCGGGAGCAATCAGCTCGTCTTCATCTTTTGGTTCTGCCAGCAAGAAAGGCGAAGCAACGTGAAGGACAAACGTGCATTCTTTCATCGCCTCATCCCATCCTCTATCCGAAAGCAGGTCGGCTTCAGCAAAACTCAAATTCTCTACAGGTGCGACTTGGCCAATTGCATTGCGAGTAGCATCTGCCTTCGAGCGCGAACGAATGGTTCCAACGACTTCATACCCTTGGCGTAACAGTTCGGCGGCACTGTGCTGCCCAATATAGCCAGTGATGCCTGTCACTAATACTCTTTCCATAATACGATCTCCTAAGTTGTAATCGTTAACTTGCATTTTGCAAGCTTACCATCTGAAACTTGCAATTTGCAAGTTAATTGGTGATTGATGTCAACTTGAGCTATCGTGGAAGTGACGTTAATAACTGGGTCGAAAATATATGCTGCTCCCGCTAGGTCTTATTGCGGTTAAATGGTGGAGCGGAACAGCTAGAAACGCTGACTTATTGAACACTGTTGGATCGGTATTGGCCGAGTAGAGTCGGAGGCTCTAGAAAAGTTATTAAATTTTGTCCGTCAGCAACGTCCACACTCCGGCCTGACACCTCTAAAATCAGCTTGCCCCCATTGCGGTCATTCAAAAGTTACATAATCGGATGGACTGCCACCCAATCTAACGGCAAAACTCGCCTTCTCGACACACGTGCAATTCATTGTCTTAAAAGGCGTTCTGCGTGTGCCGGCTGTATGGTGTTCCCCACTATTTTTACAGAACACAGAGCAGTAAAGTATCGAACAGGGGTAATTGTACGCCGAACACAGGTGGTATTACTCACGGCTTAGCACACGCAGA
>JBAXEJ010000162.1:0-2654 GCA_037140475.1 Gallionellaceae bacterium
TTGTTGCGGTCATAGCTGCCGGAGCGCACCGTCAACATCACCGTGCGTTTGCGCTTGTCCATTAACTCCGAATCGCTGTCGAAGGTCAACGATTGCTCATCACTTATCAACGTCTCTCCATCGCGGATGGAAATCTGCACCGTGCGCGGCAATACCCGTTCAGAAATCGCCTCAGTCTGAATAAACTCGAATCGCTGTCTGTTAGTGACCACCTTGTTGGAGGCTCCCAAAATACTAAATTCCACAATGCGTGTTTTAGCCTTATCAGATTCGCTCTCCCTCAGCGTAATTACCGGGATCACAATCTCCTGCGGCATCGCGCTACCGTGTACAAATCTCGCCCCACCAGCAAAGTGGAAACGTGCCGCCCCCTTGGGTAGCCAAAAATCCAAACTCCCTTCGCCAGCCTCAGTTCCCGCAGTCACCGCAGTATTGCCGCACCATGTCTTAGGGTTAATGCCAATCTCTTGCCCGATCAAGAAACGCTTCTTGGCTCGCAACATACCGTCTGGCTTTTCTGCCAAAGGCGATTTATCCACTTCGTCCAGCGCAGACTCCTGATACATAAAACCATGATCCGCCGTCATCAACACTACCGATCCATTCAGACTATTGATGATGAAATTCGCCAACTGCCCTAGATCCGTCAGCGCATCATTCACAGCCTCAAAGGTCTTGGTCTCTGACGCCTGCTTATCGCCAATCATGTCAATCCGGTCGTGGTAGATGTACACCACCTGCCGATCACGAAAGAATTCGCGCCCTTTGTCTTTCCCCAAAGCCAGCAAGTCTTCAGCCTTGATCCCTACACCACCATAAGTTTCAAGATGCGAGCTGCGCTGCTCGACCGAGGAGACCACCGCCCCATCTGCACTCAAGTCCAGATTGGCATTCGTCTTGTAGGCTAGTTTGCTGTGCGGCAACAACGACGCCATACCCAATGCGGTATAACTGGGCAACACGCCCAGCATCGCGGACAAAGAAGCCTTGAACCGGCTACGTCCATTGATGATCCGCACCAACTCTTCTGCGGCCTCAAAGCGGAACGCATCCGAGATCACCACGAACACGCGCTTGGCACCGCCATCCAGCACCGGCTTGACATGTTTGGTATAAAAATCCGGTTGATTCACCCATCCATTAACGCGCCATGACTTCAATAATCCGCTGTCGCCTTCAATCACCTTGCTCCAGGCCGAAGTGAGTTGCGGAATGAACCAGCCCGAATAGGTACTTTCGATGCGCTCGCTCAACTCATGCAAAACCGCCCAGCCCATCGGCTCCACGGAAGCAGCGGCATAGTTGAACTGCCGATACAGTTGATCGAAGCGGAATAAATCGGTTTGATACGCAGCCAAGCTTTCAGCCGCATCCGCGAAACTAAAACCAGCTTCATGCGCCGCCTTCAGCTCAAAGAAACTGTATGCGGCTTCCAGAGCGTCATAACTTGCAGCCAATGCGCGGGAGGTATCGCTACCTTGAGCCAGCAAACGGTTCGCCCAATGCCCGTCCCGGCGGCGGGCAATCAAGGCGCGCACGGCGTTCGACTCAACACCTGATGCCGCAATAATCCGATCCTTGAGATATTTGATAATGCGCTGCTCGACCACCGCAAAAGTCATCACCTCCGAAAGTGCATCACCGGACAGAGTGCCCAGCATCCCGGCAATATCCAGCTCCTTGGCCACCGCATGGGACAAGGCGTTGTAGCAGGTAAAGTGCGCCATGTCCGAACGCCAGCGCCCAACAAACACCGCCGCATTCCCCGCCTGAGTTTTATTGGGCAACACAAAATGGGTTAGCTGACCGGGGCAAGTTCCAGACAGCGCACGCGCAAAATCAGTTGCCAGCAAATGGAACAACAGATCACGCAATGTCGGCTCCGCTACAGCGTAACCAAACTCAATATTCACCTTCTCCCAGAAAGCCGATTCCAGTTCGTTGTTTTGGATGTCCTGCCATTGTTTGGATACCGCATCGAGGTCGGCTTCACCGTTCGCTACCAAGGCAGAAAATAAGCGCAGTAACATCGACGGCAAGTCCGGTTGATCCGCTCGTGCCAGCACCGCCAGCATCTTGCGATCCAGATCTTCTGCCGTATCGGCTGGCACAACCAAACGCTTGAGTTTTTCTACGCGCTCTTTTGACTTCAAGAACTTCGCACGCAATTTCAAATGCGTTCGCAACGTTTGGGATGACAGGCCGAGGTCTTCCAGCAAAATAGAAGCGGCATCCGCGCTGAAAGGCTTGCTGCGCAGGCGAATATCCAGCAGCCAATCTTTATTTAATTCCGGTTCCGGCTGATTGCTATAGAGCAGCCACTTCTGTCTTGGGGCGCGTTCAATTTTCAGTTTAACCTGTAGTGCTGGCATGGAATCAACGCGCAACAGTTGCACTTCCGGCAAGGAAAGTCCTTCGACTGAAGATGAAAACTCCGCATCTACGTCATGCCAAACCACGATGGCGTGATTAGCGTAGAGCGCAGACAGAGAATCAACGATACGCTGGGTACTCAATCGTAACCCCTTTCATTACGAATCAACTTATTCATGGCAATTTTCTCCACAAGTCTGCAGGGGGAACTGACAAAGGAGAATTGCCAATCAAATCATCAATAAACTCATTCCACAATTTAGCGCCGACTCTTCTTGCAC
>JBAXEJ010000163.1:0-2519 GCA_037140475.1 Gallionellaceae bacterium
GACAAACCGGATTGGAATGAACAGGCGGTTGATCGCAAAGACGTGTGCAAGCAATTGGCTAAAGAGATTGAGTCGCTAGCATGGCTGATTGGAGACCTCAATCGCATAGCCTATGACGCAATCGAACAAAGCCATGTGAATGGTAAAAAGGTCGACAATCTGGTGCGACCTCAACAAACCTTGAGCGCGCTCCCCCGTAATGAAAATCTTGCTTTACTAAAAAAAATAGCCTCTGCTGGTTTGCTGCAATGGGAGACAGGCTCCAAAAATATCGAATTTATTGATCTGGAAAAAACACGTTTCTTGAGCGGGGGCTGGCTTGAAGAGTATGCATGGCATGTGATGCGTGATGAAAAGTTATTTGACGCCCGCATGGGGGTGAATGTCACGGATAAGCAAACCCGAAACGAATTTGATGTACTGGCCTGTCACCAGAATCAGCTTCTATTCGTAGAATGCAAAACGCTTCGTTTTACCCAAGAGAATGACAACGAGATCGCCTACAAAGTGGACAGTCTAAGTCGTGATGTACGAGGATTGTTCGGTCAAACATGGTTGCTTACTGCACGAAAACCCACCGACATATTGAAAGACCGTGCAAAAAAAGCCTACATCCGGATTATCGGGCCTGATGAATTGCCTAAATTGCGAGACATCGTGCGGGAGTGGCGGGGCTGAGCGGGGGAATTTTGCTCGCCGCAAATGTTGGCTTTGTGAAATTGCGAGTTGACCATAGGGAATTAAAACAGCCGTGATAAACGAGCTGTTCAAGAAATAACTGTATTGAAGAGGAGTATCGCGATGAAAGAAAAGAGTGGAATCATTATGGTGCTGTCTGGCCTTGTCCTATTGCCCATTATGTCAGGTTGGATAGGGGACATTGCTAGAGAGCTATTTAATGGAGAAAGAATCTCTCCTATTGACGGAGGATTGTTTGGTATTGCACTTCTGGTTGCTGTGCTTATCGTTCTATTTGCTTATGGCTACAGTAAACGGCTGCTTCCGCCAAGATTGATTTCCGAAAATTCAAATCCTGATCATCGCGCTGTTTTGATCGCGATGCTTTCCGAAAATCGCGGAATAAAACTTGATGAAAAAGAAGATTTGGTTTTTGACGATGGTACGCAGTTGCCGGAGACACTCAATGCCGCGATAAGCTCGAAATTACCATCATTTACTTGGCAACAGGTACTCAGGGCAGCGCAAAAACACCAGCCGGAGTTAGAAGTCATCTATTTAATTGCCTCCAAAAATGGATCGGGGACACCGGAAAGTCTAAAGATAGCAGAAAAATTCTTCACCAAATATTTCCCCGGAAAAGTGAAAATTCACGGCTACGTGAATGGGCATAGCAACCTCGGTTGCTTTCCGAATTTCAATCTGCTTGAAGATGTTCGATTGGCACTCGGTAATGTTTTACGGGACGCAAAGAAAGCAAACTATTCCGATAAGCGAATCATGATTGATTGTACCGGCGGCATGAAAACGACCAGCATCGCAGCTGCATTTGTGACTCTTGATCGCCCCGATCTTCAATTTCAATACATGGGAACCGGTGCTGACACGGGCTCGGTATTGGCATACAACTTGGTTACTCAGAAACGCTATGACTGATTGTGACGAACCGCGAAATCGACATCCTACGCCTGCTAACTTGCGGACAGTGCATCACAAGCTTGTCACACGGGCACTCCAAATGACCTCTGCTTAAATCGGAGAAAAAATCGACCCAATCCGCCCGCCATGCTCCTGCAACTAGCCACCACCGACGATATGCTTGCCTTTGCTTGGTCGCGTGTACGCGCCAATGGCGGAGGGCCAGGTGTTGATGGAGTCAGTCTAGAGCGTTTCAGCGATGACCTGCTTGAGCGTCTCGCCAAGTTGCGCAAACAAATTGCTGGTAACACCTACGTCCCAGATCCACTTTTGCGCATCGAACTACCTCGCCCCGGCAAAGCGCCACGCCTGCTGGCCGTGCCTACTGTTCGTGATCGTGTGTTGCAAACCGCTGTGGCACAAATACTTGTGCCGATACTCGATCCGCTGTTTGAAGATGAAAGCTTCGCCTATCGTCCCGGTCGCTCGGTGCAAGATGCGGTCACAGCGATTGTTAAAGCGCGCGATGATGGTTTTGAGCACGTCGTTGATGCCGACATTCAGGCCTTTTTCGACAACATCCCCCATGAAGAGTTATTAGGAAAGCTAACTGAAGTCCTACCCGATGATAGCTTGCAACCGCTGATTGCCAGCTGGCTTAATGTACCGATCAAAACCAAAGATGGTTTCGAACGCCCAGAATGCGGAGTGCCTCAAGGCTCGCCCATGTCACCCCTGTTGTCCAATCTCTATCTCGATGGCTTGGATGAAGTATTAGCTAGGGACGAGCAACTGCGTCTGGTGCGCTATGCCGACGATTTTGTAATCCTCGCACGCGACAACCATACCGCAGAGATAGCGCTTGAAGAAGCCAGTCTGTGGCTGGCTGAGGCTGGCTTGGCGATCAACTTTGATAAAACGCG
>JBAXEJ010000164.1:0-2489 GCA_037140475.1 Gallionellaceae bacterium
GAGGGCGCCTTTGGTATAGCCCTGCGCCACCCGCCGCACCCGTTCGGCCGTGACATTGCGCGCAATGTTTTCATCCATTTCCACCAAAATAAAACGGCGATTGCCGCCGTCTTCGGCGTTCTGTTTGAGTACCGCATGACCCGTTGTGCCGCTGCCACCGAAGGAGTCGAGAACGATAAAATCTTTATCGTCCACCATTGAAATAAGATATTTGATTAACTCGACTGGCTTGGGAAAAGGAAACATAAACCCCATTTCGGATAATTCAGCCGACTGAGATTGCGTACTACCAACGCCACTGACTACTGAAATGACATGACTAGATTGTTCACGCTCTTTGATTGATTCAATTGCCCCAGTGCGAGTTAATACAAATTTTGTTGACTGACCTTTCGTATCTTTTACGGGCTGAAACTTTGCCTTGATAAATGCCAGAAGTGAATCTTTAGAACTCCAGCCAGTTTCAGCAACAACCTCATTGACCAATTTCGCGTCCTTCACCAATAAATCTAACGCGTAATGTGGCCAAGCATTTGAGCGAGAAGGAATACGTCCTTCGTCAAAATCTGCGGGAAAACCAACGGGTAGAATAACGAAACTAACGGGGTTCTTTGCTCCATTCTTGACAATCGTATTTCTAATAAATGGCTTGTTTAACTTGCTTCCTTCACCTACCGAAGGATCAATAACTTTTGGGTGTGCGAAAAGCTCTGGCTTAAGCGAATAAGCTAAAACATATTCGTGGCAATTTTTAATTTTTGCTTGGTTATCAAAGTTTCCATCCGTTCTCCACACAAAAGTAGATAAGCGTTTGTTTGCGCCAAATATCTCATCCATTAACAAACGAAGATAATGAACGGCATCATCATCAATCGAAACAAATATCACCCCGTCGTCGCGCAAAAATTGTTTGAGCAGCAACAAACGTGGATACATCATGCACAGCCAGCGGTCGTGCCGGTCCAGCGTTTCGCCTTCCTTGCCCACCACTTCGCCTAGCCACTTTTTAATCTCCGCGCTGTTGACGTTGTCGTTATAAACCCAGCCTTCGTTGCCAGTGTTGTATGGAGGGTCAATGTAGATACATTTCACCTGCCCGGCATAGCGCGGCAGTAGAGCTTTGAGCGCATGCAGATTGTCACCCTGCACAATGAGGTTGCCGCTATTCACATCGCCGCACGAGAGCTTCGCAACCGGTTCCAGCAAACGATAGGGCACATCCTTGTGATGTTTGACGACGGCTTCTTTGCCGATCCAGTTGAGTGTGGGCATGGGTTATTCGTTTTTATTTTTAAAGAGGGCTATCGAATTTTGTTGTCGTTCGCCGCTTGAATAAGCGCGGTTAGTTGCACTATCAATTCAGGAATTTCGTTTTGTATAATGTCCCAAATAATGTCGTTATCCAAGCCTAGATAACCATTTATCAAGCGGTTGCGCGTGCCGATGATTTGCCGCCAATTTATTAGATTCGCAAAGTGGCGAACGTGTTCTGGGGTGCGGGTTGCCGCCTCACCTATCATGCTTAGATTGCGCACGGTGGCATCGTAATTAAGTCCGCTGGAGACAAACTTTTCTTGATCCAAGCCATCGGTATAAAGCAGCACTTTTTCGGCAAATTCGAGCATGTCCGAAACATAAAAACGCCATTCTCTTTGCCCTGAGTTAGACATGAATTAAGTCCTTCTGGATATACGGTTTGAGTTCGGCGCGAACGACATTCTTTTGCACCAAATCAATTTCGCAATGCAGCAAGTCTTCCAGATAAAACTGCACACCAAAATAACGTTTTGCCGTTGCCTCTCCATCGAATTCGACCATGACGTCAATATCGCTATCATCTCGCGCCTCATCACGTGCGGTAGATCCGAACAAAGCCAAATCAGTAATGCCGAATCGCTTGATCAACTCGGGCTTATGTTCGGCTAAAATTTTTAAAGCTTCTTCTTTGCGCATTTTTCCTCCTCATTATTAGTTAGAGGCGAATAAGGTTTTATCCAAGAAACAATTTGTAAGCAGGGTTGTTGCTCTCATCCCAGTGCGGATAGCCGAGCGTATCAAGGAATGTTTTTAATTCCTTTTTGTCTTTGCTGGGTACTTGCATGCCGACCAATACGCGACCGTAATCGGCGCCGTGGTTGCGGTAGTGAAATAGCGAAATATTCCAGTTGTGGTTCATGCTGTTGAGAAAGTTCATCAATGCACCGGGGCGCTCTGGGAATTCAAAACGATAAATAATTTCGTCTTTTGCGTCTGGAGCGCGTCCGCCGACTAAGTGACGCAAATGCAACTTGGCCATTTCATTGTCGGTGAGATCGAGCGTATTGAGTTTATTTTTCTCAAGCGATGCGACAAGTTTCTCGGTTTCAGATGGGTCGCGTACTTGCACGCCCACGAACACTTGCGCAGCGGCGGGGTCGGCATAGCGGTAGTTGAATTCGGTGATGTTACGGCTACCGAGCAGTGAACAAAATTTGCGGAAGCTGCCTGGC
>JBAXEJ010000165.1:0-2453 GCA_037140475.1 Gallionellaceae bacterium
GGATGTGGGCGACATTGCCCGAGGTGATGCACAGCGTGTTGTTAAACCAAGCACCCATCGCCAAAATGGGCGGAGTGGGGTGAGCTAAAGTAATCACATGTTCGATGCAATTGATCATTTGAATGAACCATTCCGGCAAATGACATGGTGATCAACAAAATCTCGCTGTCTCGCCGTGAGTTTCATGTCAGCAATTTAACATTCAATCCGGCGACACGCTGAAAGCCAGAATCGCCAGTAAAAAAAATATGTTCATCACCTAGCTGTAAACAACTCGCCGCCTGGATCGCATCGGGTGTGCGTAATCCATGACGTACTCGGATCACAGTAGCGAGCTCGATGACGGTTTGATTGATTTCAACCCACGCAAGGTCTGAGCGAGCAAAGAACGCATCGAACTGCGCCAGCGTAGAGTGATTGTTGTCACGCATGGGGCGCACACGACATTCCAGCCACGATAAGCGACTAACGGCTGCCCCTAAATTTGGATGCTGCTCATAGGCCTGCGCAAGCGCGGCACGCACACTCGTGGCAAAGGGTTCGGCACCTTCGATCAGGTAAATGAGTGCACTAGCATTAAAGAATGCAATCACGCATCACCCCACGCTTCGCGCTCAGTGCTGAGCGCTGCGTCTAAAGCAGCTTTGCTCTGAGTGCCTGAAGGCGTTTGCTTCAACAGCCACTGCACAGCGCTCATGCCGCTTGGCGCGAAAGTTTTGCCACGCGTTAAGCGTTCATATTCCGCCTCCGTCAGCACTACGGCAGCAGGGCGATTGCGCTTAACGATGTGTAGCGGGCCGTTGCGCAGGCCATCCTCAATGGCAGCAAAGCCGCGCCGTTTTAATTCTGCACCGGTGAGAGAGTTCATAATTTAGCCCTTAATTAGTATCAATAATGGCACTTATTATTAAGCTGTTAGTACTAAATTGCAACGACTAAATTAGTTCGAGTGTTGAATCTGGGGGGCATCATGAATGGCTGCAATGTGGCGGGCTGATCGCGAAGTCGAGCTCACCCTTCGTGCCATCAGCGGCCACTTGAGATGTTTCTCTATTGCGGACGATCATGATGTTTTATCGCCAGCCTAGTTGATCTTCACGCAGTAATTCTCATCAAACAACTTCATCTCTATCTCATCTAATGAGCTATCAAGTCCCTATGATGCGATCCTCATAGAGCGGTTATCTATGCCCAAACCTATACATAGAATTGATGAAGCAGATTGAATCAGTGTATTTCTTTACCGACACTTGACAATGACAGTTAAGCTGTCTAATAATGGTGTCATGAACACTAAAACTACATCGACATACACGATTGACGAATTGGCAGCGCTGGCCGAGATACCTCGCCGTACCGTGCGGTATTACATCCAACAAGGGCTGGTTGCAGCTCCCATTGGTGAGAAGCGCGCTGCTTACTATACCGACAGTCATTTGCAACAGTTACTAACGATTAGGAAGTGGCAGCAGTCAGGCTTGTCTCTTGATCGAATACGAGAAATTTTGTCGAGTGGCAATTTGGATGAGTTGCCACCACCACGGCCTAGAGGAGCTGGAACGGTTGAGGTCTGGAGTCATATGGTTGTCACGGATGGGTTGGAAATAACGATGGAGCCATCCAGAGCGGGTCTTACCTCTGAACAGGTTAGAGAGTTCTTTAAGTCAGTCAACGCAATATTCGAGCAAATCAAAATGAAAGGGCAGGACGATGTCTAATTCAGAAGAAAATTTCGCGATACTTAAAGAACGCAACGGTAATGCGGTTGCCCTCCAATCCGTTAAAGTTAAAGGCCGCCTTCATGACCTAATGGCAGAAGTTGAAGTAGAGCAGGCATACACGAATCCGCAGAAGAAAAACATTGAGGCGATCTACACCTTCCCTCTCCCACTGGGATCAGCATTGCTCGGGCTTGATGTGGAAATCGATGGCAAAAAATTAACTGGATCAGTCGTTGAAAAGAAGCAAGCGGAGCGTGAATATGAAGATGCTGTCACCGATGGTAACAGCGCCATCTTGCTACAAGAAGCTGGCCCCGGTCTTTACACCGTCAGCATCGGCAACCTCATGGCAGGGGAATCAGCGGTTATTCGCTATCGCTATGCTCTATTGCTGTCATGGCAGGGAGATACGCTGCGCTTCTTGTTGCCGACAACCATTGCGCCGCGCTACGGCGATGCCATTGCTGTTGGAATGCAGCCTCATCAAGTACCATTCTCTTCAATTGAAGCTGAATATCCCGTATCAATATCAATTCAGATTGAGGGGCAGTTGGCATCAGCAGCAATCTCAAGCCCAAGCCACCCGATTTCTGTCCAGCAAACTAGCACCGGCGTCACTGTTGGTCCGGGTCGAAAAGCGGTTCTAGATCGTGATTTCATCCTAAGTATTCAGTCCGGTTAAAGTGGACCCCTCGGTCAAGACAATAATGCATCGAGTTTAAGAGGGTAGCC
>JBAXEJ010000166.1:0-2406 GCA_037140475.1 Gallionellaceae bacterium
ACCTTGCTTGACCACTAGCGTGATGGGTTGATCTGGTTTGTTGACGGCAAAGCTCGTGTCGCCAAAAACAAAAATGCGCACTCGGCCATTTACCGCCTCCAGATCAAGTGATTCGGTAAAGACCTCCCCAATGGGAAACTGGCCGCCTACATTGTTCATTTCTCGGTAATCGCCAATGTTTAATTTCGCTGGTTCAAAACCTGCTGAAAATACCAATTGCTCACCACCACTGTCGATCACTCCAGTTGCCGAGCTATCAATGTGCGTCTTTAATGCTTGCCCTACGCGGCGCACATAAGACGGGTCATAAGCCAGCGCGTCAATGTAGAGCAATGCTTGTTCACCGGGCATGCGGCCCAAATGTGGATGCTCAATCACTTTGAGCGATCGTTTAAAAAGTTCAACGCGCAATCGAAAGGCGTCCAATCTGAAACTGGTGGTTTGAATAAGCACCACAAGATCGGATGGCGCGAGTTGTTCGAATGCCGCGCGAATTGTTTCCGGCGCAACCGCATCAAAGTCAATGAACGTCGCATCGGGCAGGCAGCGCCGATAGGCCGCCGCCAGCGCCAACGAAAGCGCGCATTGCCCATCCCACACCACCAGTGCGGCATGCGAAGAGTCATGTTCAAAGGCAATCGTCAGAATGTCGCGCAGATGTTTTTCGGCGGTGTCGATTGCCGAGTTTGGCAAGGGGGAGATGCTCATTTCGCGCAATCAGGAACGTTGAAGAAGCGGCAATTTACACCGGAGCCGAGGGGCGGGCAACCGATGGAATCCCAGTGTGTTTTTTAGTGTTCGCTAAAGCTAACCGAACAATTTAGTGCAAGACCATTACGCAATTTGTTAACTACCGCTCACACGAAACCAACCTGCGATACTGCGGCGCGTGGCGTGCGACAGTAGTACCTCGTGCGGAAAAGACTCGCTCAAAAAAATAATCATCGTGCCGAAGGTCGGGTTCACCGTCGTGATGACAGACTTACCCGTCGCCTCAAACACCACCAACTCGCCGCCATCGCAGGCGTGCCAATCCTCATTCAGATACAGCACCGTGGTGAGGATGCGGTTCTTTTTACCTTGCAGTACATCCGAATGTTTTGCATAGCCATCGCCTTCACCATAGATCGCGTAATGGCACTCGTAATCGAACAAGCCCAAAAACAACGACTCATTCAACCCCAGACGCAACTCCTCCATGCATGCCAGATAAGCCTGATCGGTACTGTTGCCCGCATCCAGCCAATCGATCACGTCGCCGCGTATCGCACCGAGCTGCTTTTTCACCGCACCTCTGCCCACCTGCGCGGCATGAAAGCGTGAGGAGTCATCATCGTGGCAACGCGTGAAAAGTTTTGCTAATAGATCATCGACCAGCGGCTTAGCCAGAACGATGTAGCCGGAGTCCTCAAGCTGTTTGGAAATCTTTGCGATGTCCATAAGTGCCGGAGTCTAGCAGTTATGGGGTGCGGGGCTAGTGTTGATTGAATGTGTACTGGGTGAGTGAGGCCATTGCGATGCTGATCCAGTAGTGTCCCGCGAATAGTGGTGTTTCGCTTCATAGGCATCGACCTCTTTGGTCGCGAGATCAAGCAGCATCAGGCGGTGCGATTCGTTTGTACCGATGCGAGATCAAAGTGGCTTGCAGCGTGGCTCATTTCTGAAAATACTTCACCTGTGGTAACTCGGCAAAGTGTGCATCGCTGGTAACCAATGAGGCGTGGTGTTGGCGCGCCGTGGCGTAGATGATTGCGTCTGCTGTTGCTAGTTTGAATTCTTTGGTGATGTCCGCAGCCAGCAATGCGATGGAAGTGTCGAGCGGCACGACAATCGCAGTTTTGGTGGCGGCAATGGCAGAAAAAGCAGTCTGTTGGTTAAGTTCGCGGCACAGCCACTTGTAAAGTTCATGCTGCACCAGTGTTGGGACGATTAAAGTCTCTGGTGCATTCAGGTAGCGCGCAAAATTCTTTGACATTGGTGTGTCCGTCATCCATTCAATCCAACCGCAGGTATCCACCAAATACATCAGGCGCGATCCTTGCGGTCACGATATTTCTCAGGATTCGCGCCGAGCGCAATACCGCGCAAATCGTTGATAGAGGTCTTGGGAGTGAGTTGAATGATTGAACCCATCGGGATGAATTCATACTGCTGACCCGGTTGAATTTGCATGGCCTCACGCACCTCTTTGGGGATAGAGATTTGGAATTTGCTGGAAACGGTAGCGGTAGTCATTTTTACGAATTCCTTATCGATGGTGATGCGGCAATTTACACTGGGACGAGACGGAGGGCAACAGCAGCAGAAATAGTGGTTATTCCCTTGGTAAAATAAATTCGTCTCCTCTTTTCCTTGTTTAGCTGCACCAGACCTTCTTTCTTTGGCTGAGTGTCGCTGAGCTTGACT
>JBAXEJ010000167.1:0-2373 GCA_037140475.1 Gallionellaceae bacterium
CGTGAACACAAATCAGTCATGACTTACTCCTTGATGCGTTTGAAGGATTGATAATGATCGTCACTGTAATAACACTCGGGAACGACACCGCACACAATACGTCTCGCGCCGCGATTGTGCACTCCCGGAGTTTTTACGGTGTATTCGTGATAGTAGCTGCGTGACTGCTGCGGCAGTTGATGTTCACGATTGCCGAATACCACGCCATCGCGTGGATAAGGAAAAGGACCGCCCTGTTTGATGAGCCGCAAAGTATCACCTGCTTGTCTAGGCAAGTCGGCGACAGCTACTAAAGGGATGGCAACGACATCTGGAGAATGATGACTACGAGCCTGTGCCTGTGGAGCACAAAGAAATAATAACGAAAAAATGAAACTAATAACCGCTTTATTTGCCAGCTCCATGCTTATTCCTCTAACGAAAATTTAGCCGCAACATCACAGTTAGAAAGTAAGGAAAGACATTTCTATTTTTTCTTAATGTGGAGCGTCGATTGGAACAGACTTATCGTAAAGTGTTTCTGGCGCAATATCTAAATCACCTGGCCAGCAAACCGTATCAAACGCAACATACGCTTGTTTAAATCGAGCAAGGTCTTTCAGTTGTGCGAACACACCTTTATCCAAATAGGGACGCACATCAAAAACGCGCGCTTCCCCAGTATTAAATTCAAGTTCAAGATGAAAATCGTCGCGGGGTTTTACTTGCGTTACTATTTCCATGTTCATCTCCTAGCGTAAAGGCTCTATCGGAAAAGGCGTCTGCCCATTTACCGCCAACTCCCAATCTGCCTGCAATGATTCACGGTGAATCTCCATCCACGCAACAACTAATTTAGCTTTTGCAGGAGGGATCGAGCCACTTAATAACATACCATCCGAAATAGAAAAAGAAGCGTCTTGCCCTTGATACTTTGCGTGAATATGCGGCAGTTTATGACGCTCATCGTCAAAGAAATATAGGTAAATAACAATGCCGTAAAACATACTGATGCTTGGCATACCTACTCCTAATTTCAAGATGATAATTAACTAGCTTGCGTCAGGCGCTGTTGCCGGCTGACGCAGACGGATATGCAATTCACGCAATTGCTTTTCATCCACTGCAGACGGCGCTTGCGTCAACAAACACTGCGCGCGCTGAGTCTTAGGGAAGGCAATCACGTCACGAATCGATTCTGCACCAGTCATCATGGTCACGATGCGATCCAAACCGAAAGCCAAGCCTCCGTGCGGGGGGGCGCCGTATTGCAAAGCGTCGAGCAAGAAACCAAACTTAAGCTGAGCTTCTTCAGCACCGATGTTAAGGGCGCGGAACACTTTGCTCTGCACTTCTTCTTTATGGATACGCACAGAACCACCGCCGATTTCCCAGCCGTTCAATGCCAAGTCATACGCCTTCGCCAAGCACTTGCCTGGATCAGTTTCAAGAAACTCAAGATGTTCATCTTTTGGTGAAGTGAACGGATGATGACAAGCGTTCCAACGCTTACCTTCGTCGTCGTATTCAAACATCGGAAAATCGACTACCCACAACGGCTCCCAAGCCTTGCCGTTGGTATAACCCTTTTCGTGGCCAATCTTGCTACGCAACGCCCCCAGCGCATCGTTCACAATTTTCGCTTTATCGGCGCCAAAGAAAATGATGTCACCATCCTGCGCACCTGTTTTTTCGATGATGGTTTTTAATGCCGCTTCGTGGAGGTTTTTAACAATTGGGGACTGCAAACCACTTTCATTCAACTCTTTAATATTATTGACTTTTATGTAAGCCAGCCCCTTCGCCCCATAGATACTAACGAATTTAGTGTATTCGTCGATCTCGCCACGTGAGAATGCACCGCCGTTCGGCACTCTCATTGCCGCCACGCGACCATTTTCAGAATTAGCGACACCAGCAAATACTTTAAATGCCACGTCTTTTACTGCATCCGTCACATCGGTGATTTCCAATGTCACGCGCATGTCTGGCTTATCCGAACCGAAGCGCGACATCGCTTCTGCGTAACCCATGCGTGGGAACGGATTAGGTAATGCAACGTCAAGCACTTCCTTAAACACCGTGCGAATCATCTCTTCCATCAGCACCATGATTTGCTCTTCGCTCATGAACGAAGTTTCAACGTCCACCTGCGTAAATTCGGGTTGGCGATCTGCACGCAAATCTTCATCACGGAAACACTTGGTAAGCTGATAGTAACGATCGAAGCCCGCCACCATCAACGCTGGCGCGACACGCTCGCCGGACTGGCCCGGTCGCTGCGCCACTGGCCTTGGTATGCGACGCTGCGAACGCTGCAGCTGCGGTTTCGCGAAGACCATCTGGCGCTGACCGCCAGCAGCCTGACCTTCACGACCTTGATCAGCCTGGTGC
>JBAXEJ010000168.1:0-2247 GCA_037140475.1 Gallionellaceae bacterium
CCATAAGACCAATTTCGTTTTCAAAAAACTCATAGCGACCATTTAGGGTAATGGGTTTATCACCGAGAGGAATATCCATATTGAGCGATAACTTGCCGTCACCTTGCGCCATTGCACTATCGGTAAAGCCCCCGATGTAACCTCGCACTGGGCTATGTTGAATAAAATTCAATCCCTGTTTTGTTTCACCTCGTGCCTCACCACTAATTTTTATTACGGCATCTGAGCTCATAAAATCAGGAATGACAACACTCACTTTTTGCGCATGCGCGCCCGCCAATGTTGCCGCTGTGGCATCAATTTGTAAGCGCGCGCCCTCAATTAACAAGGTCGCCGTCCCATTATCCACACGAGGCCACTCAGGTGCGTAATTCACAACCAATTCGGTCGTTTTGGCCTTAACCTGAAAGAGACCCGTCTTACTCCCCGGAAACGGAAAATCTTTTAAGTCCCCACGTAAATGCAACAACACATCTTCAGCATTTCCGGCAACAAGTCCCGTCTTCAGCCAATTCATTGTGGGGTCACCCAACAGTTTTTTGGGCAAATATTTCACAACCTTGGCGACAGACGCTTGGCTCAGACTTAAAGTGATATCAGCCACGCCAAAATTATTCACATTCGTTTGGTAGTGCCCATAGGCAGTCCCATGCAAGTCTTCATTCATAAGAGAAAGGTTGTTAAATTTCAAATCCCAACCGCCCTCCTTGCGTTGCCATCCCGCCTGCATTTTAAAAACATCCAAAACAATCGGTGCAAGCAGTATTTCTGGAGCATCCAAACGTAAATTGCTTGAGGCAATCGTCAGTTCACCATTGTTATCACTCCCACTGATCCTCCCAGTCAGGCCTGCAACTCCAGGGAATTTACCCACTCTGAGCACGGACAAATCTTCAAACGCAGCCTTAACTTCAAAGCGCACTTCTTTCTCGGGCTCTTTACGCCACTCTGCAGAGAGTGCCTTAACCTGCCCACTCGGAGAATATTCACCTAATTTCTGCCTAAGTTTTTCTTCTAAAGGTAGGTATTTTGCGATTTGCGAAAACTTCTCCAATGCAATGGCGTTAACCTCTACCTCCCCTTGAGCCAATCTATTTTCCGCCGAGCCTCGCAAACGCAATAAAAAGTCTGTGGGGGGTAATTGAAAACCTTCTGGCATTTTCAAAGAAAGATTTTTGGTAGTTACCTCAAAGCCGTGTTCAAGTTTTTCCCAAATCGTGCGCCCGCCCAGCGTCGCTAGTTCAAACGAAGGAAGATCCTGAGCTAAGCGCCCCTGCACCTCTCTCAAATTCAAATCTACGCTCACACGGCTGAGCTGACCGGCTTCAATTCCTATAGTTGCATTTACATCACCCTTGGCTTTTGACAACACTTCCGGAAGCGTGACCCAATCTCCCCAAGCAGCGACATCGGCGTGGTCTATTTTTGCTTGCAATTCACCTCGCCACTTTTTCCAGTCAGCAAAACTTTTGCCAATTAAATCTGCGTTAATTTCTAGCGCATTGGCTAGCGACTGAGGCGGATAAATATTTACCGTAAAGCGATGATGACGTCCGCTGTTATCCAATTTAAATTGCACTTGATTCAAAACTAATTGAGGCTTGTCTCGCAATTCATCTTGCCAAGTCACTCGTCCATTTCTCACAATAATGTGCGATTGGTGGAGCAACCAATCAGACAGCTTGTCATCTTCTGATTGACCCGAAATTTTCAAGCCAGCAACATATAGAACTCCATTTTTATCGCGGCGAATTAGCAAATCTGGGTCATCAAGTTCAAGGGTATTGAGTCGCAATTCCAATGCAAGTAAGGTTGTCCACGCCACCGTATTATCAATTCGCCGCAATATGAGTGCACTGTTGCCTTGCTCATCCAGCAATCGAACATCAGTGAAAACCAAGCGGGGGCGCAAGCCATGCCAATCTGCCTCGATTTTGCCGATCTGCACAGGCAAGCCAAATGCGCGACTGGCTAGCGTGACGATTTCTGGGTGATAATTTTCGATGTTAGGTAGCACCCAAAAACGCAAGGAAGCTAGCGCGACTGAAGCCGCTACACTTATGATGATAACCATCCAAAGTAGTGGGCGGGCGGCTCTGCCGAGGTGCGACAAAACGAAACGAAGCAACGACCTCAGCATCGGACCAATATGCGGAAAAACCGCGAGGAGATGTTCCAAAAATAAAACATAAGCGACTTATAATGCACCCAGCCTAATGACGATTTTTATTTTACCCTGAACCTACT
>JBAXEJ010000169.1:0-2209 GCA_037140475.1 Gallionellaceae bacterium
GTCTTCGTCTTCTCGCCCGAGTTTAGAAAATAGTTCTTTGTGCAAGTCACGCGCACGCTTTATTTGAGCGGCATCGGCCGATTTGCGCTTGAGAATGGAGACCTGTTTGAAACGAACCGATTTGGTGAGCGGTTCAATAGCGTCTTTGGGCTCAAGGTCGGAATTATCCGCAGTGAGTTTGATTTCCCCTGCCATGTAGAGGCGCGCAATGAGCAGCACAATTTCCCATTCTGGCTTCCATCCCCACGGTGCGCCACTAAACCGATCCACTACGTCCGATAACAACACACGACTTTGACTAGCTTTGAGCTGAAGGTATTCGCGCATTTCAGTGAGCGCGAGCGGGTTGCCCTCTTCGCCACCCAACATTAAATTGTGCTGGCCGATGCTATCGGACATCAAGATGGCTTTAATCTCGGCAATCGGATCGGGTTGGCGGACCTTGATGTAGGTCAGTTTGTTGTAGGTGTTAGTGATGAGGTAATTAACCAGTTCATCGACCTGCGTCGAAGGTGCGGCAGCCTTGGTTGGAAGCTTTTGTCCTAACGCATAACAGTCGCCGGTGACTAAGGCATTACTGAGTTGCGCTACAAGGCGAGTACGACGTTCACGGTTTTCATCTTTGCGATCTGCAAGGATGCGTTTAAGAGGAGCTGCCGCTGAGCTTGCCTTGGGGCTATCAATATACTTTTCGATTTGGTGATAAAGCGTCAGTTCAATGTCGAGCCGATTGCTCTCAGCCATGCGGATTAAGGCACGATCTGCGCTACGCAATATTGCCTTGGCATCGTTCAGTCCTTCGTAGTCATCACTCAAGGGCGTGACGATTTCAAAGGACAATTCGTGGTTGGCATTCTTCCAAGGCGCGCTATCTAGCAGACGGTTGATCTCGTAGTCACCTTTGGTTTCACGATGGCGAATTTTGGTGATGCCACTGAGAATTTCTTCAAACATTAGCTCGCTCAGTAACCGAGATTTCTCAATCGCTGATACTTCGACATGACCGATTTCGCGAGCTACGTCACGCTCTTCGTTGGTTAGGAACGACCACAGGTCACCATTGCGGCTTACCAAACGCTGATGTTCCAAGCGCGTTAGGCTTTCCTGAATCTTGCGCTTGAGAGCTAATTTGTCTGCATCAATTTGATCCACACAGAGCGTCGCCAAGTTATCCACGTTGGGTTTGATAATGTCGGGGATATAACGAATCAGGAACAACGCTTTGAGTAGTTGAACGTCATAGACTTCGAGTGCAGGATTAGAAGGCGCTTCATCAATCGAGCGCTTAGCACTGGTATCAATAAAGCTTTCAATCGATGGGTAGAAGTCAAAAATGGGGATAAGTGCATCGAGATTCTTTTCGGCATTGCGAACAGCCGCCGATTGGAACGCATCTAATAATGAGCGTTCGCCCTTGGACAAATGTTTGCCGGTCGCACCGACCTTACGGATGGACTCAAAGATTTTTTGCAGCAAAGTAAATTGATACGGGGCGAAGGGGTAGCAGGATACAAATTCAGCGGCATCCTTATAGCTGCGCATCGACACCGAGTTGCCTACGAAAGCCAATTGGTTGTTGATGATGTCGCCTTTTTTCTCGAAGCAATCTCGAAGCGCGACGTGAGCGGCCTCGGTCTTGGACAATAGACGTTCGCTGATTACGTCATCGGTATTGGAGCTTGCCAATGACAGTCGCGTATGAAAGCGGCCCTGAATTTTAGAAAAGTCTTGTGAACGGGCTTTATTGGTTTCGCCAATAGCAGCATCGATGTCTTCTTGGCTGGTGACGATGACCCAGGCTCTACCTTGGCATAGTGTTCCAAGCTGTTCGATGATGGTTTGCAAAGTCAGCATCATCTGGGTGTTGTCACCGATGAACTGCCCGACCTCATCAACGAGGAAGATGACACGATGTGCGGCAGGCTTGGTGTCGAGATACCCTCGAATAATGCCAGCCAGCCCTTCGATGTTGATCTTGTAGTCATCACGGGATTTATCGAACCAGCGCCCGGCGGATTCTTCAGTCATGTTGAGAGCTTTGGCCAGAGCATTCACCACGTCATCGCGCAGGAAATCCACGGCGTCACGTTCTTTGTTCCAAGACGAGCCGTTCTTTTCCTGAAAGGCCGTTTTGAAGGATTCATAAGCACCTTTGCCTACGAGATAGCGTTCCATTTCGGCGATATGAGGTGCATCGCCCGAGTAACCG
>JBAXEJ010000170.1:0-2165 GCA_037140475.1 Gallionellaceae bacterium
CCCCCACACCTTGGTCAATGCTGAAGCTACCCGATTTAACAATACCTTCTTCTAGCGACCAACTCTCAGCACGTCCGTATTGAAAATATAAATCAGCGTAATCCACGCGATGTGCAAGCATTTTGCCGAACACCGAACTGAGGTCATTAACGCGAAGGCCATGCGCAGCGAGCAGCGATTGCTGCGCCAATTGAAACGAAGAGTTGCTCATTGAGGTGTTTGGTCTTTAGGGTGACAAAAAATAGTGCGATGTGAAAGTGCAGGCAAACTCGACCGCACGCTCTGCAGATAACTTGGGCTAATCTCGGCTATCACCACATCAGAGCCGCGCGGCAATTCGGACAATATGCGTCCCCATGGATCAACGACCATGCTATGTCCGTGCGTTTCGCGGCCATTCACGTGATAGCCACCCTGCGCTGCTGCGATGAAATAACTCAAATTTTCGATGGCCCGTGCGCGAATCAACGATTCCCAATGCACCTTGCCAGTCGTCGCCGTAAAGGCAGAGGGCAGCACGATAATATCCACACCTTGCATCGCGCGGAATAGTTCTGGGAAGCGTAAGTCATAACAGATCGCCAAACCAATGCGGCCAAACGGGCTATCGATGACAATGACCTGGTCACCCGCTTCAATAGTGCTGGCTTCGTTATATTGCTCGGTGCCGAGATCGAGATTAAACAAATGCATTTTGTCGTAACGTGCAACCTGTTGGCCTTGGTCGTTATAAACCAAGCAAGAGTTTCTGACTTTGTTGGGTACGCTAGCTGCCATCGGCATCGAACCGCCAACTAACCATATTTTATTTTTACGTGCGGTTTCGCTTAAAAAATCTTGAATTTGCCCGACGCCGGACTGCTCTGCCACAGCAAATTTATCTGTCTCCGCCATACCCATAATGGCAAAAAATTCCGGCAACACCACCAGCTTAGCGCCTTGCCCCGCGGCCTTTTCAACCAATCGGCGCGCCTCATTTAAATTGCCCGGCACTTTGGGGCCAGAGGCCATTTGTACCGCTGCTACTTTAAATGTGCTTTGCGGCTGTGCGCCACGAATTTTTTTAGGATTGAGAGAGGACATAATTGCTTGCTTTCAAATAGCTGTGTCTATCTTGCGTTAGTTTGTGCGGCATTGACTTTATCGATTTTCGGATCCGCCCATGTGCCTGTGACATTGTATTCAAAGGATGCCAACTTATCGAGCGGATCACGCAATATTTTATTAGCGATGAAAACAACCGCACCAACAGCAGGGCCTCCTGCAAATGCTAGTAGAGAGACACCATTGCTTATATTAGGTGAGACGCTGGCACGTAAATTTTGAGTTTCTCGACTTAGATCAATTTGACCCGCCAATCCTACATTCGCCAATGTTCCGTTGATTTTTAAATTATCAGTAGCAAGCACGCCTTGCCTGATTTTCGCGATTCCGGTGATGTTTTTAAATTCAACACCTTTACCCCCAACCGTATCCAGCTTGCTAAATTCGCCTTTAGCCACGTTAAAATTTAGATAACCGTCTAAATTGGCGGACATAAATTGCGCGGGTGAACCGGTCCACGTCATGTCGCAATCAAGAGTGCCGCTGCCATTTTTTACGGTATTAGGATAACCAGATCTGCCCAAAACTTTACCAACATCGCTCAGTGCAAGCTTTGCCGCAAGGTGGGTTTGCGCAGGCGCCGCGCCCCATTTACCGTTCATCTGCAATGTTCCGTCAGGGTTGGTTAAACGAAGGGAGTTTAACAAAATATCTTTTTCAAATTGACTCGCATGAAACTCTAAGCGGCCTAATAAATTGCCACGATAGCTAAATTGATCGACCGCGACGTCAAGCGTTGGAATGGAAAAATTTGCGGCCGTCTTATTCACTTCTTTATTGATCTCTGTTTTTGCTGGACTCTCATCCTTGGATGCCTCTTTATCACCTAAGGCCATATTTTTAAATCGTGCGACAAGCTTACCTCTGCCTTGCGGAAACCAGTTAATTTCCCCATTCAGATCTTTAGAAGTCATTTGTGCAGTCAGTACACCATTGCGATTTCGCGTACGCATATTCAGGCCATTAATCGTGCTGCCATATCCAACCAGTTTCTGTACAGTTAAGTCGCCACCCTCAAGCTCTGGCAATGCGCCTTGTGAGGTAGGCATACGCTTTAATAC
>JBAXEJ010000171.1:0-2085 GCA_037140475.1 Gallionellaceae bacterium
TTTTTTTAAGCCAAGTCGAAGCGGGAGTGGCAGATGAAAAAGCGGGGCGCGTGTACGATAAAGAAGCGTTTGAACTACAGCTAAAAAAAGCGCGCAATGAGCGTAAAAAAACAGCTTAAGTTCACGCGTAACGCCTTTAGCAACATCGTGGCGGCTGAAGATTACATTGCGCAAGACAATCCAACGGCGGCGGCAAAGGTTGCGCAAGCGATCTTTAAAACGGCGGGGCAGTTAGAGGCAAATCCAGAGATAGGCCGCATGGGTCGCGTGTCTGGCACGCGAGAATTACCAGTTAAAAAATACCCATTTACCTTGATTTACAGAATTAGGGGAGATGCGGTGGTTGTGTATGCAGTGTTGCATCAATCGCGGCTTTATTAATAATCGTTATGTGGTCGCCTCAGGCGCAGGCTCACGCGGCGGCTAAGGGGATAAGAAAACGAGTTGGTCGCTATTTCGCAACCAACTCGTTTTTTTGTAAAAACATCTGGCTTGAATCTTTGTTTAGGCGTTGACTCTCACTTCAACTAAAAAACGCCTTCACTTTATCCAAGAAAGAATGTGCGCGAGGACTATGGCGAGCAGCGTCGCCTTTGCTGATCGCTTCAAATTCTTCGAGTAACTCTTTTTGGCGATCCGTTAGTTTCGCTGGTGTTTCCACGATGACGTGGCAATTTAAGTCGCCATGAGCATTTGTGCGCATGCCTTTGATGCCTTTGCCACGCAGGCGGAAAATTTTTCCACTTTGCGTTTCTGCAGGAATCTTAATGCTGGCTTTGCCATCTAAGGTGGGGATCTCAATTTCACCACCTAATGCTGCGGTAGCAAAGCTAATTGGCATTTCGCAATGTAAATCATCGCCTTCGCGTTGAAACACGTTGTGTGGGCGAATGTGGATTTCTACGTACAAGTCGCCATGTGGTGCGCCGTGACTGCCTGCTTCTCCATGACCACTGTGGCGTAGACGCATGCCTGTGTCGATGCCCGCTGGGATTTTGATTTCCAGTGTTTTGTGTTGCTTGATTTTTCCTGTGCCGTGGCAAGAGCCACAGGGTGAGCTGATTTGCTTGCCGTTGCCGTGACAGCGTGGGCAGGTTTGTTGCACTGAGAAAAAGCCTTGTTGCATACGCACTTGGCCGTGGCCTGCACAGGTTTGGCAGGTGGTTGCCGTCGTGCCTGCCTTTGCACCAGAGCCCTTGCACGGCTCGCACTCTTCCATCGTTGGAATGCGAATTTGCTTTTGCGCACCGCGAGCAGCTTCTTCTAAAGTGATCTCAAGGTTGTAACGTAAATCTGAGCCGCGATGTGCTTGGCTACGTCCGCCCCTCGCACCACCAAATATGTCGCCAAAGATGTCGCCGAAATCAAAGCCACCCGCGCCGCCCGCACCACCAGCTCCAAACGGATTGCCACCGCCCATGCCGCCCGCTTCAAACGCCGCATGACCATATTGGTCGTAAGCAGCGCGCTTCTGGCCATCACTGAGCGTTTCGTAAGCTTCTTTTGCTTCTTTGAAATGCTCTTCCGCTTTAGGGTTGTCTGGATTGCGGTCAGGGTGATGCTTCATCGCAAGTTTGCGATAAGCCTTTTTGATTTCATCATCCGAGGCGTCTTTGTTGATGCCGAGGACTGCGTAGTAGTCTTTTTTACTCATTGAAATAGGATTGAGGATCTAGGATTGAGTTGCCTAGTTTGGCCTGCCTCAATCCTCAATCCTCAATCCTCGCTCCTTATTTTTTATCTTTGACTTCAGTGAACTCAGCATCGACCACATTGTCGTCGTGCGGAGCGCTACCACCAGCTTGGGCGCCGGCATCCCCGCCACCTGCCGCTTGCGCTTTAGCTTGCTCGGCGGCGTACATCTTTTCGCCGAGTTTTTGTGCAGCAGTAGCCAATGCTTCAGACTTGGCAGTGATGGCGTCTTTGTCGTCACCTTTCACCACTTCTTCCGCTTCTTTCAACGCAGCTTCGATGGCTGATTTTTCTTCAGCATTTAGTTGCTCGCCATACTCTTTCATCGACTTCTGTGTAGAGTGAATCAGGGCGTCCAAATGATTGCGTGCAGTCACGAGTTCGATTGCTTTC
>JBAXEJ010000172.1:0-1983 GCA_037140475.1 Gallionellaceae bacterium
CTGCTGATATGTTTCGCCAAGCGGTTTGGAAATTATTTATCTGAAAAACTATAGCTACTTTTGCGGAGTTCGAGTCAGACTTAATCCGGTTACGTACCCGAGAAGGAATGGCTATTGCCAAAGCTAAAGGAAAATTACGTGGCAAGCAACCTAAGCTATCAGATAAGCAACAGAAAGAACTTTGTCGCATGCATGGCACTAGCGAATATTCTATCAGCGATTTGGCAGAGCTATTTTCAGTTTCACGTCCGACGGTATATCGAACACTGACTCGTCATTCTAGTGACAAATAGCGCTGAAAATTTAGTGCCAATTTCCGCTGAAGATCACAGCTGCGCCAGCAATAACATATTAAGTGTAGCGGCCCGATAATATAAATCACAGAACCGATTACATCGGTTTTTCGAGACCACATTAACTGAGAATGGAGCCGGTGGGCATGCCAGCGGCCCCTTGGGGTGGCTCCGGCTCAGAAATGGGCATTATTGGCGATTACGACTCCACCAGCTTTGCAATCGCTTGTATTGGCAGTATCAGTCGAAGAGAGCCTGGTAAGCGAACAAAGCCATTAGCCTCGTAGAAGGCGGCAGCCTGCTCGCTGATGGCGTCTACGATAAGCATGGAAGATCCAATAGAACTTGCACTCATGTAAGCCCGCTTCACCGCATCAGCGAGCAACAGTGCGCCCAAACCCTGTCTTTGTTGGTGGCCTGCAACGGCCAGACGACCCACAAGGGTTGCACTGACCAAAGGATAGCGTGGAACGTGCTTGCGGGCTGCCACAGGTACGTCTCCTTGCGCGAGCGCAGTTGCGCACAGAGTGTAGTAACCGAGTACTTCAGCCGGTTCGCGCGGATCGACGAGAACAAATACGCCGTTGATCTTGCGCTTCACATCCTGATTGGCTTGCGTTTTGAAATAGCGATCCAGGCTTTCGACGCCGCAGGCAAAGCCAGCGCGATTGTGATGGGAGCCGAATGGCTCGATTTTTAAGTCTGGCGATATCGCCTCAGTCATTTATGAAATGATCCGCCGTTTGTGCTCGGCCATTGCGCGAACAAGTCGTTCATTTGCTTGCGGTGGGCTCATGAGCGTATCGAAAAACACCTTTCGGTCAAGATCGGAAAGTATAAGTGTTTCATGCTCCGCAATGGTTCGTCGCGCAGCATCGGTAAGTGCCGCTACACAAAAGTCAGTCAGTTTTCGTGATTCCAGATGGGCTGCGCGTTCGATCAAGTCCTTCGTCTGTTCATCCAGACGAAAACCGAGCCTTTCCTTGTGTACTGGGTTTTGTGCTAACTGCACTTTCTTGCTGGGCATGGGGGAACCTCATGGGTCATGTTCATCATATTACCTAATATTGTACGTCAATTTGACGACTTTTAATAGTCACGCCATTTCTTCAAATTTATTGATTCGATAAAACGATCGGATACTGTTGGCGAATTGGTCGCACGATCGGAGAGAACAATAGTCCAAGATTATTTATTATTTGTTGCAGAGGTATTGCCATGTCTCTTCATCCTAGTCTCATCGAGCCGGTTCCTGAGCAGACGGCTCAAATTGCACACGCCGCCTTTCCCAAGGGCTCTCCCTACCTGACCCTGCGGGACCAACTGGGTACTCTCTACCGTGATGATGATTTTTCCGCGCTCTTTCCTGCCAGCGGCCAGTCGGCGTTCCCACCGTGGCGTTTGGCACTCGTCACCATTCTCCAATTCCGAGAGAGCCTCTCGGATCGCCAGGCCGCTGAAGCCGTGCGTGCCCGCATCGATTGGAAATATCTGTTGGGGCTTGAGCTTGCAGATCCCGGTTTTGATTTTTCCGTGCTCTGCGAATTTCGCGCACGCCCCATTGCGGGTGAGGCCGAAATGCAATTGCTGGATGGGCTTCTCGGTCAGTGCCGCCAGTTGGGGTTGCTGAAAGAGCGGGGACGACAGCGGACGGATTCGACCCATGTGCTGGCCTCGGTGCGGGTATTAG
>JBAXEJ010000173.1:0-1945 GCA_037140475.1 Gallionellaceae bacterium
CCACCAAATTAAACAAAGACTTACAGCAATGTAGGTCTTTTTTATTTTGTGCTAACTTTTCATCAGTCACCATATAGTCACCACGTTTTTTCAACGAAGATCGATGAAGGGCTGCCTTTCGACAACCCTCCACCCTATCAACCAAACGCTGTTGGCGCGCGTTAAAAGTGAATGAACTGCGCGCCAACAAGGTAATCTTTACGCCGAAAACGAATTGACGAAACGCACTATTTTGCATGAAAATACACCAATAGTATGAAACCATCATTTGATTATGACTTTGGAGGTTACACCATGGGAACCGTGCGCAAGACCATCACTTTGACCGACATGCAAGACGGCTGGATTAAAGCCCAGATTAACGCTGGGCACTACACCAACGATAGCGAATACATCCGCGACCTCATCCGGCGCGAACAAGAACGTAGTTCCGAGATTGAAGCTGTCCGAGCTGCGTTGATTGAAGGTGAGGCCAGTGGGGAACCAAGGCCATTCGATGCTGGCGCGTTCAAGAAGCGGATGCTTGGCCAGCATGGCTGAATATCGACTTACCCTCGCCGCCGAGCGTGATCTTGAAATGATCTGGACTCATACCCGCCAGCAGTGGGGGACTGAGCAGACTGATCGTTACATCGACATCTTGACGGCGGATTTTGCCGAGTTGGCGCAATCACCCAAGATAGCCCCAGCATGTGACCACATTCGACCTGGCTATCGTCGCCAAAGTGTGGAGCGGCACATGATTTACTTTCGCATCACGACTTATGGCATAGCCGTGGTTCGTATTCTGCATGACCGAATGAATGCTCAGCGCCACCTTTGATCCACCTCTTCAACCAAATGTATCGTTTACGGCTTCTACTCGGAACTGAAGAGACAGCATTATCTCGCGCGGGACGTTCCACCACCAATAAAATCAAGACCTGCAGTGATGCAGGTCTTTTTTATTTTGCGGTTAACGTGATCAATTCGGGGCATTGGTTTGTAATTCTTTTATATTGCCAATCGATCATCGGCCTGGCTCGACCACTCATCCGAATCAATTAACTTTTACTTGCATCCTCAATAATTCGGCGCAGAATTATTACCAAGATTTGCACGGTGAATTCGGTGAATCTTTACTGAAAAAGGCAAAGCTACTGAAAGGTAGTGACGCAAAGTTTCCGGTCTAAGGGCTAACGCCTACGACAGCGGGGCCGCCAGACAAATGACTGGTCGCTCCATTCAGAACTAAGGAGCTCCACCATGAAAACGCAACACACGCCTCCGCTTCCCACTCTCGTTTTAGTCTCGTCAAATCATGATGTAACATTAGAAATGACTCTTCCTTCTTCACCCAAAATGCGTCAAATCATGGCTGACTACGCGGCCGCGCATTCGGTAGAATTAAGAGAGGAGCCTTGTCGTGCAGATCAGCAAAAATATCACTAATTTGTTAACCGAATGTCCTCAAAAGTAATCGTAATCACCGGCGTGAGCCGTGGCTTGGGTAGAGCTATGTCAGATAGCTTTATCCGTCTGGGGCATCAAGTTTTTGGTTGTGGGCGCTCGGCCCAAGAGATTCAAGTACTTAATCAGCTTTATGGACCACATTCACACTTCGCAGTCGTTGACGTCATCGATGATCAGGCAGTACGAGAGTGGGCCACGCATTGCATTGATTTAGCTGGCGCACCCGATTTTCTCCTCAACAATGCCGCACTGGTCAATAAAAACGCTCCGTTGTGGGAAGTGCCTGCCGATGAATTTTCGGCAGTGATTGATGTAAATATCAAAGGTGTCGCCAACGTCATCAGACATTTCGTACCAGCCATGGCGGCAAAGAAAAGTGGCGTCATTGTAAATTTCAGTTCTGGCTGGGGGCGCTCCACCGATTCGGAAGTAGCACCCTACTGCGCAAGCAAGTGGGCGATCGAAGGGTTAAGCAAGGCGCTTGCTCAAGAGC
>JBAXEJ010000174.1:0-1908 GCA_037140475.1 Gallionellaceae bacterium
CGGCAACGCTGTCGCTAGATGCGCTTAACCGTGATGTGGTAGTGGCGGGTTCGACTTCTGAATTGTTGGAAGTGCGACACATGACGCTTGGGTTAGGGCGGTTTTTACCAGCCGGTGATATTCAGGAAAGTGCCTCAGTGTGCGTGCTGGGCAATGGCATTACGCGAGAATTATTTGGTAGCAAACAGGCGGTCGGTCAGTGGGTACGACTAGGAGATCGACGCTTTAGGGTGATTGGTGTGTTGGCTTCGCAAGGCGAGTCGATGGGAATGCGCACCGACGATTTGGTGATTGTGCCAGTGGCGTCATCACTGCAATTGTTTAATACATCGGGGATGTTTCGCGTATTACTGGAAGCAAAAAATCGTGATGTGATCGAACAGGTTAAAGCAGAGGCCGAAGCGATTATGGTGTCGCGTCATAGCGGCGAACGGGATGTAACGGTAATTACGCAAGACGCCGTGCTGGCAACCTTCGATCGAATTCTCAGTGCGTTGACGATGGCGGTGGGCGGTATTGCTGCAATTAGTCTTGCGGTGGCCGGTGTTCTTATCATGAATGTGATGCTGATTGCGGTGGCGCAACGGGTGAAAGAAATTGGTTTGCTTAAAGCATTGGGCTCTCCGCCTGAACAGATTCGCGCTTTGTTTTTTGCGGAAGCGACTTTGTTATCTTTGGTTGGCAGCTTAGCGGGTTTGGTGTTGGGTTATGCGGGCGCTTTTGTCATTGGGCAAATCTATCCTAGTCTGCCCGTGACGCCGCCGTGGTGGGCCGTGTTGGCGGCGTGTGGTACAGCACTCAGCACGGGAATTTTGTTTAGCGTATGGCCGGCACGCCGTGCTGCAAAACTTGATCCTGTTGCGGCGTTGGCGGGGCGGTAAAAAAGATTTTGGACGAAAGCGACGGCTTCCAAGATAATTCGTGTGGGAGATGTGAACATGACTAATTCAGAGATTCTTGAACAACGACGCTTGGCTCGAATGAGTAAGCATGAAGCAGATGTTCGTTTGATTGAATTGCACCGTAAAGCGGTTGTTGCGCTTCAAGATGAGCACGATGGCGAGCGTGTACGCAAATTAGCTTTGCAACGTGTTCAAAAATGGAATGACGAGCAATTGTGCAATCCCCGCTATGTAAGTGCATGGCGCAGTATATTAAGCCAGCCCTTAGCCAAGATGTGCGAATCAATTTTGACTGATAGCGCGGATGGAATTTCACTGCGACAAAACTCTCCGTTTGGTTTTTTGTTGCATGAAGCAACACGATGAATCGCGACGACATTAAACGCCTATTAGACGAGGCGAAAAAAATTACGAATCATCGTGATTACGTGATTATTGGTAGCCTTTCTGTGCTCGGTGCAGTGTCGCACCCCCCTGTTTCAATGACGGGTTCGATTGACGTTGATTTGTATCCTAAAAATGATCCGGGTCGAGCTTTTGAAATTGCCGAAAAATTAGGTTTAGGTAGTGACTTTGAGCAAACCTATGGTTACTACGCTGATGCTGTTACACCGATGCTACCGACCTTGCCAGAAGATTGGCAGCAACGTTTGATTTGTGTTGCTTTCGATTCTGGAGTTTCAGCATGGTTTTTGGAGCCGAATGATGCCGCGATTTCAAAATACGTGCGGAGCGAGCCGCGTGATCGTGAATGGATTAGGGCCGGATTGTTGGCAGGTATTCTGTCTATTGCAACCATCGAGTATCGTTTACGTGAAACGATCATGGAAATTGAAGAACGCAAACGAACTAACCAAGCGATTGAAGAAGATAAAAATTTGCTTATCCTTTTAAGGCAAATGTATTACAAGGGAGACAAGTTATTTCAACTCTAAATAAAATTATTAATAATAATAAAATAGTGAATAGCTATACTATTGTAGCTGATGTTGGAGCTCATCAAATG
>JBAXEJ010000175.1:0-1907 GCA_037140475.1 Gallionellaceae bacterium
GCTTGCGTCATACACCAACGAGTTCGCTGCATGCTTTTTATATTTTTGGTGTTGAGACTTAAACTTAAACGGAGAGTGCTGCTTACGATATTGCCACGGTGCCTGCGGCGAACGCTGCTGCCATAAGCCACGTCGCGCTTGCTGCGCATTGTGCTGCAAAGCAATGTACGCTTTATTGCTGCGATAGCCAGAATACTCCCAGGCCATCCCGCGCTTGACTTGCTCCTCATTAATGCTGTGCCCGTTTAATGAAATGTCGCCGAGCAGGCGTCCATACTGATCATGTGCCACCACGTTAATGTTGATTTGGCGTTTTAACACCATATCTGCCAACGATTGCTTTGACTGCAAGCCATAAGGCTGTGCTTTCTCTGGTGCATCGATGTGAAGCAAACGCACTTTTTCTGGCTTATGACCTGCACGAAGAATCAACAGCGTATCGCCATCCATCACGGCAATGACTTTTGCCGTAAAACTGTTTGCAGAAACGGTTCCGCACCAAGTTAATGAAAATATCAAAATCCATACGATGCGCATCACAGAATAAAACTTTTAATCACAGCCATTGTGAGTAGCGCATAACCGGCGGCGAGAATGTCATCAAACATGACCCCCAGCCCACCATGCCAAGTTTTATCGAAGTGCCGAATAGGCTCTGGTTTCCAAATATCAAATAAGCGAAATAAACAGAAAGCGAGTAGCTGCCAAATAAAACCTGCAGGGGTAAAGAACAACACCAGCAAAAACGCAACCACCTCATCCCACACGATACCGCCATAGTCAGACACACCCAAGGCACGCCCAGTTATGTCGCAGACCCATACACCAATTGCAAAAGCCCAAATCAAAACAAGAATAAACAACGCATCTGACAAGTGAGGTGCCAAATACCAATACAAAGGAAACGCTACCAGCGTACCCACCGTACCTGGCGCACGCTTAGACAGGCCGGCTCCGAAACCAAACGACAAAAAATGTGCGGGATGACTGATCAAAAAGCGCCAGCTTGGTTGAATCTTCAATTGGTCATGCAAAGTGGTCATAGCCAGTTCCCTCAATTTTTATCTGGCCACCATCTGCTGCCAACACGGCACAGCCAGTGCCTGCGTTGATTTTGCCAATCCGTGTAAGCGGTAACGCAAGTTTGCTTGAAATTTTTTCTATCTCAGAGCGATTTACAACGGGCGCAGTAAAGCACAGCTCATAGTCATCGCCACCCGCTAAAACGCAGTGTTGCAGCACATCATGTAGGTCGGGGTTAAGCCCGACATGTCGGGTTAAAATTTGCTCCAAATAGATCTCTGCACCCTGCTGTGATCTTTCTAAAATATGTCCAAGATCCGCCAACAAGCCATCTGAAACATCTATTGCACTATGCGCAATGCCGCGCAAAGCGATACCCAATTCAACTCTGGGCTGAGGTTGATGCAAGCGTGCTTTACACTGCAATAAATACTCTTGTGGCAGTTCTATTTTCCCCTGCATGTACGCTAATGCCAGCGCCGCCTCACCCAGCATCCCTGACACCCAAATATCGTCATCGACTTTCGCACCATCTCGCCTAAGTGCCGCGTCTCTTGGCACTTCGCCCATGATTGTCACGCTCAAATTAAGTGGCCCGCGCGTGGTATCTCCGCCAATTAATTCAACGCCAAATTTATCCGCTAATGAGAAGAATCCCTCACTAAATTGTTGTAACCAATTTTCATCCACTGCCGGAAGTGACAAAGCCAATGTTGCCCAGCGTGGCTTCGCGCCCATCGCCGCCAAATCAGAAAGATTCACTGCCAAAGTCTTATGGCCCAACATGAAGGGATCAGCGTCTGGAAAGAAATGTGTTCCGCTCACCAGCATGTCAGTGGAAATCGCCAACTCCATGCCTAGGGAAATATTGAGTAGGGCAGCAT
>JBAXEJ010000176.1:0-1868 GCA_037140475.1 Gallionellaceae bacterium
GACTTGGACAACTTCAAGTCGCTCAACGACACGCGCGGCCACGATGTGGGCGACTTGCTGCTGGTGGATGTGGCGCAGCGTTTGCGCGAAGGCGTGCGCGAAAAAGATACGGTAGCGCGCCAAGGCGGTGACGAGTTCGTGGTGTTGATGGAAGAGTTGGGCGGCACAGCCAATGAGGCCGCCGTATTGGCCGCTCAACTTGGCGATAAGCTGCGTGCGGCTTTGGCTGCCCCTTTTAATCTTAAGGGCTATGAATATCATTGCAAGAGCAGTATCGGCGTGGGGCTGTTTCATGGTCAAGATTCCGTGGAAGATCTGTTTAAACATGCCGACCTTGCGCTGTATCAAGCCAAAACTTCGGGGCGGGATAAGCTGCGCTTTTTTGACCCTGCCATGCAGGATGCGCTGGAACAGCGCAGTATTCTGGAGGCCGCGCTTCATAAGGTGGTTGCGCTGAAACAACTCAGGCTCTACTACCAGCCGCAACTAGATGCCGAGTATCGGGTGATAGGAGTTGAGGCGTTAGTACGCTGGCTGCATCCGCAACGCGGCTTGGTGCCACCGGATGAGTTTATTCCGCTGGCGGAAGACACCGGTTTAATTTTACCCATCGGACGCTGGGTGTTGGAAACCGCCTGTGCTCAAATCAAAGCATGGGAGAGCGACACCCTGACGAGCACTTTGCAAATTGCGGTGAACGTGAGCGCACGTCAATTCCGTCAGCCCGATTTTGTGGCGCAGGTGGAGAGCGTGCTGGCGATCAGCGGTGCCAATTCGGCGCGCTTGAAACTGGAGTTGACGGAAAGCATGTTGCTGGAAGATGTGAATGACACCATCGCCAAGATGCAGGCGATTAAACAATTGGGTGTATTTTTTTCTATGGACGATTTCGGTACAGGTTATTCGTCTTTATCCTATCTGGCGCAGTTGCCGCTGGATCAGCTCAAAATCGACAAATCCTTCGTGCGTAATCTGCCCGGCATCACTAAAGATGAAACCATTGCGCGTGCCATTATTACGATGGGCTTGGGCCTCAACCTGAACATTATCGCTGAGGGTGTGGAGACCGAACGCCAACGCGAATTTCTTGAAGCGCATGGTTGCCACGAGTATCAGGGCTATCTGTTTAGCCGGCCATTGCCGCTGGAGGAGCTGGAAGCGTATTTGAAGCGCGCTTGAGCTTCTTCAGCTCTAAAAGGGAACTTAATCAGAGGTTTCTTTAGCGTGAAAAAATGCGACAGCCTCACTCGCGTCGCGAGTGCGTTTAAAAGGCGGTAGGCTTTGCCAGATGCGTTTGCCGTAGTGTTTGGCAATCAAACGAGGGTCACAAATCATTAGCACGCCGCGATCTTGTTCATCACGAATCAAACGTCCTGCACCTTGCTTGAGATTAATGACGGTACGGGGAAGTTGATATTCCATAAAAGCGTTGCGACCCTGCTTGGTGATCTGCGCGATGCGAGCGGCGAGTACAGGGTCATCCGGCGGAGCAAACGGGAGTTTGTCGATGATGACTAAAGAGAGTGCCTCGCCACGCACATCCACGCCTTCCCAGAAAGATTGGCTGCCGAGCAAAACGGCATTGCCGTGCTCGCGGAAGCGGCTGAGTAATTCGTTGCGCGAGCCTTCGCCTTGAATCATCAGCGGGTACTTTAAATTTTTTCGATCGAACTCGGCTTGTAAAATTTCGTATGCCTTTTGCATCGCTTTTAAGCTGGTAAAAAGCAAAAACGCCCGACCCTTGCTGGCTTCGATTAAGGGCAGGGCGGCTTGGATCACGGCTTCGGTATAGCCTTGGCTATTGGGCTCTGGCATTTCTTGTGGGACATATAACAATGCTTGTTCTTGATAATTGAACGGGCTATCCC
>JBAXEJ010000177.1:0-1857 GCA_037140475.1 Gallionellaceae bacterium
GGTAATTCCAGAAGATATTCAAGCAGTATTGCCGGGCGTGGCAAGCCATCGCCTACAAAGCACGCAAGATACACAAGCATCAGATGGTGAAAAATTGGCTAGAGAGTTACTTGAGGCGGTGGCGATTCCGTAAAACAAAAAGCCCGTCGCAAGAACGGGCGTTCAAAAAAATCAGCTTCGTCATCCCTGCGAAAGCGGGGATCCAGCTTGTTAATCTAATTGGATTCCTGCTTTCGCAGGGATGATAAAACCACGGGTATTCTCAACTTTAAAACGCCTTGTTTTGTTTGTTGTATTTCGCGGCTTCTTTTTCTTCTTTTTGGCGCGCTTGCTCGGCTTCCATCGCGGTAAAATTCACGGGATGAATATAAGCCAGCGTCACTGAAGTATTTGGCCAGCCTCGCGAAACTTCCACTTTAATGCCGTCTTTCAATTTCCAAGTGTAGCTAACTTCGCCTACCGATACATTACCTGAACTAGTGGTTGGCTGCCCGTATTTACTCACAACCATGTTGCGCACCTCAGCCACCTTGCCTGTATTCATACTCGAATTGAATTCGTAAAAAGATCTGGCAAATTTTCCTTTAACATAGGCAACCGAAAGCCCACTACTTCCCTCTAAGGCTTCGCTACTGTCATAAGTATCGTACCAATAGCCATCATCTTCACGCGTTGCTTTTAGACCACCCGCTTTCAATGCTTGGCGTAATGCGTTCTTTGATGTGCAATTCAACGCTTCTCCAAAAATAAGCGTGCTGGCTTTTTTCTGGCAGGCGCTCATCTCTTGCACCAGCTTTAATTTTTCTTTTGCCCAATCGCTACCTTTGCTTACGGACAGTTTTAGCAACCGCTCTCCCTCGACCAAGTTTTTCTTTGTACCCCAACCGTTCGCGGTGTACCAGCCAACATTACCAATGGGAATGGCATCACCTTGCTCAGCTGCTTTACGGAGCCACCTTATAGCTTCAACTTCGTTCTCTTCAACCCCATTGCCAGTGCCATACATAAGGCCAAGCCTGTTTTGGGCAATAGCATCACCTTGTTCAGCCGCTTTGGTGAACCACTTCGCGGCCTCTCCATCGTTTTTCTCAACACCTCTTCCTTCGCTATACATCAAGGCCAAATTGTATTGAGCAAGGGCGTCCCCTTGTTCAGCCAATAGCCTCCATTCTTTCAAAGCGGTGGCGTAGTCTCCGCTTTGATAGGCGGCAAAGCCCTCACTAAATCCTGCAAAAGCCGATGTGGAAAAACACAGCAAAACTAAACAGAACAATTTTTTCATTTATATCCTCTCTTGCAAAATAATAAACACAACTAAATTAGGTTCACTCATTAAAAAATTTAAGATGCTCGGCTGTTCGCTTGAGGATCAATATTCTTTTATCGATATTCGCCATCACCAGCCAAAAAGCAAATGCAAACGAAATGGTGAGAAGGATAAATAGCTCACGTATAGGCGTTTCTCCAGTAGCCCAAGCTGGAATAGTGACCAATAGCGCAGCAATAACGATAGTAAAAAAAGTGCGCCGATATTCCAGCTTGGCAATGTGTCCATTCAAGCAAAGTAATGAGAGCTTGATATTTTCTTTTGTGGACTGAGGACTTTCTGACAAACCATCGGTAAGCAATGTCTGTAACCGTTGATTTAACTTTTCTTCGAAGAAGATATCTTTATCCAAGATATCGATGAAATACTTACTATCGTTACGAAGCTCCTTACGTGCGTCGCAAAACGTAGTTTTTCTGTCATTTTCTTTGTAATGCTGATCTACAACTGTGATGGCTTGGTTCAAGATTTCGAATGATTGTTGCATCGTTGTTTTGGGGCGAATTGAGTTGGGCTGCACTCTAATTCAA
>JBAXEJ010000178.1:0-1854 GCA_037140475.1 Gallionellaceae bacterium
CCGAGATCGAAGCCTGCGCAGGTATGCCCCGAGAGCACTTTTCGAGTTAATCAGAGAAAAAGCAGCCATGCGCAGGGCGGCAGCCGCGCGATTGGCGACATGTTTGCTCTTGCTGCTGAGTACCTTACCCCCGCTGATTTTTGTCCCGGGACATAGTCCCAGCCAAGAGGCAAAATGTTTACTTGACTTCCATGGACTCATATCAACGCCGATCTCGGCAATAATCTTGAGAGCGTTTTCAATACCAATGCCGTCGATTTTGGTCAGATCTACACCGCTCATTCGCAGTAGAGCTTCATAAAGTGTGGTCGGTGGCTTGTTGTCAGTACCATCAACTGTGGATGAAACAGCATCAAATACTGTCAATTGTGAAAGAATTGCCTGATCACATTCTTGGATTTTGTCCTGATAGAAATCGTACAATTCTACAGCTTGTTTGAGACTGAACAAATGCTCCTCCCGAAAATTACCGTGCAACGAGCGAGCAATAGTCTCCTCGCTGTTTTTGCAACGACGATCTCGCATACCGGCAAGAGCTAGTGGATTACGTTCACCACCAAGAATGGCTCTAATTATAAGCATTCCCGTTTTTCCGGTGATATCTCCAACCACGTTCGTAAGCTGAAGGTTCATCTGAGTCATGGCTTTTTGCATGTGCTGAATATGAGATGATGCGTAGCGAACCTGATTCATCTTTTGGCGGACATAAGCACGCAAGGCGCATACTTGCTCGGCTGGGCGAAAAGCTCCTTCCAACAATCCATAGGTGTGCAGCTGTTGCAACCACTGGCAGTCAAGCACATCGCTTTTGCGACCTGGAACGTTCTTGACATGATGAGCATTGACCAGCTTTACCTCAAGGCCCTTGCTCTCCAGTATTTCAAATGGTGGAAGCCAGTATATGCCGGTGGACTCCATGACAACAGTGGTAACACCACAGGCGATCAACCAGTCCGCCATTCGTTGCAGATCGTCAGTGAAGCTTTCAAATTCTTGCACTGGCTGATCGCATGATCCTTCCGGAACTGCCACAAAATGGCTCCGGGAACCGATGTCGATGCCAGCGGCATGGAGGTTGATGTGTTCCAGGTGCTTCGGAAGCTTAACCTCTTCGTCTTTTAATGGATTTTTTAAGGTTTTTCTTAATGTTTTCCCGGCGCTCATATGTCTATCCTCCACGTTATGGTTGATTGGCATAACCGAAAAGGGGAGCTGTAAATTTAGGCTCTCTTCCAAACGGGATAGCAAATGCTTCACCAGTGACAAAGCCGCCAGCTCCCGGACCACGCTTCCTAACGGGCATGTGGCACCAATGGCGATGCGGCCTCCTCATTCCAGCTGCCGCCATTATAATAATAAACTTGGATAGAATGACAAAGTTACTTTATGGTAAATCGTCGCGCGCGACGTTAAGCGCTTCCTTGTCGTACCATTGCGCGGCGCAATTTATGAAGCCATTGCCATGCTGTATTGTAACTACCGAAAGAAAATATTCTTTGTAGACCTAGGGCGTTGGCACCATATTTTTGATTTGTTATATGCCAAATAGCTTCAAACCATAATCGTATTGGTTTTCTCGTGTTATGAAATATTGTTCCGGCTGTAACTGAACACTGATAACGGCATTCTTGGCATTGCAATAGGCCACGTTTGGTTCTCCTGTATTTACCATGTCGACAGTTAGGACAGGAAAAACCATCTGGCCACCGAATTTTCTCCAAATAGAGTAAACACGCTTCGTCCGAGACAAATTGGTCTTGAAACTCGCTAAACGTCGTCGGAAATTCACTCATTCTTACATACTACATATAGTATGTTGGGGAGTCAAGTGCATAGACCCGTTAGGTAAATTAC
>JBAXEJ010000179.1:0-1802 GCA_037140475.1 Gallionellaceae bacterium
ACATTTAAGATTTGAAATGTTTGGCTGTTGCATTACAGTTAGCCGCCATTCAACGTCCAGAGCTCAGGCAAGCGGGGATAGATAACGTGAACCGCGAAGCGGAACTGGAACGGCCATCCCGCGTTGCCTGCAGCGATTTGTTAGGCGTTGCGATCGAAGTCATGACGGACCTGAGTATCGGGATTTCCTGCGACTGTTGTTGGCTTCTTCAGAAAGCCTGCTACGAGAAGTCCCCACGCAACCACCAAACTGAGGCCGGCAGCAATGTGCGTGAGCTTCACCACCAATTCCTGCCAAGCCGCCCCACCGGTTACGCTCGCTTGGCCCGCCGCGATGGGTAACATCTGGGTCGTTCCCCACCAAGCATTGGCGGCCTCCGACAAGGCCATCAACCAAGTAAGCCACGCCGCCAAAAGCATCACTGCGGTGGACCTGGGGCCGACGCTGTGCGGGAGCTTGAGTAACAATGCCGCCGTGACTATTAACAAAAGACCGTTGGTGACAAACTGGACGTGGGCTCCGAGAGCCAACCGCGGATGTGGCGTGTGCGGCACCACAAATCCCCACAGCAAACCAACCATGACGAGGAGTAAACCGTGAATCAATATTTGGTGACTTCTGTTCTGAGTTTTCATCAATATTATGTGTGTTGGTTCTTACTACGACGGAGCAACGCCTAACGACTTAGCTCACCGGCGCTTTCAGCGTCCGGTTGAGCGCTTTGTTGGACAAGTTTGTCACTGATGATCTTGATATGGCTGAACGTCAATCCTCGCCATTTCATCCGAACAACAATGTCCTTTTCACGAACGAATACTTCGTCGAATACCCAATTCAGCCCCAGAAATTGGCTGTGCTTTGCTTTCGGTTCAGACCGGAAACGAAAGGCGTTCTTCAATGCCTTTCCATTCTCGCAAGTCGGGCATCCGGCAGTCAAATCATATGTGTCCTCAAGATAAGTCTCTTCGGGTTGCGAATATCCGAACTGCACTGTGTTTATGAGATACCAAATCATCTTGGTGTTCAACAAGTCAATATGCAGATCGGGCTAACACACATCTTTTCCTGTTTTATTATCAAGATTTTCTAAACGGTGTAACCTAAATTTCATGCATGATAAACGGACCGGGATAATTCCAAAAGGTAAATTTCGAAAGACAGGAATAAGTCCTTCACCAGACGTTTAAATATTAGAATGAATAGGCTGGTATGGGTCGATAGTGAGCCTTTAATTTTCGGTTTATTTTCTAGAAGTAATCGTCCGCTTTTGAGATGCGGCCGTTTTTCAACGGCCGCAGATATATTTTATTAAATCTAAATTTCGGTTTGTTCCGATATTTCAAGAGCATCGTCGACCTCGATACCAAGGTACCTGACAGTGCTTTCAAGTTTAGTATGACCCAGTAAAAGTTGAACAGCTCGTAAATTTTTCGTTCTCCGGTAGACAAGTGTAGCTTTTGTTCGTCGCATAGTATGTGTTCCATAAGCCGCTGGGTCGAGGCCAATAGACATTACCCAGTGTTCGACAATACGAGCATATTGCCTGGTTGATAGATGAGGCGAACTATGAATCCGACTTGGGAAAAGATATTGATCAGATTTGAGCTTGGCTTGGTTGATCCACGCTTCAAGCGAATCTCTGGTTTGCTCTGTTATCTCGAACTGAACAGGCCGATGCGTTTTCTGCTGCATGATAATTGCCCGCGATGATACTCGGTTACTTTGGGCTACATCGCTAATTCGAATTGTGGCGTGGTTCAAATTTTTATTTCGTTACGCAGTAACGCGTGTAATATGTCACA
>JBAXEJ010000180.1:0-1791 GCA_037140475.1 Gallionellaceae bacterium
AAAGTCAAGTCACAAAATGGTCGGAATTCAGTGAGCCGCTCTTCCATCCCTTTCTCAGGGCAGATGAGCTCAAAGAATCTCTTGCTACGCTCAGTCTTCGTGCGGATGAGCTTGAGGCCGGTATCGTAGCGATTGAGCAGGGCGAAGAACAGGTAATCAATGCCGCTGAGGATTCCACCGTAAAGCTAAGACAGGCTGACGAGGCCTTGGAACAAGCTAAAGAGTCACCTGGACAGCAAGCCCTTCTAAATCGGGTGCGTGATAGTCTTGCACTGCAAAATCAGATTGATTTGGCGCGTGCCTTGGGGTTTCAAATTGAAAAACAAATGGTTCAGGAAGAATTGCAGGGTGTCCAGGCAAAGTTGCAACTAGCCCGTAAAAAACTTGGTGGGCTACCCGAACAGGTGGAGTTGACGCAGCAAGACCTCGATCAGGTATACAAAAATATCGAAAGTCAAAGTCAACAGCTGATTGCCGAGACTAAGCAAGAAGTATCAGCACCCTATCTTGAAAAAAAAGCAGGACAACAAGCAAAGCCTGCTTCTAGCGCCACTGGGGAAACAGCACAAATCGCCGGGCCGGAGACGATTGATCAGCTACGTCAGGCGCAATTGATGACTTCCGACGTTAAATTGCAAACGCTTAACAGGGTGCTGGTTTATCTCCAAATGCAGCGGGATATTTGGAATCTTCGCTGGGTTTATTCCAAGGTGACCGACCGTGAAAAAGCCGGCAAGGCTTATGACAAGATCGCCAGGAGTATGAATGTTCTTAAAGTGATTTATGATTATATCAACCGGCAGCGCGATGGCGCTCTGGAGCGGGTTACCAGCCAGACGGTTAGAGCGCTTGATCCTACCGTTAGCGGCGCGGATACGTTGAGGGTTGAGTTAAAAAAACTTGACCTTGAACAGATAGTTTCCTACTCACGCCTGTTGGGTGCAATTGAAGTAACCCAAAACTTGCTAAAACGCAGTAAACAGGAGCTAGACGAGCGCTTCCGGGTCAAGTCATTTTCTGATCATGTGGAGGAGGCATGGCTGGAGACCCGGGATGTTGCCTCACAGATTTGGGAGTTTGAGCTCTTTGCGGTGCAAGACAATATTGAGGTCGATGGACAGATAATCAGTGGCAAGCGCAGTGTCACCGTCGATAAAGTGGTGTCGGCTTTGGCGATTTTGATTATTGGTTATTGGTTTGCCGTTCGCCTGGCCCGGTTGGTTGAAGGTCATTCAGTGAACCGTTTGGGCATCGACGCGAGTCTTGCCAGGATTGCCCGGCGTTGGATACTGTTTCTTGAAGTCATACTCCTGGTGGTATTGAGTATGATGGTGGTCAAAATTCCTTTGACGATCTTTGCGTTCATGGGTGGCGCGTTGGCCATTGGTGCAGGCTTTGGAATGCAAAATATGCTTAAGAACCTGATCAGCGGACTAATGCTCCTGTTTGAGCGTCCCTTTCGACCGGGGGATGTGGTTGAAGTAGGTGGAATCCGTGGCCGTGTCACCGATATTGGCGTGCGCAGTTCGCACATTATCGACACAAACGGCATTGAGACGGTGATTCCTAACAGCACTTTCATTGAACAGAATGTCACCAACTGGACGTTAAGCAGCAAATCGGTGCGGATTGTGGTCAATATCGGCATTGCTTATGGCTCGCCAGTCAAAGAGTTAAAAAAACTGTTGCTAGAAGTGGCAGACCAACACGGGCTGGTTCTTAAGAATCCCGAACCCCAAGTGTTATTTGAGGATTTCGGCAGCGATGCATTGCTCTTCGGCTTATATATCT
>JBAXEJ010000181.1:0-1778 GCA_037140475.1 Gallionellaceae bacterium
GTTGCAGTCCTTTCACGATTGAAGCCTCCATCGCGGCCAACACCGCTTTGTCTGCGCCGCTCAAGCGCAAGGGCATCAACACGACACCTTCTTTTTCTTCTGCCACGGATTGCGATGGCTTTTGGGTTTTGGAGGGTTTTGCTGCGTAAGTTTGAATAGAAAATAATGCCAAAAATATTACGGCGAGCGTTGTGATTACCAGATTACGCATCGGTTTGATTTCCATGTCTCGATGATTAAAGAATAGATGGCCCCAAGAAGGTAGGGCTATTTTATCTAAAACCGAGTAGGCAGAGGGATAAGTTATTCGTCTGTATATCAACGTAGGTTGCATTGATTGCTAAAATCAGATGCTGGATGCGGTTGCCAGCGGCAAGAATAAGGATAGCGGTGAATCTGGCAGTGGGATAAAACCATGATGCCGATAGAAAGCGGCGGCTTTATCATCCTTTGCATCAACCAACATTGCGTAGGCGGCGATGTCAGACATGAATGAGCGACTCAGTGCATCCGCAAGCAACGCAGCGCCAAGACCTTGCCCTTTAAATTTCTCGTCAACAGCCAATCTCCCCATGCGTACTGCGGGAACTAAGGGATAGCGCGGTAATTTTTTTGCGGTACTAGGCGGAAGGCCTATCAATGGCACACTGGTTGCTGCTATCGTGTAGTAGCCCGCAATTAATTGATCACTCGTCAACGCCACAAAACATGCAGTCACTCTGCGCCGAATTTCTTGTGTTACCTGTTGCTGAAAATAGCGATCTAAGGGAGCTGAGCCACTACTAAATGCGGTGCGATCAAAATCTTTGTCGAGCGGGACAACTCGAAAGTTAGCCTTACTCATTCAGCAAGCAGCAGCTTTTTGCGACGTGAAAAAGCACGCTTTAATGCCGCTGTTGGCTTGGGTGGCGACATCATTTTCGATGCAAAACATTCCTGATCTGCCAATGACAATCTAATAACACCAGACTGCTCAATAGCTCGCTGAGCAGCATCTTGCACGGCAGAGACTACAAAGTCTGTCATGGTGCGCCCTTGAATCTCAGCAGCGCGTTTGAGTGTGGCGTGAAGTTCTGTACTAATTCGAGCTTCGAGTCGGGCAGTTGAAATGGCGGTTGTCATGGTTGAGTCTCCTTTTTCTGAAATGTACGGCTAATTGCCGGAATAGTCAATATCAACGATTAGCAAGGGTGCTAAAAAACGCAAATTTTTACGTTATTTAGCGCCAGCGACCGCTTACGAGCAGATCAATCTGAACCTCCAATGACGGGTCCTGGCACTAAGGGAGCATTAGATTCCGCGATCAGCCTGCCACATTGCAGCCACTCAAATAGTCTATGAAAGCCTCAATTGCACCTTCTACGCACTCCCAGCTTCGCTTTGGGAGTAAACCCAGTTAGGCGAGGCGACACTTTAACTGCAGTCGCTTCGCACTTCGTGCTACGCGACATAGAAAGCCCCTAGCGGGGCGACGGTAGGAGTCGCTGCGCGACCATATTACCCGCATACGCGGGATTAGGCAGCCGCTTCGCGGCGTTCGATCTCATCCGCTGCGCGTAAGGTTAAAACCAAACGAAAAACTCTATACCGACCAACCCACGGCAGGGCAGGGCAATTCCATATAAACACATTCAATGAATGACTATGGCTTTACGTCATGACCATGACGTAAAGGTTTAGCGGGTTAATTGTGAGTGGCGCTACACGCCAGGATTGCTTGCATGAGCCCGACAAGGGCGATTGAGTGAGCACTGCAAAGTGCGAATAGGTTTCGGCGT
>JBAXEJ010000182.1:0-1642 GCA_037140475.1 Gallionellaceae bacterium
GTTACTTGAATGTGGGCGAATTCTGACTCGAGGATCAGTCTCATCAATCATCTACTTCCTTCCGACAGCCATTGCTGCAATTTCGGAAGTAGATTGTCCTGCTCCGCTACGACATTTTATGTCGCAGTCAGTCTAGCACTCGATGTTGAACGTTGAGATTAATGTACTGGCGCTCGGGTCAATGAGCTGCAAACGTGACCGTGACTACGAAAGCCTCAACTGCACCTTCGATTTCGCGCCTGGCTTGGCTTTTGGGATGAAGCCTGCAATGCGGTAATTTGTGCCTTCGATTTTCTTGCCATTCACAAACTTGATTGAGTGGCACGACATGATCTCTCTTTTTTCAGTCAGTTCTAACAAGTAGCTTTGTGCTATTGCGAGTGACAATCCCAAAGCTTCAGCGATCTCAGCATCAAGTCGCTCGCCGTGAGTTTTCAGGTATTGGAGGATTTCATTCATGTTTGGCACAACAAGACCGGCGTGTTATCGCCGGCCTTAGCTGTAATTACTTCTTGGCACCATTCACTGCTGTCTTGAGTGTTGCTCCAGCTTTGAATGCAGGCTGCTTCGATGCTTTGATTTTCAACTCAGCGCCGGTCTTAGGGTTGCGGCCAACGCGAGCTGCGCGCTTACGCACTTCAAAAGTGCCAAAACCAACCAGTGCTAGCTTGTCACCTTTTTTCAGCGTGGCGGTGATGACTTCGATGAGTGCTGCCACATTGCGTTCAGCGTCTGCCTTGGTGCTGTCAGTCTTTTTTGCCAGTGCTTCAACTAGTTCTTTGCGATTCATATTATGAGCTCCCTTGGGTTATGGTTAAAAACTGCGATGCGGATTGTTGTGGATAACGGGCTGAATGGCAAGCGGCGGAGCAATGCCATTCGGTCACTTTGTCACTTTTTCTTTACCTCTTCCCCACCAAGGGCATCAGTCAGTGAGGTCAGTAACTTGGCCAATTCTCCGGTCATCAACGTGAAATCAAGTTCAAACATCTCGTCTTCGTCGTTTGCAACTTTTGAGGATTCTTCCTTGATGATCTCGAGGAAATCAATCCGCTTGAGTTGCAGATGTTCATTGAGCACGAAAGAAATGCGGTCATTCCAGGTCAGTCCGAGGCGAGTTACTCGTTTGCCTGCCGAGATGTGTCCAAGGATTTCTTTTCCTTCGAGTACATGATTGGCATAGCGAACGGTTGCCTTGTTTTCATCGCTGGAGCGCAATTCGAGTTCACGATCTATCGTAAAACCGGCAGGAGCGTTTTCAGAGGCAAGCCAATCCGTCATCGCGGCAACCGGAGAGAGTTCGGTTTGCAAAAGCTGGACAGGAAAATTATCGACTGTTTTTCCGAGGTGTTCGAGCAACTCCTCGGCCTTGGGTGAAGAGGCCGCTTCAATAATCAGACGGCCATTTGCCAAATCGAGCCATGCGTAGGTAGTGCGCTGCAGCGCGAAGGCTCGTGGAAGCAGCTCATCTGTGACGGCCTGCTTTAGATCCTTCATTGCTTTGCGTCCTAGCTTAAATCCCTGCTGCGCTTCGATATCGGCGGCACGTTCTTTTGAAAAGCGGTTGATGATGGTGGCCGGCAGCAACTTTTGCTCTACACCCAAGGCAAACAATATCTGTTTATTGGCAACGTGAACAAGG
>JBAXEJ010000183.1:0-1612 GCA_037140475.1 Gallionellaceae bacterium
CATGTGCTCTAAGCCAAGCCTTCTCAACATCATTAGGGGCTTCGTATTCCACCGAGGCATGAGGTGAAAGTTTTTTGACTAGGCGTTGGGCTGTCACACCGCGAAGTGCGGCGGCAAGCGTTAGGGCATCGACGCCATAATTGATCATCCGCGTAATGGCGAGTGGCGCCGTGTTGGCGTGCAATGTCGCCAGAACTAAGTGGCCGGTGAGGGCCGCTTGAACGGCAATGGCGGCGGTTTCTGGATCTCGAATTTCGCCCAACATAATGACATCAGGATCTTGACGCAGAATCGCGCGCAAGGAGCCGGGGAACGTAATAGCTTGCCCGTCAACGTTGATCTGGTGGAACTCTGAAATCTGATATTCGACAGGTTGCTCAATTGTGATGATATTTCTGGACTCATCGTTAAGCTCATTGAGTAGTGCATAGAGGGTTGTTGTTTTACCGGAACCCGTTGGACCGGTAATCAAGAACAAACCGTCTGGCTCTTCGATTAAACGCATAAATGACTCTCGCGCAGAGGTGGTCATTTCAATGTCTTTGAGACGAATCTTGGAATTCTTTTGATTGAGAATACGACAAACGATCAGTTGCCCCTCCCCTACCCCACGGGTGATCGCAACACGGACGTCGATATTAACACCATCCATCGTGAGGCCAATACGACCGTCTTGTGCCGCACGACGATCCGTTGTGGACATTTGCGCGCGCGAACGAATTTTGTCATCAATGGTTTTCATCCATTCAAGACTGACAGACTCGACATCGGTTAACTTCCCGCCAATGCGAAAGCGCACACGGCACGATTTGTCTGTTTGTTGAAAATGAATATCTGCGGCCTGACGTTCTACCGCCAATTTGAATATCTTGTTGAGAAAATCAACTGGTTTTTCAGTGATTTTCCCCGTGTGAATAAACAAATCGTCTGGGGGCAAAGGAATGTTTTCCTCTGATTTATCTTCCTGAAAATTGCTCGTTTCTGCGATGGAATTCAATTAATCTCTCCTGATGCGATTTTGAAAGAACGGCTTGCTGTATCGATACGCTCTTTGGCTTTAATTTTTTCGTAGATAGGTTTGACTCGTTTCACATAGGATGCCCTTGCGGCTTCACGATCTGCTTTAGAGCCTGCGTTATAAGCACCCACCGCACGCCAAGTATTGCCATGCTTTTTGATGAATTTACTGAGAATGTATGCACCGATATGAATATTGACGCAGGGATTGAATAGATCTTGTTTAGTGAATCCTGCTTTGCGCAAAAGTGGAAGATGACTGGAATTGATCTGCATCATTCCATAGTCGGAACTCCCATCCTGATTAGGTGGACCGACTACATTCGACTTAAGGCTCGACTCAGCCTTGGCGATCGCAATGAGCAATGTTTGGTCGATAGAATATTTTTCAGATGCGGAAGCAAAGCAGGCTTTAACATCAGCTGCAAAGCTGATATTGGCTATGAAAAGTAACGTAAGTATTAAAACGGCCCGAAACATAAAATTCCTTCGTGTATTTCGAAAGAATTCTAGGGCGAGAACGATGCCCTTCTATTTTGAAAAGCCCCGATACTGCCCACTTTTCACCGTGGATGGATTGTCGCTGACTCTATAC
>JBAXEJ010000184.1:0-1605 GCA_037140475.1 Gallionellaceae bacterium
ATGGCGTAATGTCAAGGCGTATTGTACGGCATGATCGATGCTGCCAACATTCGGCCTTTTCTCCGGCGTCATCAACTCGCACAAAACGTAAGCAGCAGGGTTACAAACCCCTCCGCGATTCGAATCCGTTCATAGTTTTATTTCACAAGCGTATTTTTTTGCCTGAAACGGTTGATCCCGGGGCAAGTGATGCGAGCGCCCCAGCCTACTTGGACAGACTTGATTCCAAAACGCGTAGCATGAGCTTTGATGGCGGAAACTAGGCTGTCGTGCATAAACAGATGAAGTGCAAGCATCTGTCCATTCACAAATTCCGTGACGGATTGCAGTACCAGTCGTTGGCCACCATTTGGTGCGGGTTCCGTTCGTTCGTTTCCGGCGGCCCCGATCAAAGCGAATAGAGGCGAATCACCCTCGAAGATTACTGCCTTGAACTTGTAGTGAATGACGTTGTTACGATCATTTCTCAGGCGGGTCATCCACGGAGTTGCGTTTAAGAATGCGGTCGACAGTTCAGGGTATATTGAGGCATTGGTTTTTAGATAATCGGCCAAGGAGAATATAGACATTTCTTGATTACTTGGGTGTGTGCGACCGCCTGGCCCTTTAAGCCCTCGTGCATTCTTGGGCAGCAGTTGCCAAATAACGTATGCGATGTCGTTGAGCACGATACGAAACCGAATGATGAAGTTTTCAAGATCGGCATCCAAGAATGTGCGTTCCTCCCGACTGAGATCTATAACCGACATGATTCGCTCGTAGCAGCCGAATAGCCGGGTGAGAGACCAGAATAGCGTTCCGGTGTTGAAGTGATGCAGGTTTTCATGCTCGCCAAAGCCAACAGCATCCAGCAACTCAAAGAGCGGAACGTAGAGCAAGTGGGGATCATCAGATTGTGGCATAACGATTATGTCGGCCTTAAAAATGACCATTGTAGCCGGGAGTTGAGACTCCTTTCCTGCCTTTTGGCAAGATTTGTCCATGGTTACCATTCTGATGAACTCATCCATGGTTTCGCCTTTACGGCCTTCATTTTTCTTAGGCTTTCTTATCCCAGCCCGACACAAAGCCATTCTCCACCGTGATTCGAAGTGCGAACCGGTTGCTCCCTTGATGACGATACTTCCAAACTTCCTTGGTCTTGGTTTTTAGAAGCTTGTTGTCCACTGCTACGGGTGGGCCAAGCGAATCATGCAGTTGTTCTGCGGATTGGCCTTCCCAGAAATTTCCATTAAATATCCGCTGAACTAGTACTTCGTTGCGGTACTTGTCTCTAAGATAGGAAAGTCGCTTTTGTTTTTTATCGTACTGATACCAGATTGCAAACGCAGCAATAGCAACAGCGACCATTGTGGGAAAAACCCAACCAGCAGACTGAAACAACTTTGATAGCCCGTAAATGGGCAATCCAATTAGGACTAATACTGCAAAGAGAGTATTTTCTGCTTTTGAAACTCTGCGAGCCATTTTTACTGTCCTCTAAAGCGCAACTTAAATTTCGGCCTCAAAAACGAGGTCAAACAAAATGATAAGACATTCTTGCCGTGATGCGCTTTGTACCTCAGCGCATAGTTTCTTTGGCCCTACCCATCTAGTTCTGCATGG
>JBAXEJ010000185.1:0-1598 GCA_037140475.1 Gallionellaceae bacterium
ACCCAAAACGCCTCGCTTACACCAGCCTCTGGTGGAGGCAAGTAAGCGCGGTGACGGCCTACAATGCGATTCAACCTATCAATAATGTCAGGTCTGGTCGGGTAGAAGTGAATCGTTCCAATGCCCTTGTAATAACGGACATCAAAATAATCAGTCTTCACTCGCTTGCCAGCCTTTAAATCATCAAAGTGCTGATCAAAAGCCGCTCTCAAACCAAAGCCAATTTGGCCTTTGGCATCTAACATCGATGTTACTTTGTCAAAATCGCTAAGCAAGCCTTTTGATTCGTAGCTAATGTCATCGCCCGACCATGATGATTTATGGTTTGGCAAAACAAAGCGCGAAGCCTTAATCTTCATAGCCTGCGTGCGATGCAAATCGTTAGACTTCCATCCTTTAAAAAACACCGTGTTGTCAGTATGGTAGCGCGTGATTTCATCAAAAACATCACAACACATATCAATCTGAATCTGACCCTTGCTTTCAACAATGCCACACAAAAATCCGTAAATCGTCGTCACTGAAAATTCCAGCTTTTTGATTTCATCGAACTCTTTTTCAACTCGCTTCTGTGCCGCCGAAGAAAGATGAGATGTGACATCTGAGGAGCGTAATATGGACGACCAAGCACGATCTTTCAGATCATTGTAACGCTTGCCAACCTCGGCCTGCACATAGTCCACCGAAGTGTCTTTTGTACTAGATCCGGCGTCGCCATTACGAGCTGCCATCGTTTGACCAAGCAGACGTGCGTAATACTGAGCACGAGCTTCGCCAATAACAGCCTCACGCATTGCCCGTACTGCGGCATTGAACGCGGCCACGGAGTTCTCAATCATCGACTTGGGTAAAGCCAACTCCTGAGCCTCGCGATAATCACCAGCCAATGATTCTGCACTTGTTGAGTCAACATTCAACTCTTCAAGCAACGAACCTACAATATCAACTGAAACATTGGCTTGCTTACGCAAATACACCAGTGCAACGTCAACGTTCGTTTTCCGTTCAGCATCCTCAACAGCAAATGCGCCCTCGATGTACTCAACTTCGCCGTGCTGAAGAATCAGATTAACCAACATCTGACGCTCCTTGGTGCAAGCATTGCGTATCGTTTCGGCATTAATGATGCACACAATTTCAGCATCCCATACAATCTTCCATGCGTGTAGCAAGTGTTGAGCACCAACTGCAAACGGTGGATTCATGAGGATGTGTGAGTAAATCGCACCATTCTTCATTTGCAAGAAGTCTAGCCCGACTACTGGCAGACCCTTTGCCCGCAAAGTTGGATGCTTGCTGATGTCCAGCTCGCAAACATCGATATTGCCGCGACGATGACGGAAGCGATAATCATCTTCTGTTATTGCGTAAGCAAGATCGCCGTTGCCGGCACTCGGCTCCAAAACTCGCGTGAAATTGCGATTCTTGAATTTCCCCCAAGCTTTTTTCCCAAGCGCAGAAGGCGTTGGGTAAAACTGCAGATCATCCATGAATGCCTCCTTTTAGAGAGGCGGTCACTTTGGCAATAATTTCATCATGCGACAAAAACGCTGAATCCTGCATGCTGAAGTAACGCTTACCAATGCGTACGTAGATAC
>JBAXEJ010000186.1:0-1580 GCA_037140475.1 Gallionellaceae bacterium
CGTCGTCCAACCCAACTTTGCACGTAACAGGCCGTTGACTTTCGGTGTCAGGTAACCAAGTTTTACACAAAACGTCATCGCTCCACTGTGCCGTTGAAACCTGCTTTCCAACCTCAGAATGCAAATAGCCGTTTTATCAGAGCGTGTATATTTTCACCGCGTCCGTACAAGCGGGGGATGAACGGTCAGCCGCTACCCAGTGTGCGACCCGAAATCGGCAAGCTAGGCTGGCCATCGCGGCCATAAAGTGCGGTGGTGTTTTGAGCCGCGCCGAGTAAGGCATTCAGCGCTTGTTGGTTGCTGCGAAGTTTGAGTTGTATCACTTCGCCGTTGGTGTGATTTAAGTGGTGCGCACGCAAACCTATCCTCGAGACCCACCGCTGAGCTTGACATACCCCCCCCCCGTCAAGGGACAATCGCGCATTGTGTTTCACTAAAACAACGAGGCAAGCATGCCAAACAGATATACCGAAGATAGAGACACGCTAATTAGTTTTCTAGATGAATTGAACACTGTGCTTCAATACGAAGTGCCTCGATTTATAAATAATCGAATGCAAAGTGCTTACCACGGGGCGCTTGAAGACCTAGATCAAACAAAAGTTATTGTTTCTGTTGTTGAAAAATTAAAAAGTGACAAGCATGACAACGAGCTGAAATTTTATGGTTTGGTCGGCCCGCAATTTCATCTAAAAATATCTGTCATAGAACAAGTGAAAGAGCGACAACAACGCTACTCTAGTTTTCCAAATGTACTAAAAAAACTGCTGGAGCTTTCGGCAATATTGCTAGGAAGTTTGTCCAAGATTTTCCCATCCATAGAGGCGTTGGCAGAGATTGTTGATTTACTCGCCAGCAGCATTTCAGCCCGAAAAAAATTATTTAATTAAAGTTTAATTTGCAAAATTGAGCGGCCTTGATCGTTCTTATCAAGTAGGGCATTTGAGTTTGAATGCGAGCGTAATTTTTCATGAAGTACTTTTGTAGTTCAACCAAGGGAGTTAATAAATGTCAGAGCAAAACAATATGGACGCAACATTCGGCCAACTAAAACAACAATGGATGGACACAAAAGATCAAGCAAAAGTTGATGAAATCGTCACTCAGCTTAAGGTATTGGCTGAAAAAGGGCATGGTCCAGCTAATGCCTTGCTAGGGAAAATATTTGATTCTCCACGCAATAAAAAACGTGATGAGATTGCTGCGTTGGATTACCTTGAGCAAGCGGTCAAGCTGAAAGTGCCTGAAGCCTTTAGTGACTTGGGTTTGGCGTATCAAAACAGAAATGAATTAGAAAAGGCTGCCGCCCTATTTAAAGAAGGTGCTGAGTTGGGTGACGCATCGTCAATGGGCTCACTAGGTGACCTTTTGATAGCGGGCGAAGGTGTAGCGAAAGACAGCATCAATGGCATACGTTGGCTTAAGAAGGCGGCGGATGCAGGTGATAACTATGCCAAAAAGGTCTACGCATTTCAATTAATTATAGGTGAGGCTATTACTGCCGACCCTGCCAAAGCAATCGAAATTTTAGATTCTGAATTTAAAGAGCAACGTGAAGGTGCAGTTGCATACAATATTGC
>JBAXEJ010000187.1:0-1578 GCA_037140475.1 Gallionellaceae bacterium
AATATCCAAGCACGTGGATGGCTGCTAATTTGTTTAGCGAAAATTTCTGCGATTGAAAGTGGTGTGGTGTTCAGCACGACGGCATGATGGAATACTTCGAGCCAGCGCACTTTGTCTGCGGCAGTTTCATCTTGCCACTGGCGTAATTGCAAAGATAAGGCCTGCCCACGCTGCCAGCAGTTTTCTAGGCCCTCGCTGCGTTCAGCTTGTTTTTCTAACAGGTCGGTAAGTGCGGCAAGTTGTTTGCCCAGCGTTGCCAGTGCCTCGTTCCAACCCGGTAAGTCACGCGTGGCATCGGCAGGCATACGCCCTTCATTCTTTTTGAAGATTAAGCGTAAATCGCGCGCGGCTTTTTCGAGTGCGTCACACGCTAGGGGTAAGGGCGCGAAGTCTTTTGCGCCAGTGAGCGCTTCTAGTTGACTGTCGCGCGCGAGATCGAAGAGTTGTGAAGTGGAAATATTTTCGCCAAAAAATAAGCTGGCGGTTTCAGGGAGCTGGTGTGCCTCGTCAAAGATCACGGTGTTGCATGCAGGTAAAAGCTCAGCCACACCTTCGTCGCGCAACATCACATCGGCAAAAAATAGATGGTGATTCACCACGATGACATCGGCATCCATCGCTTCTTTGCGCGCTTTTAACACGAAGCATTCTTTGTGTTGCGGGCAATCTTGTCCTAAGCAATTTTCGCGAGTGGAGGTCACTTGCATCCAAATCATTGCAGTTTCGGGTACGTCAGCTAAGCCGCTTTTGTCGCCGGACTGGGTGACCTTGGCGTATTTGGCGATTTTGCCGAGATGGCGAATATCCTCACGTGTTTTAAACGTGCCTTCAGTTTGTGCGCGCTCTAAGTGGTAATGACACACATAGTTGGAACGGCCTTTAAGTAGGGCAATGGAAATGGGAACTTTTAGGGCATCACGCACAGTGGGTAGGTCGCGTTGAAACAGCTGGTCTTGAAGGTTTTTGGTGCCTGTAGAAATCACTACTTTGCCGCCCGCCAGCAGCGCGGGGACAAGATACGCAAAGGTTTTGCCCGTACCGGTACCCGCTTCGGCGATGAGTTGTCCATTGGCGTTGATTGCTTCGGCAATTGCTTGAGCTAGTTCAACCTGCTGTGGGCGTGCGCGAAAGTTTTCAATGTGCGTAGAAAGCGCGCCATCGGGGGCAAAAAGGGTGGTGATTTGTTCGGAGCTTAGCAAAAGGAAAAAGTCTGAAGTGAAGTGAGTGTGCTTGGATTTTACGCGAGGGAGTGCGCGTGTGAGTGGATTTTTGTTGGAGTTTTGAACTAAGTGAAACTGTTATGTTCTGATAACATGCACTCATCGTGCATTCGTGACGTTGTAGCTCGATATATATGACCAATAAGGAGGAAGTAATGCGAATAATAGGAAATTTTAAACAGATCGTGATGGCTTGCTGCTTGGCATTAAGCGCAGGTATAGCGGCGGCAGAGACGCTCGATTTAAGTTTGCCCAAAAGCCATCATTTTTCAAGCGAAGCGCGCCCATTTTTATTGGCGGCTAACGACGCCGATGTAAGTAAGGTTAAAGAAAATATTTCTACGGTGACACCGGCAGC
>JBAXEJ010000188.1:0-1557 GCA_037140475.1 Gallionellaceae bacterium
GGGTGGGACTTTCACCCACTGGAAAAGCGCCGCCTTATCACGGCGCACACCCATTATAGTCATTCCGTCCTGTTTTCAGTGATACTAAGCACAGCTGGCAGGTATCTGTCAGTGTAAATGGGACATGCGCCTGCGGATTACGAATAACCCGACCCCAACAGTCGATGTTTTCAGTTTTAGTTTCGAATTCGCAGGCGCGCTTGAGATCGTCAACGAATACTCAGGGTTTGCCGCCACATCGGCTCGCTATATTGCCTTCGCAGAACTCAAGCAATGCACGTCTCACCTGATTACTTTATCACTTTGGGAGGTATTTATGAGCTCTCTAACCCAAGAATTTACCGCCTTTATTGGCATCGATTGGGCTGACACCAAACATGATATTTGTTTGCAACCAGCTAATAGCCAGCAACGAGAATTTGATCAACTGCCCCATCAGATCCCTGCGATCGAGCAATGGGCTTATTCGCTGCAGAAACGCTTTGGAGGCACCATTGCGGTAGTGCTGGAACTATCTAAGGGGCCTATCGTCTATGCATTGCAAAAATACGATTTCTTCGTGCTGTTTCCTGTCAATCCCTCCACGTTGGCTAAATACCGTGAAGCTTTTAAACCAAGTCGTGCCAAGGATGATCCCACCGATGCGGAGCTGGCCCTGGATCTGTTACTTTGCCATGGCGATCGATTCAAACCGATCAAGCCACAAAGTGTAGAGATGCGTACGCTTACCTACCTGGTCGAGCAGCGTCGGCAGTTGGTCGGTGACAAGACCCGATTTGTTAATCGTTTATGTGATACTCTCAAACAGTACTTTCCGCAAACTCTCGATTGGTTCGAGCATAGAGACACCGTCCTGTTCTGTGATTTTATGACCCGCTGGCCAACCCTTACCCAAGTAAAGCGAGCCCGTAAAGCGAGTCTTGAAACATTCTTCAAAACCCATAATGTCCGTTTCGATACGGTGATCGCTACGCGCATAAGCGGCATTAGAGCCGCCACACCACTGACTCTCGACGTCGCCGTGCTTACAACTCACCAATTGCAGGCAATGGCACAGGTTAATCAATTGCGTACCACACTGCAGGCCATCGACCAGTTCGACGATGCCATCGCCAAGCTCGCACCTACGCTTCCTGATTACGCATTATTCAACGCGCTGCCGGGCGCAGGACCTCACTTGGCACCTCGGTTACTGGTCGCCTTCGGTGAACAACGCGAGCGCTTTACCAGTGCAGCTCAATTTCAACAGTATTCTGGCGTAGCGCCGGTCACCGAGCGTAGCGGAAAGAAGTGTTGGGTTCACTGGCGGTGGCAGTGCCCCATTTTTTTACGGCAGACCCTGGTTGAATGGGCAGCACAAACAATTAACAAATCTTTTTGGGCCGGCGCCTATTATCGTCAACAACGAGATAAGGGCTGTTCGCATCAAACTGCCGTGCGTGCATTGGCCTTCAAGTGGATTCGCATTCTTTATCGTTGCTGGCAAAATCGTACTCCGTACGACGAGTCAAAATATTTGAACGCATTGAAGCGCCGGGATTCATCCTTGCTTAAACA
>JBAXEJ010000189.1:0-1557 GCA_037140475.1 Gallionellaceae bacterium
TCGATGAGTTGATCATTGATGAGGGACAGGATTTTCAAGCAGAGTGGAAAGACAACTTGCTGAAATTATTGCCCCCAAAAGGAAAAGCTTGGTGGTTGGAAGACCCGATGCAAAAACTGTATCGCCGCCCCGATGTCGAGTTGCCCGGCTGGATAACGCTGCGCTCGGACACCAATTACCGCACCCCTCGCGACATCCTCGACAGTCTGGCCCAGTTAATTCCGTTGCCAGCACAAATCGAATCCGGCAGCCCACTGACAGGGTCTGACGTAGAGATACTTACCTATGCCGACATACCGCAACTGATCGAACAAACCAAACGAGCGATCACCCAATGTATCGGCGCGGGATATAAACGAGACATGATTGCGGTGGTCACCTTCCGTGGCCGTGAACATTCGGCGCTCTCGTCCTATGACAGACTGGGGCCATTCGATTTACGGCATTTCTCAGGCAACTACGATTTGCTCGGCAATCCACTCTTTACCGACGGCGACATTTTGATTGAGTCGGTTTACCGCTTCAAAGGTCAAGCAGCTCCTTGCGTTATTTTGACCGAGGTTGATTTTGAGGAAATGGATGAGATCACCATCCGTAAGCTGTTCGTTGGAGCAACTCGGGCCACCATGAAATTAGTGCTCGTAATATCAGATGCCTCTGCAAAACTATTAATAGGTAACTCACAGTGATTGGGCGAGTCGGATCAACATTGCTGGATAATGATCATAGGTAGTCCACCGTTTCTCCCGTAAGCATCCTCCGTGCGCCTCGCTCATCTTTAAACGAAACAATATCACCCTCCATTGCGTCGAGAAAACTGGACGCACGTGTGTAGTTAATAAGGAAGGTGCGCTGTACCAATGCTACAGAGGGTGTGCGCGTTTCAATCACCATCTGCTTTGCTGCCGCGAACAGCGGGTCAATTTCAGCATCGTGAGCAACTTTTATCGCAATTAGCGTGATGTTGTCATCGCTCCCTGCGCGCACGGCTTGGTGAAATATATTTTCTGCCAACTTTGCCATATTGCCCTGCGAATGCGCCACCTGCGCCGCAATGTCCTCTGCAGTTACGTCGGCGATACCATCGGAAGCGAGCAACAAAATATCCCCGGTCAACAATTCGATGCATCGCTGTTCATGCTGCGGTTTTTCTTCATCCGGCTGCGCGGTGAAATAGCGATCTAGCCCGCTGTAGATACTGGCTAGATCATCTGCTTGCTCGCGATTAACTTCACCTTCATCAATCATGCGCTCAAAAATCGTGTGGTCACGAGTGAGCTTATTTGCCTCACCCTCGCGCACCAGCCAAGCAGCAGAATCGCCAACGTGATAAATCACTACCTGCCGTTCGCGAAGTTCGGCTGCCACCAGCGTTGCAGTTATTCCCGCGTAACGTTGATGCCGACGTGCATGACGGTTATATATCTCTTGCAGTGCCGCCAAGCGTTTTCCGGGCAATTGATCCGCGTCTTGCTGCCAAAGTTGATTTAATGATTGCAACAGAAAACGGCTGGCATACGCAGGGTGCGGAGAGCAATGCACACCATCGCTCAAAAC